>JBBRDQ010000017.1:0-46125 GCA_038203695.1 Chitinophagales bacterium
AAGCAATTACCATTTATACTGCGTTGGCGAAAGCGACGCCAGATGATCAGACCGCTTGGTTGACGCTTGGCAACGCCTACTTGATCAAAGGTGATAAAACCAAAGCCAAGGAATCCTTTGATGCAGCATTTAGCGCAAAACCGGAAGGTAACTACGCCATTATTGCCAATGCGCGCAACCTTCTGCTGCAAAACAATATTTCTGCGGCCAATGAGCAATTCAAACGGGCATTCGGCAAAAGTAAAAAAGACGCGGTCGCACTGCGTCAGATTGGCGAATCGTACCTCTATTTTACGCCACAGGGAAGCACGCGTCCGGATTTTACGCAGGCCGAAAAATGGCTGAAAGACGCCGCCGATATCAATAATAAAGACTTCAATACCCTGATGTCACTTGGCTATTGTTATAAAGAAATGCCAAATGGCGGCGAAGCGGCCCGTACCTATCAACAAGCCGAGGCCCTGGAGCAGCGTAGCCCATTGGCTAAATTTATGCTGGCCAAAGTGTACAAATTCGGTAAAGTGTACGACCGGTTTCTGGACTATTGCGACCGGGCCATTGCAGTGGATTCCAAGTATACCCCAGCCTTGCGTTCGAAAGCGGAATATCTCTATTTTGCGAGTAGATGGGAGGAGGCAACCAAAGCATATAAGGAACTGGTCGCCAAGGGCGCAGAAGTGAAAATTGAAGACGAAATGCAGCTCGCCAACTGTCTTTTTATTACCAAAGACTGTAAAGGGGTAAGCGAATTGGTAGAAAGTATCCTGAAAAGGGATGGCTCCAAAAACTACCTGCGCCGCCTGCTGGCATATTGCAATTATGAGAATGGCCAGTTCGATCAGGGCATCGCTATTATGAACGAATACTTCCAGAAAGTGGCCCCGGAGAAAATCCTTTCTTCCGACTACTTGTACTACGGTAAATTGCAACTGGCTACCAAAGGCGATACCATGGTCGCAATTGGTAACCTGCGCAAATCCATCGACCTGGATTCCTCGACTTGGTCGATGTATAAATCGATCGGCGAAACCTACTATGGGCGCAAAGACTATTGTAATGCAGCACTGATGTATAAAATGTACCTCGACTCGGTGCCGGAAAGCAATGCGGAAATCGCCAACGATTTCTATAAATACGGTTTAGCCCAATACTACTGTAAAGCGGATCCGGATTCTTTACGGTACGCCAAAGCCGAGACTATTTTTGCGCGGGTAGGTGCATTGCGTCCGAAAGCGCTCATTGGCTGGCTTTGGGCAGCGAAATCTGCGGCAAAACTAGACCCATCGGTGGAGCAAATTACGGAACAACCCGAATTGGCCAACCAGTACGGCAGAGCCAGGGAATACTACGAAAAGTATGTGGAATTAGCCGAGGCTGACAAAGAAAAGAATAAAAAAGACCTGCTTACGGCCTACAACTACCTGGCTTATTGTTACTTTGTAAAAGTGGAAGCCGATAAATTCAACGCCATTTCTGCCAAATGGCTGGAACTGGAAGTCGACCCGACCAACCAGCAGAACATCCGCGATATGCAGGCTGCTTTCGGTAAAGATACGCCTGCGTCAACACCGGCACCGGTCAAGACTTCCGGAGGAGGCAGCGGAGGCGGTAAGAATTAGTATTAAGTTGAGGATTTGACGGTAATAAAAAAGCGGCATCCAGGAATTTTCCTGGGTGCCGCTTTTTTGCAACATAGATTGGTTGCCTGTTTTCGTCAACCAAATTCGGGCATGTGCAAACCGCTATCGGCTCATCCGTCTACCCGCTTCGGCACCGGATCATGCACCGGATGTTTGCTCCATGGGTGACAACGCAAAATGCGTTTCGTACCGAGGTACAAGCCTTTGAAAACACCCCACTCCTCAATCGCCCCGATCATGTAATGCGAACAGGTGGGTTGATAACGACACTTGTTTGCCCCCAGAAACGGCGACAAAGTCAGTTGGTATAACCGAATCAATAAGATAAACGGCAATTTTATTATTTTTCCGAGCATACTGCTTCGATAGATTGATTTGAAATTTTAAGGCAGTCGCTGCTTTTAAACGTACAACAACGCCCATAAAGGTATGTTTTATCGCCTGGATTCAAGGTAATTTCCCTGAACGGATTGTACACTCAATTCTTCCCGTTTTACTACCAAAGTACGGTGGCACGCCATACCTTCGTACCATGAATCGTCAAACGTTAGTTTCCGAAATTTACCGTAAAAAATCTTTTCTCTGTGTCGGTTTAGATCCGGAATTGGGTAAAATTCCAGCCCATCTCCAACAGGAAGCCGATCCGGTTTTTGCTTTCAACCGCGACATTATCGATGCGACCCGCGACCTGTGTGTGGCTTATAAACCGAATCTAGCCTTTTATGAAGCCCTCGGCGCATCTGGATGGGACACCTTTGCCAAAACAGTAGACTATATTGGGCAGCAGCATTTTATCATTGCCGACGCTAAGCGCGGCGATATCGGCAATACCAGCCGGATGTATGCGGAAGCGTTTTTTAATCGCCTGCATTGCGATGCCGTAACGGTAGCGCCGTATATGGGAGAAGATAGCGTAGCCCCCTTTTTAGACTTTGCTGATAAATGGGCGATCGTACTCGCACTTACCTCCAATCAGGGTAGCGCCGATTTTCAGCGCAATTGGCTGGAAGACAGCCGGGAACCGGTTTGGGAAAAAGTAATACGGGTGGCCCAAACCTGGGGTACCCCCGACAACCTCATGTTTGTCGTCGGTGCTACGCATCCGGAAGCATTTGCGCGGGTGCGCGAGATTACACCTACCAATTTTTTGCTGGTGCCGGGTATAGGTGCACAAGGAGGAGATCTGGCTTCAATTTGCCAATACGGTCTTACGGCCGAGTGCGGTCTGCTGGTAAATGCGTCGAGAAGTATTTTGTATGCCGGTAGCGGGATGGATTTTGCCGAAAAAGCGCGGGCGGAAGCCTCGGTGTTACAACAACAAATGGCCGGGTGGCTGCTTCCATGATGGCGGACGCTGATTTTATGCGGCGCTGCTTTCAACTGGCCCGTCTGGGCGCCGGGCAGGTATCGCCCAACCCCATGGTAGGTGCGGCTTTGGTGCATGCCGGGAAGATAATCGGGGAAGGCTGGCATCAAAAATACGGACAGGCGCACGCGGAAGTGAATTGTGTGCGCGCGGTGCTGCCCGCACAGCGGCATCTTATTCCGGCGGCGACTTTATACTGCTCGCTGGAACCGTGTTTTCATGTTGGGAAAACGCCCCCGTGCGTAGACCTGATCCTGGCAGAAAAAATTCGCCGGGTGGTGGTGTCAAATACCGATCCGAATCCCAAAGTAGCCGGCCAAAGTTTGGCCAAACTTCGGGCTGCCGGGGTGGAAGTTGTCTCGGATATACTGCAAGCCGAAGGCATCGAAATCAACCGGGCTTTTTTTACCTGGATCAACCGGAAACGACCGTATATTGTCCTGAAATGGGCACAAAGCCGGGATGGTTTTATCAGTAAAACCGGCGAACAAACCCCTGTTTCAGGCCCGCAGGCCAAGCGTCTGGTGCATCGGTGGCGCAGTGAAGCGGATGCGATACTGGTGGGCACTAATACTGCTCTCGTGGATAATCCACGGCTGGATGTGCGGCATTATTACGGGCAGGCACCCCTGCGCATCGTGATCGATCGAATGGGTAAAATGCCGGCCACACATTATCTGCTGGATGATTCAGTGCCGACCTGGGTACTCGGAGCTGCGCGTTCCGGCAATTTTGAACAGACGGTATTTGTGGAGACGCTCGTCGGTAAAGATTTGGTTAGCAATGTTTTAACGAAATTGCAATCGGCTGGTAAGGCTATTTTATTGGTAGAAGGGGGCGCACAAACGCTGAATCATTTTCTGTCTGCCGGTTATTATGATGAAATTCGCATCCTGGAAAGCCGGCAGTATTTGAAAACAGGAATAGCCGCACCGCTGATTCCGGACAATGTCGAAATGAAGGCAACATTTCAACTTGTTAACGATACGATTCGAATATTTCAAACTTAAAACTACCATTGAGTGCCCAACTGGCAAATTCGTAATTGAAAAACCTGTAATTGCATGCACTACCATACCCTCGGACACATTCCACCCAAACGGCACACGCAATTCCGTAAACCGGATGGCACTTTATATGCCGAAGAACTCTTCAGTACGGAGGGTTTTAGCAATAATTACTCGCTGTTATACCACTGTAATCCACCGACGCAAATCGTGCAGGTTGGCGATCCGTACAGTATTGCACCGCGTACGGTACACGACAAACAACTGAAGCACCGCTGCTTGAACGGATTTCAGATTGCACCGGAAGATGATTACCTTTTGTCGCGTAAACCGGTACTGGTCAACAATGATTGTAAAATTATTCTCGCTGCACCGCGCAAGAGCATGCACGATTATTTTTACAAAAACGCCGATGCGGATGAAGTCATTTTTGTGCACGAGGGTACGGGCACGCTGCGGACGATGTACGGCAATTTGCGTTTTGAATACGGTGATTATGTGATCGTGCCGCGTGGAACGATCTATCAGTTGTATTTCGATACGCCGGACAATCGTTTACTGATCGTCGAAAGTAACGGCCCGATCACCACACCCAAACGTTATCGCAATGAATTTGGGCAATTGCTCGAACATGCGCCGTTCTGTGAGCGCGACATACGCAAACCGGTAGACCTGGAAACACATGACGAAAAGGGCGACTTTTTGTTTTACATTAAAAAGCAGGATAACATCTATCCTTATCATTACCTCAATCATCCGTTCGATCTGATCGGGTGGGACGGTTATGTGTATCCCTATGCGTTCAATATTCTTAATTTTGAGCCGATCACCGGCCGGGTACACCAGCCGCCGCCGGTGCACCAGACTTTCGACGGACATAATTTTGTAATTTGCTCTTTTGTGCCGCGCCTATTCGACTACCATCCGTTAGCCATACCGGCACCGTACAACCATTCCAATATAGATTCAGATGAAGTGCTGTATTATGTCGACGGCGATTTTATGAGCCGCAAACATGTCGAGAGAGGCATGATCACACTGCATCCGGGCGGTATTCCGCACGGCCCGCACCTCGGCATGGCGGAAAAAAGCATTGGTCAGTATGAAACGCGTGAACTGGCTGTTATGGTCGATACCTTCCGCCCTTTGCTGATGACGGAGTATGCCGCAGGTATTGAAAGTGGCGACTATTACAAGTCCTGGTTGCCAGGGTAATTAGTGGTAGTAACCAACTACAAATCGATCATGATAAAATGCTCGTTTTCCAGCACGGGATAATAACCGGAATGAATTCTGTAAAAGGTAATTCCCAGTCTTTTCAATACATCAGGCGGCAAATCGATCGCATCGGGCATTATGAATCGACCTTGTCCAAATTGATATTTCTGGACCTCAGCCGGCATATTTCGCTTTACGAAAAAAATGCGCACCCGCTGGTTGGGCATGAGCCGGAAGTAAGATTTAAAAGAAGGACAAATTCTTTCCGCCGCAGGCTTTACTGCTGTTTTATGGTAAACACTGTTCATGGAGATGGCAGATTATAAAAAAGAGGTATGCAAAATAAAACGAATGTAAAGATTGCATTTTACCTCGGCCACAGCATGTATAATTTTCCCAAAAGCATATCTATTTTTCCCAAATTTACGAAAAATCCATTATAATTCGAAATGCCGGGATCGCACGGCTTCTCCGCCAAAGAACAATTGCGCTTTTTCGTCAAATACGGCCGATGTTTCTGTCGTCAAAAAGGTACGCCCGCCACTACGACTACAAAGTGCTTCTTTTTCAGGATGCCGCTCCAAATAGTTTGTAAAACTGTCGGCTACAATTTTTCCCTGGCTGATCAGCGCAATATGGGCTGGCAGATACTGGCGTATTTTGTGGGCCATCAAAGGGTAATGCGTGCAGCCCAGAATAACTGTATCGATGTGCTCGGATTGTGCCAGCAGTTTATTGATACCATCCTGTACGAAATAATCAGCCCCTGGCTGATTGAATTCATTGTTTTCAATCAGCGGCACCCACATTGGGCAGGCTTGTTGAAACACGGCAACATCCGGGAAAAATTTGTGAATTTCAATCGGGTATGACTTGGATTTAACCGTACCATCAGTGGCAAAAATGCCCACCTGGTTAGTTTTAGTCAGGGTGCCAACTATTTCCGTAGTGGGGCGAATGACCCCCAAGACGCGATGATCAGGCGTGTAGAAAGCCAGATCGTGCTGTTGAATCGTGCGCAGCGCCTTGGCGGAAGCCGTGTTGCAGGCGAGAATTACCATGCGGCAGTCCATCGCAAACAGGTGGCGCACACATTCCAGGGTATATTTATAGATCGTTTCAAACGAACGCGGGCCGTATGGCGCACGGGCATTGTCGCCAAAATAAATATAGTCGTACGCCGGCAATGCGTTGGCGATTTCGCGGAAAACAGTCAAACCGCCATAGCCGGAATCAAAAATGCCAATAGGACCCTGCACGCGTGGTTGAGTTAGGTGCATTGGTAATTATTGCACGTTGGAAATTTTTCAAATGATGGATGATTGCAGATTACAGGATGGTTGATTTTTGCTGTATTTTTTAGCGCATGGCATTGATATCGGACGCAGAGAAATGGGCTGTATAAGGAGTCTTTTCTTACTACCAATGGGTCATAACAAGTGCCAGAGAAATCAAAAGATGCCAGGCAAGCGCCCAGACATCAACTATCTTGTAATCTGCCATCATTTTTACACCCCTCTTCAGGGCAATGTCGTTGACATAAGATTTCTACGAACGTTGGACCGCTCCGAGGTCTTAACTCAACGACATGGCCCTTCGGGGCATGAAGATTTATATGCCCAATTTGGCTTTTACCAATTTGGTCACATCCAGCGATTCATCGGCGTATAAAAGCAGCTGATTTCCGGCGTCAAAAACCAGCATGAAACCGTTGTCTTTTGCCACTGCATCCATAGCCAGATTTACTTTATCCAGGATGGGTTTGTACAGCGCTTCCCGCTTTTGGGCCATTTTCTCGTACACTTCTTTCTCGTATGCGCCAATTTTTTCCTGGTCGGCCTGTAAGGTGGCAGTCAATGTTTCCTCTTCTTTCGGAGCAATGGTACCGGCTTTTTTACGGCGATCAAGTTCTGCGGCACGGTCCTGCAAGGATTTTACCATATCCTGACCCTTTTTAGTGAGTTGGGTCTGGAATGCCTGTAGATCACTGTCTGCGGCTTTTACTTCTGGAATTTGCGCCAGCAGTACATTTGAATTACAGTAACCGAATTTTTGGGCGAAGCCCGTTGCGCTCAATACAAGACCCAGCGCGAGCAATATTATTTGCTTCATTATGTAGGTGTTAGTTTAAATTTGTAGACGATTTGCAGCCCTCAGGTCACAAATCGTCCACGCAAAAGTCGTTAATTGTTCGGTATTAACCTTTTTTCAACGCGGATTTAATATCCTCCGTTTTGTCATTTTTCTTGTCGGCATACAGCATACCCGAAGAACTGCCTTTGTCAAAGATGAATTCGTAGCCCTTGTCTTCGGCAAACTTCTGGATCGTGGCATACACTTTATCCTGAATTGGCTTCACCAGTTCTTCTTTCTTTTTATCGAGCGCACCGCCCGGGCCAAATTTTTGGCGCTGCATCTCGCGCACTTCTTTCTCCTTGGTCAGGATCTCTTCCTCGCGCTGTTTTTTCATATCTTCGCTCAGCAGCACTTGCTCGGCCTGATACTTGCTGTACATGCCTTTGATTTTATCCTGCTCCTGCGCTTGTTCCTGCCGCCATTGCGTGGCTGCTTTATCGAGTTGCTCCTGGGCCTTCTGGTAGTCGGGCAGGCTCTCCAATACTGCGGTAACATCCACATAAGCAATACGTTGTGCGAGGGCAAAGCCGCTCAGCAGCAGGGCAAAAAGGGCTGTTGAAATGATTTTCTTACTCATGGTTGTGTTAGAATGGTTGATTTATTGAATGTTTTGACCGTACAGCAAAAATGAAAATATACACCTGTTGCAGTGCGGCGATCAACGAACTTGCAGCCGATTGATCGATGGATGTTTTCAGGGCAAAAGTAGATGGTTTTAACACATTTTGACGGCAATCGGTTGGTGTTAGTTGCTTTGCTTTCTTAATTTTTTTTTGTAAATAAAAATTAACTGCCTCATTCTCAAAAACTTATTGCCTTGTAAACACGGTACTTCCGCGAATCTTTAACCTTGCTTTAACCCCATGGTAAAGCAATTTAACGACAAAGAATACCTTTGCGGCCCTTTTCAATAGTCATTGTATGCACCACATCAGTCCTGACCACCTTTCCCTCCACCACCTTGCTGCGACGTTAGCCCAAAAGCAGCCCCTTGTTTTATCGGCGGAAGCACGCCGGCGCATCCGGCACTGCCGGGAATATTTAGAAAATAAACTCCACGAAACCAACGACTTATACTACGGCATCAATACGGGTTTTGGGTCGCTCTGCGATATTCGGATATCCGACAGCGATATCGAGCGCTTGCAGCATAATCTGGTCGTTAGCCATGCAGCGGGCATAGGCGAGGTAGTGCCGCCTGAAATAGTGCGCATTATGCTGCTTCTAAAAATCCAAAGTCTGTCTTACGGGCATTCGGCGGTGCGCGAAGTCGTGGTGCAACGCCTGATTGACTTTTATAACGCCGATGTGCTGCCGGTTATTTACGAGCTGGGTTCTTTAGGCGCTTCGGGTGATCTGGCACCACTGGCGCACCTGAGTTTGCCCTTGATCGGCCTGGGAGAGGTCTGGTACGAAGGTCGCCGGCAACGGAGTGAGGTAGTGCTGCGGATGCGTGGTTGGGAGCCCCTGGTTTTCAAAGCAAAAGAAGCGCTGGCATTGCTCAACGGCACCCAGTTCTCGGCGGCCTATGCCGTGTGGTGTTTGCAAAAAAGTGCCCATCTTGCCCAGGTGGCGGACTTCAACGCGGCCATCGGCTATGATGCTTTCAATTGCCGCCTGTCGCCGCTGGATGCGCATATCCACCAGATCCGACCACATGCCGGCCAGTTGTACGTAGCACAGCAAGTATTACATTTGCTGGAAGACAGTGCGATTGCCCAGACGGAAAAAACCAGCGTCCAGGATCCCTACGCTTTTCGTTGTGTGCCGCAAGTACACGGAGCCAGCCGCGATGCGCTGACGCATATACAACACATGGTGACCACAGAAATAAATGCGGTGACTGACAATCCAAGTCTGTTTCCCGACGCCGATCTGATTATTTCCGGCGGCAATTTCCACGCTCAACCGCTGGCCTTACCGCTTGATTATCTGGCGATTGCGTTGGCAGAATTCGGCAGCATCAGCGAACGCCGCGTATATCAACTGATCAGTGGGCAGCGCGGATTACCGCCGTTTCTGACCAGCGATCCGGGTCTGCACTCCGGTATGATGATTGCGCAGTACACTGCCGCAGCGATCGTCAACCAGAACAAGGGGTTGTGTACGCCGGCATCGGTCGATAGTATCATCAGTTGCAATGGACAGGAAGACCATGTCAGTATGGCTGCCAACGCAGCCACCAAGGCCCGGCGGGTCGTATTGAATCTGGAACGTCTGCTGGCGATTGAGTTTATGGTAGCGATGCAGGCGCTCGAATTCCGCCGACCGCTCCGCTCCGCTACTCGGATTGAGGCAGTACATGCTGTTTACCGAACCGTTGTACCACGTTTGGAAGCGGATCGGGTGCTCAGTGAAGATATGGAGCGTACGGTGGTATTCATCCGACAAGCAGACCTGACCGGAGTATAGAAATCGAAAAAGGGTCGCTGCCCGCAAGCAACGACCCTGATATTGTTTCCAGTGTATTTCTAGTTAATACTCATCCTCGTTAAAGAAGAAGTCGTCGTGGCGCGGATAATCCGGCCAGATGTCTTCAATCCCTTCATACAGTTCCCCGTCATCTTCCAACTCTTCGAGATTGTCGATAACTTCTGCGGGTGAGCCGGAGCGAATGGCAAAGTCGATGAGTTCGTCTTTGGTGGCGGGCCAGGGTGCTTCTTCGAGGTGGGACGCCAATTCGAGTGTCCAATACATAGTTTGCTGTTCGTTTTAAAGGTTCAGTTCTACGGAAGAACGGGTGTTTTGTGATGAGAGATGTTGACAACGCAATATTGTCGACAAAGTTTTTTAAAAATTACAAGATTAGCATGGCATCTCCATAACTGTAGAAACGGTACTTTTCTTTTACCGCTTCGGCATAAGCATCCATAATCATCTCAAAACCGCCGAATGCAGCGACCATGATCAGTAAACTTGACTTTGGCAAGTGGAAATTGGTAACCATGCTGTTGGCAATACTGAATTCGTAGGGCGGGAAAATAAACTTATTCGTCCATCCTTCTACCGGTTTAAGCATTTGTTCAGCGGATACCGCAGTCTCGATCGAACGCATAACGGTCGTCCCGATTGCGCATACTTTTTTGTCTTTCTGCATGGCCTTGTTCACCGTCTCCGCAGCGCCAGCGGCAATACGGAAATACTCCGCCTCCATTTTGTGCTTGGAAAGGTCTTCTACGTCGATCGAACGGAAAGTGCCCAGGCCGATGTGCAGCGTCAGTTCAGCAAAGGTGACACCTTTCAGTTCGAGGCGTTTCATCAGTTCTCGGCTAAAGTGCAAGCCGGCCGTCGGTGCAGCGACCGCGCCGAGTTCCTTGGCAAAAATAGTCTGGTACCGTTCGCGGTCGATAGCTTCCGGTTCCCGCTCGATGTATTTCGGCAGGGGTGTATTGCCCAGTTTCAGCAGTTCGTTCTGGAAGTCATCCTCCGTGCCGTCGAAGAGAAAGCGAATAGTCCGTCCGCGTGATGTTGTGTTATCCACCACCTCCGCGACGAGTGCATCATTGCCATTTTCATCTTCAAAATAGAGTTTGTTTCCTACGCGGATTTTACGTGCCGGATCGACCAGCACGTCCCACAGGCGGGCGTCATGGTTGAGTTCGCGGAGCAGAAAAACCTCGATTTTTGCCCCGGTTTTTTCTTTTTGGCCAAACAGACGGGCCGGAAAAACCTTGGTGTTGTTGAAAATCAACACGTCTCCCTCCCCAAAGTAAGCGAGCAGGTCTTTGAAAATCTTGTGTTCGATTTTGCCGGTTTTACGATTCACCACCATTAAGCGGCTTTGATCACGTTCATTGCTGGGGTACTGGGCAATGAGTTCTTTGGGCAAGTTAAAATTAAAACTGGATAGTTTAGTGCGCATCTTACAAGGGGAATCAGACCGACATGGGCCCGCTCAATGATTGATTTGGTAAAATCGGGGGGTAAAAAGGGGTAGTGTATTTGAATTTACAGCCATTTCCGAGGGTACTCCCCTCAAAAATGGCTGCAAAAATACTTTTTTTAACGAAATTAAAAAAAAAAGCGTGTTCCAGTGTGTAATAAACTTTACATCGTGCTAAAAAGCACCCATAAATGGCACAAAAACAAGCACTTAGATGGAATTAAGCCATGACCATTCCTTTCTCGGCTTTCTTCCGGGTATTTTCGTCGAGGTACACTTTCCGCAAGCGGATGCTTTTCGGCGTTACTTCTACATATTCGTCTTCCTGTATATACTCCAGCGCTTCTTCCAGGGTAAAACGGCGCGGCGGTGGCAACGATGCTTTATCATCCGAACCGGAAGCCCGGTGGTTGGTCAATTTTTTCATCCGGGTTACATTCAGCACGAGGTCATTCGGGCGATTGTTTTCGCCGATGACTTGTCCTTCATACACGTCTTCACCCGGTTCGATAAAGAATACACCGCGGTCTTGCAGGTTGTCGAGCGAGTAGGCGATGGCTTTACCACCTTCCATTACGATCAACGAACCATTCTGACGTCCTGGAATATCACCTTTCCACGGTTCGTATCCTTCAAAACGGTGTGTCATAATGGCTTCACCCTGGGTGGAAGTCAGAATGCTGGAACGCAGACCGATGATACCGCGCGATGGAATATCGAAACGCAGCAAAAAGCGATCGTTTTTCGGTTCCATACTTTTCATGACCCCTTTGCGCTTCGTCACGAATTCGATACACTTACCGCTGGTTTCTTCCGGTACGTCGATGGTCAATTCTTCTACCGGTTCGCATTTCACGCCATTCACATCTTTGGTAATAACCTGTGGCTGACCGATCTGCATTTCGTACCCTTCGCGGCGCATGGTTTCGATCAGGATGGACAAGTGTAATACGCCCCGTCCGAATACCATGAATGAATCGGCGCTGTTGGTTTCTTCCATGCGCATTGCCAGATTTTTTTCCAGCTCTTTCTCCAGGCGCTCGCGAACGTGGCGGCTGGTCACGAATTTTCCTTCCTGACCAAAAAACGGTGAATCATTGATGGTAAACATCATGCTCATCGTCGGCTCGTCGATGGAAATCGGATCGAGTGCTTCCGGATTTTCGTAGTCGGCAATGGTATCGCCAATTTCAAAACCATCTACGCCTACTACCGCGCAAATGTCGCCGGCCTGGACTTCGTTGGTTTCTTTTTTAGCGAGCCCATCAAACACATATAATTGTTTGATGCGGTGTTTCTGCACCGTTCCGTCTTTTTTTACCAGCGATACTTGCTGATTAGCCATCAGTGTGCCACGCAACAGACGACCTACCGCGATACGGCCGATGTAGTTGGAGTAGTCGAGCGAAGTAACCAGCATTTGCAGGTTGCCCTCGGTTACTTTCGGCTCCGGGATGTATTTGATAATATCGTCGAGCAGTGCCGTGATATCGGTCGTTGGATTTTTCCAATCGTGGCCCATCCAGTTGTTTTTGGCGGAACCGAAGATAACTGGGAAGTCCAATTGTTCTTCCGTAGCGTCCAGCGAGAACATCAGGTCGAAAACTTGTTCGTGTGCCCAGTCGGGATTGCAGTTTGGCTTGTCTACTTTATTGATGACGACGATGGGTTTTTTACCCATTTCAAGCGCCTTCATCAGCACGAAGCGTGTTTGGGGCATCGGCCCTTCAAAAGCATCCACGAGCAACAGTACGCCATCGGCCATGTTGAGCACGCGTTCCACTTCACCACCGAAGTCGGCGTGACCCGGCGTGTCGATCACATTGATCTTTACACCATTATACTGGATGGATACATTTTTAGAAAAAATGGTGATGCCGCGTTCGCGTTCCTGATCGTTGCTATCCATAATCAAATCGCCCGTTACCTCGTGGTCCTTGAAAACCTTCGAAGCGTGGATGATTTTGTCTACAAGCGTAGTCTTGCCGTGGTCAACGTGGGCAATGATAGCGATGTTGCGAATATTTATCATAGAAAAAGGATGTTTGGCTTGGGGGTGTTTCCTGGGTTGAGACAGAAAATAATGGAGAATGTTTGGATCGACCGTCAAAATTTCACAAAATGACAGTTTTTCTCAAATGCGCCGCAAAGGTAGGCTTTTCTGTAACGAGAAAAAAGCAGGTTTTGCCCCTAAATTTGTTAATGAAAGATGAAGTTTTCACATTCCTTCGGTAAAGGGCCTTTTTTACCCCTTAAAACAAAATTATATTTTCCAAAATCTACTATACTTTTGTGGTTCACCCGCTTGTAGGGTTGAAAAATTATCGCCCGGTAGTCCAGTTAATTGCCATTCTCCATCGAGTCACATTGCGAAACCAATTGAGAGCGTGGGTCTTCCCTGATTGGCTACCGGGCTTCTTCCACATCTTTACCCTGTTTGCTGTCATGTCGCACGTGTCAAAAATTTCGAAATTTATTTTCGGCGAAGCCATCAACCTTTCGGTAGGTTACCTGGCCGGTTTAACCGCTTCCAACCTGGTCTCCAAGTTTTTTGTCAAAAAGGGACTGGTCAATCTTTGGGGGCTTGCTGCCAAAAGAGACGCTTTAAATAAAGATGATTATAGCTGGCTGATGTTCGGAGCGTCTTATTTTATTGGCCTGGTGGTAATGCTGGCGGTAGATTACGGCATGAAAAAAATCAGAAAAACGGAAGGCGCTGTAGCGTGAGGTGTAAAAAAGTAATATCGTTATCTGCGGTCAGGTTATGCTCCGATCTCTTCCAGCATGCCTTCTTTAAGGGCATAAGACGAGGTATAAATCTCGCGGATACCGGCCCGGCGAAGTACATACCGGATCAGGATAACCGCCACTACGACCATTTCCACCCGTTCGGGCGGCATGCCCGCTATGGCGCGGCGCTCCGCGAGCGTGCTGCGCCGCAACAGGCTGTAGAGTGGTTCAAACTGCGGCAGGTCGACCCAGCCGTATAATTCCGGTTTGGTAGCCGCATCGATCAGCAATAACTCGATTACATCAAAAGTGCCGGACGCGCCGACGAGGGTAGGGGCAGGGTATTGTTTTACGGCGTCCCAGAGCTCCGTAAGGGCTATCTCCACAAAATTCTCCAGTTGCCACACTTCTACCGGCGCCATTGGATCCTTGATATGGAAACGCGGATATAAAACGGCTACGCCAATGGGGAAACTGCGCTGCCAGAGTACCTGCTCGTGATCGGCAATGATAAACTCGACGCTGCCGCCGCCGATATCCATGATCAGGACCCGATTGTCTGGAAATGGCACCGCTTGCCGCACCCCTTTGTAGATTAGTTCCGCTTCGCGGTCGCCGGCAATGGATTCGGGCTGGATGCCGGTTAATTCCAGGGCTTTTTGCAAAAAATCAGCGGCGTTTTCCGCTGTGCGTAAGGCAGCCGTACCAAATGCCCGCACGGATGATAATGGAATATCGGCCGCATCCAGTTGGGTTCTGAAATCGCGCAGCGCCGTCAGGCCGCGTTCGAAGGCGGCATCCCCGATGCGTTGAATCCCTTCTTCAGCGAGTTTTACGTAATGTTTATGGCGCAAAACGTGCTGCCACGTGCCCGCTTCATTGCGCTCCGCAATCAGCAGGTGGAAAGTATTGGTTCCTAGATCTATGACTGCACAGCGCATCGGTTTGCTTATTTGTCGGGTTAGGAGGTGGAGATGGACGATTGAGGATGTGCGTAGAAGAACACAAATTTACGCATCTTTCGGATGGATGCACCTTTGTTAACGCCTTTTCTAGATAGATTTACTCTTTGCCGCCTTTAATCAGAACCGGTAAGATAATACCCGATGGCGCCATACTGACATGGTGCACCATTACTTTGACCGGAATGAAATCGGTGTCTTTGGCGGTGTAAATGTTGACAAACTGCTGTGGATTGCGGTCGACCAATGGGAACCAACTGCTTTGTACCTGTACCATTAGGCGGTGCCCGGGCAGAAAAGTATGGGCGATGTCGGGCAGGGTAAAATGCACTTGTGTAACCGTGTTGGGCATAAAACCTTCCGGCTTTTCAAAACTTAAGCGATACCGTCCCCGGAAAACTTCCCCGCGCACCAGCATCTGGTAGCCCCCCAATGGCACGCCGTTTTCCCGACCGGAAAGGGTGTCGGGAAACACGTCGATTATTTTAACGATGAAATCGGCGTCCAATTTATTATTGATCGGCAGCAGATTTTCCAGGCTCACGCGTAAATCAGCCATGACGCCGCCAACCACCGTCAGTGGAGCCGTCAGTAACTCCGTTTTGTAAACCAGTACGTCCGGGCGGCGGGCGGCAAAACGCTGATCGTCGGTCATGTATTCCCGGGTACGGCGCAGGTGAACATCTTCTGTGTAGGGCACCGGCTTGTTCGGGTCGCTGATATAGTCGTCGTGCAGTTGCGAACCGTATGCTTCTTCCTGAATCGGCGGCGGCATGGCCGTGCTGAGTTTTCCACCTTCGTGAAAGAAAAATTCCTGTCGGGTGACATTTTGTGGTGGCCAGGTCGGATAGGTCGTCCATTTATTAGTGCCTGTTTCAAAGATATACGCCTCCGGCAAATCCATTTTGCCGGCATCTTTCAGGTAGTACTCAAAGAACTTCGATTCGAGGTTGGTTTTGTAAAAGTCAGTGGTTTTTTGACCAAAAACGACATTGCCAAGGCGTTCGCCGGTCGTGCGGCCCCAACCGCCATGGGCCCATGGACCCATCACGATCCGGTTGCTGGCAGACGCCGGATTCTGTTGCTCGATCGCCTGATAGGTCTGCCAGGCACCGAAACAGTCCTCGGCATCGAATAGCCCGCCAACGGTCAGTACGGCCGGTTTGATACTGCGGAGATGCGGGCGTGGATTGCGGGCCTGCCACCAGGCGTCATAATTGGGATGCTGCATCAGGTCGTTCCAGAATGCAATGCTGTCGTGCAGGTAGCGGGTGTTGAAATTCGGCAAAGCACCGGCTTGTAAGAAGAAATCGTAGTTGTCCGCACTGTTCCAATCGGAAAACCCCTGGGCGGATTTGGTCGTTGGCGCAGGCCGCGCTTTCCCGAAGCCGGAATAAAAAGAAAATGCATCCATCAGCATAAATGCGCCGTTGTGGTGGAAGTCGTCGCCGATAAACCAATCGGTAACGGGTGCCTGTGGAGAAACGGCTTTAATCGCCGGGTGACCCGCCAGAATGGCCATCGTACTGTAAAAACCCGGGTAAGAGATGCCGTACACTCCGACCCTGCCATTGCCGGCGGGCAGATTTTTAGTCAGCCACTCCACTGCGTCATACGTATCGGTGGCCTCGTCGCTGCCGTTGCCGGCTTGCTCATTAAAGGGCCGCACATCCATAAAAGTACCTTCGCTCAGGTATTTGCCGCGCACATCCTGAAAGACAAAAATGTATCCGCTGCGGGCCAGTACCATATTTTGAAAGGTAGTTTTATAGGCTTTTTCACCATACGGCGCACAGGAATAGGGCGTTCGATTGAGCAGTACGGGGTATTTCCTGGTCCCGTCTTTGGGGGTATAAATCGCCGTAAACAACTGTATGCCATCGCGCATGGGAATCATGACTTCACGTTTGGTAAAATTGGCGCGGATGTAGGCAGAATCTGCAACGGCAGACTGCGCGGCAAGCTGGCTTACACAAAGGGCGAGTAACCCGATCAATAAAATTTGTTTCATGCAGGGAAAATCAACAGTTATCTTGATAGGGAGATGAATACTATATGCAGCAGCGCAACATACGGCGGCCCAAAAGTCTGAAAAAAAATGGCATCCGTCGACAATTTCAGCCTTTCTATCGTTTTCGGCACGTTTCATGCAACGTATTGAGAAAACAGGTTGTCTTATGAGGCAAATACAAAAATTCAACCGATCCGTATTGTTATGAAAAAGAACCTTTTCGCCGCCCTTTTTTGCGCGTTCACATTTTTCCTGAGTCAACCTGTAATTGCCGGTCGTCCGGGTTGCGACCCTATTGTTAAAGCCATTTTCAGCGCCAAACGCATCTGGTTGGTAACGGATGAAATGCCGGTCAAAAAACTGACCGTGCAAGTATACGATCTTGCCGGCAAAGTCGTCCTGGAGCAACACTTTTCTTCTAAAACCGCTAACTGGTCTCTGGATGTAGAAGCATTACCAAATGGTCAGTATACGCTACAGGTGGGCACGGATGCCCCGATCAATTTCAAAAAATAAATAATTTTTATGGAATTATCCACATTTGATGTGGATAACTAAATGGGCAGATTTTCCAATGTGGATAACTGCCCATTTTTTGTTGGTTATCTAGAGGTTGAAAGTTTTGGCCGGTCTCGCAAACCCGGTCTCAGCGCGCAGAAAGCAAGGCGGTGAAAGGTAAGTTGTTGATTATCAATTGTAGGTTATCCAATCGCGCTTAGAGATGTTGCCGGGCCCGATTGTCCATTGCGAATTTACGACATATCAGGCCTGATTGGTTTTTGACCAATATGCTATTTCAAAAAAAATACTGGTCAATATATTGATATTCAGCATATTGTAATTTTAAAATCCCCGCGCTGCAACATTGTACCGGGAAGATTGCAGCGGCAAATGACATGCCCGCGCAAAGGCGCTTGGTTCGCTGCCATATTATTTGAATCGGTATTCCAGCGGACGGCACCACTGGCTTTACTGCCCAGTCGGGGTGCAGGTAAAGGGGGATGTAAGCGCCGGTTAATTATCCACAAACCGCCGTCTGTAACTACACGTAAAAGCAATGCACCGATGCAGCGCTGCTATGCTGATTATGGTTGAAAACGGCTTAGTAGCGTATCTACCAACGTTTTATCCGGGGTCGTGTTAGTTAATATTGGGGGTGGAGCTACCTAAAATGTCAAATGCAATTCTATTTTTGCCCCGCCTCAAAAACGAAAACGAGTCCAACCCATCCCTCACTAATCGTTTCTAATCGCAACTTACACACGTGAATGTACACCAATGGAAGCCGCAGCAATGGTTGCGGCGCTTAAAACAAACCTCGTCCCGTCGCCTGCTGGCACTTGCCACATATACGGTACTGGCTACGACCGGTTTCGCCGCGGCCTATTATTTTACCAGCAATCGTCAAACTGCCGCGCTGATTTTTGCCGACCCTGAATTTAGTGCCTTTCCCGCCGTCCCTGCCATCTCCTGGGGGTTTCCACATACCGAATACAGCCTTACCGAAGACGAATTACACGCCGGCGATGTGCTGGGTGAAATTCTGATGAAACAGGGACTGACCTATCCGCAAGTCAGTAAAATAGTGGAGAACAGCAAAGGTAAATTCAATATCAATTCCATGCGTATTGGCAAAAAACTGCACTTTATTGCTAAAACAGCCGGTGGATTGCCCCAATTTATGGTATATGAGCCATCTCCATACACCTATACGCTGTTTCAACTGACCGAGCCGTTTGAAGTAAAAGTAGTGCAGCGCGATGTACATACCGAGACGGTAGCGGCATCCGGGGTATTGGAAACCAGTTTCTGGCAAGCGCTCACCGATAATGGCTTGAATGATGAATTAGCCGACGGGATGATCGATGTGCTGGCCAGTTCGGTTGATTTTTACCACCAAAAACAGGGAGACCGCTTTAAAGTAGTGTTTGAACAGCACTATGTAGACGGCCAACCGGTAGGCACCGGCGATATCATCGCTGCAGTGTACGAACGCGAGGGCAAAGAATCATATGCCTTTAATTACGAAAAGCCCAACGAAAATACCAAATACTTCGATTTCGAGGGCCGTCCGGCTAAAAAAGCCTTTCTAAAATCTCCGCTGAAATTCAGCCGTATTTCCAGCCGCTATAATCTCCACCGCATGCACCCGATCCTGGGTTATACGCGGGCACACCTGGGTACCGACTACGCCGCTCCACAGGGCACGCCGATTCTGGCAGTGGCTGACGGCACCGTGCTGGAAGCAACGCGCCGCGGTGGCAATGGCAATTTTGTCAAAATCCGTCACGATGGCACCTATCAGACCCAATACCTGCACATGAGCGGTTTTGCCAAAGGAATTCGCCCGGGTACGCATGTCAGTCAGGGACAAACTATCGGTTATGTCGGAAGCACAGGTCTGGCTACCGGCCCGCACGTTTGTTTCCGTTTCTGGAAAAATGGCTGCGAAGTAGATCACCTGCGGCTCAATCTGCCCTCGGCACAACCCATGGCGGCGGCAGAGTTTGAAAAATTCAAACCGGTTCGAGATCGCCTGGCAGGTATGCTTAATTCAGTACAGTACCACACCCAGGAAGAACTTTTGCACGAAAAAACGGACGCAGAAAAATGGCAGCGCATTAATCCTTAGTGCGCCGCTTGCGGCCCGTTTACCTGTTGCAAAGCAACTAACGCAATGAAAGATACCAAAATCGGCAGTTTCCCAACCGGAGGCTGCCGATTTTCATTTGGGGTACGATGAACAAAAAATCACTGCCGGCGTTTTTCCACCCATGAAAGACATCCAACAAATTCGTACCCTCGGCGAACTTAAAGCCAGTGGATATCAACCCCGCAGCGTAAAGGATGAATTGCGCGCTAATCTGATCGAAAAAATCCGCCGTAAGGAAACCATCTTTCCTGGAATTTATGGCTTTGACGATACCGTACTGCCCGATGTGGAACGGGCGGTGCTGAGCCGCCATAATATCCTGTTGCTCGGTCTGCGCGGACAAGCCAAAACCCGGATTGCCCGCATGTTGATCCATTTGCTGGATGAATACATTCCGGTGGTGACGGGCAGCGAACTGAACGACGACCCGATGGCACCGATCAGCCGGGTGGCGTTCGATCTCATTGCCGAACATGGCGATGCTACGCCGGTAAGTTGGTTGCACCGCAATGAGCGATATGTAGAGAAACTGGCTACCCCCGACGTGAGTATTGCCGACCTGGTCGGCGACGTCGATCCGATCAAGGCCGCTAATCTGCGCTTGCCGTACTCCGACGAACGGGTGATTCACTTCGGTTTGATCCCGCGTTCGCACCGCTGTTTGTTCGTTATCAATGAGTTGCCCGATTTGCAGGCGCGCATTCAGGTATCGCTGTTCAATGTATTGCAGGAAGGCGACATGCAGATCCGTGGTTTTAAACTGCGGCTTCCGCTGGATGTGGAGTTCATTTTTACGGCCAATCCCGAAGATTACACCAATCGCGGCAGCATCATTACCCCGCTGAAAGACCGGATTGAAAGCCAGATCACGACGCACTACCCAACCGAGATTGAGGTAGGTCGCAAGATTACCGAACAGGAAGCGCGTATTGCCGCCGATCAGCGTTCGCGGATACAGGTACCCGAACTGCTTAAAGATTTGATTGAGGAAGTTGCTTTTGCGGCCCGGGAAAGTGAATTTGTCGATAAAAAAAGCGGGGTCAGTGCGCGTCTGACCATCAGCGCGTACGAAAATCTGTACTCGACGGCCGAGCGCCGCATTCTGCGCAATGATGAAGATAAAACCACTGCCCGTATTACCGACTTCTGGGGCGTTATTCCCGCACTGACGGGTAAAGTGGAAATGGTGTATGAAGGAGAGCAGGAAGGCCCGTATGTAGTGGCGTTGAATATTATTGGCGCGGCCTTGAAAAAAGTGTTTTTGAAATATTTCCCGAACCCGACAAAGTTGAAAAAAGGCCGGGAAAATGATCCGTATGGCGTGATCAAAGCCTGGTTTGCCGGTGGTAATACGGTGGATTTATTGACGGACTTGCCGGGTAAAAAGTTTTACCAGGAACTGGAACAGGTAGCCGGCCTGAGAAAAGTCGTGCAAGCCGCCGGGATCGAGGAGGCCGATACGTATGTATTTATGGAACTGGTGCTCAATGGATTAGCCGAGTTCGAGGTATTGAGCAAGGATTTTGTCCAGACGAAACTGGTGTTTAAAGACTTCCTCACCGGCAACCTGAAAGATGAGGACGAAGATAATAACGACGATTTGCGCGGACTTTTTAATTGATCAAAACCAACGGTACAGGCTGGGAAAGTTTTACCGCCAAATATATTTTCTGAAATACCTTAGCGGGGGAAAGGCATTGTACCTTTCCCCTGTTTTTATTTCACGAAACTAACTAACAAATGTACCAGCAGACCCAAAGTCGCGGTTTTCGACTCTCGCCCACGATCATCATCGCCCTCATTATGGCGGCTTTCACGTTATTCAAATACTACGGTAACAGCAGTGTAAATAACGTCACCGGCGAAAAACAACATGTAACGTTATCGACGGAAGAAGAAGTGGCGATGGGTTTGCAGAGCGCGCCGGATATGGCCCAGGAATTTGGCGGGTACAGCCGCAACCAGCAGTTGGCAGCCGCAGTCAGCGAAGTCGGACAGCGGGTCGTGCAGCATTCGGCGGCGCGCAACACCCCCTATAAATACGATTTTCACCTATTGGCCGATCCGCAGACGATCAATGCGTTCGCGTTGCCAGGCGGACAAGTATTCATTACCGAAGGGTTGCTTTCCCGCCTGACGACCGATGGCAGGACGCTGGATATGGAGATGCTGGCCGGCGTGCTGGGCCATGAAGTCGGCCATGTGGTAGCGCGGCACAGCGCCGAAAAACTAGCACAAATGGAACTGGCGCAAGGACTTACCGGCGCTGCAACCATGGCTACGTACGATCCTTCCAACCCCAATTCCGGTTACCTGGCGCAAATGGTGGCCAATATGGTGCAATTAAAGTACGGCCGAGATCAGGAACTGCAAAGCGACGATCTGGGGGTACGGTTTATGTTGGAAGCCGGTATGGCACCCGAAAAAATGATCAGCGTAATGGAAGTATTGAAGCAGGCCGCCGGTTCCAACCGCACTCCGGAATTTCAAAGCACGCATCCCGATCCGGAGAACCGGGTACAACACATCCAGGCCGCTATTCAGAAATACAGAGGGAAGAGTGGAGGGTGAAAAAAGTGAAGAATGAAAAATGAAAAGTGAATTTTTGATCTTCATTGGTGCATAATTTTTCATTGTTCATTCTTCACTAAAACAAATAGACGCCTTGAAAATAGAGCGCGTGGCCATTCCAGCCGCGTTGGGCAGGTGCCGGGTCCCAGTCGCGCGGATCGTACATATAACCAAAGGACCGTTGGTACCGCACGGTGAATCCTACGTGGCGGTTCGCCATAAAATTGGCACCGATCAGGAAACTGATGTCATTTTTCTTCAGGTAATCGGGCGCTACTGCCTGTAGGGCACTGAAATCATCTTTGAAACGAGTATTCAGCAACCGGGCGTAGGATAAACCCAGATTGAAAGACACGCGGTAGTAATTTTCACTTTCATTGTCGCCTTCGATCAGCCAGTCTTTATAATGCCATTGCACGGGGATTTCCACATAATCGAGGGTCAGGGAAAAAAAGAACGGATTGTCGAAATTTTTCAGCAATTCACTTTGACAGCCGCGCTGGGCGTATAAAATCTCCACACTGGCGTCGGTATGTTCGCTCAGGCGTGTAATGCCACGCAAACCGGCCTGTAAGCCAAGTTTATTGTAGCCGGCCGACAAGTCGCCATCGATTTGCGCAGCCGTGAGGCCGGCAACGATGCCAGCCCGGAAGCGTTGGGGTTGCCGTTGCGCCAACAATAGTGCAGGAAGGAACAGTAATAATAAAAAGAAGGTGCGGGAAGTCGAAATGATCATGTGCGGAGTGTGAGCGGTTGTTTACTTTTGTGGCGAAGATACAGATTTTCGCATCTTTTGTAATGGACGGCAAAATCGGGGTAGCGGTTGTTCGGACCTCCGAGAAAATAGTGGACCAACGATTTCTGTATGGCCGAAAATTGCGGTTACGCCTGTAAAATTATGCGCTACACACTCACGACCTTAAAAAAACTGGAAGAGCTCTTTGGCGAACTGGATTACGTGATTCGCTATGAAAAAGGGAGTTTCCAAAGCGGCTACTGCCTGGTGGAAAACCGGCGTATCGCTGTCGTTAACAAATTTTTCGATACCGAAGCGCGGATCAATTGTCTGCTCGATATCCTCGGCAATATTGAATATTTACCGGAAAACCTGTCCGATAAGTCGCGCGATATGCTTGAAAAATGGCGAAAAAATCTGGAAACACCACTTAATGAGTGAAGTATGAAGTATGAAAAGTGAAGCAGGAAAGGTGAAAAGTGAAATTTTTGATTTCCCCGGTGCATCACTTCACACATTTACTTGTTTCATGCTCTACTGCTTTAATTATTCACTTTTCATTCTGCACTTTCTGAAACTCACGCTCCTAGGCACCGGCACTTCACAAGGCGTACCCGTCATCGGTTGCAATTGTGCGGTATGTACTTCTGCCGATCCGCACGACAACCGGCTGCGGTCGTCGGCCTTGTTGCGGGCGGGCGATTTAAATATTCTGATCGACGCAGGTCCGGACTTCCGCCAGCAGATGTTGCGGGATAAGGTGCAACACCTCGATGCGATTCTGCTCACCCACGAGCACAACGACCATGTGATCGGCCTGGACGATATCCGCCCGTTCAATTTTAATTCCGGCCATCCGATGTGTGTCTTTGCCTTGCCACGCGTGGCTGCTGAAGTGCGCCGGCGTTTCGAGTATGTATTTGGCGAGCCTATTCCGGGCTTACCGCGTATCCAGTTGATCGAGATCGACCAGGATACGCCCCTGGTGTTTGGCGATCTTACGATTCAACCGATCGGCGTGCAGCACGGCATTTTGCCTATTCTGGGATTCCGGATCGGCAACCTGACCTACCTGACCGATGTAAAACGGATGAACGACCTGGAATTTCAGAAAATAATTGGGACTAAATACCTGGTGGTCAATGCTTTGCAACACCGGGAGCATCCAACGCATTTCAATCTGACGGAAGCTTTGGCTTTTGTGGCCAAGGTAAAACCAGAACATACGTGGTTGACGCACGTCAGTCACCTGATGGGTCTGATGGCCGAGCAGGAGCCGAGGTTGCCGCAGGGCATTTCATTCGCCTACGATGGGCTAGAGATTGAATTTTAATTATCATCTAAACTACCTACGATGTCTTTTTCTTTATTGCGCCTGGTGCTTCCCGTGCTTATCATAGGAATGGGCCTATATCGTTTATACACTTATTACACGGTACCTATGACGCCTGTAGGCAAGTTCTGGTGGGGGCTTGTCGCAGTAATAGCGGGTGCATTGATGCTTTTTTTTCGATATTCAAAGTTGAAAAAAGAAGGCATGCTATAAATTATTCGCGTAAAAAATAAGCGAGGTATACCGACAAACTGAATTTTTACCGACGGAATTTCCGCAATGCTCAGGCGCTCTTTTTCTTACTGTGCCCATCCGGTTTTTCGCTGTGCTGGTCGCGAAGCACCGCTATACTGGCATTCAGTTCGAACCCGATTAGCAGGATCATGCAGTTGAGTTGTATCCAGACCATCAGTACGATCAGCGTACCGATAGAGCCGTACACCTTGTTGTAATTGCCAAAGTTGTCGACGTAAAAGGAGAACCCCCAGGAAGTCATAATCGACAGCACGGTAGCCAGCGAAGCGCCCGGATTGAAAAAAGAAATGCGCCGCCGGATTGATGAACCGTAGCGGTAAATGGTCGAAAATGTGGTGTAAAATAGCGACAATACCACAATCCAGCGAAATCCGAACAAGGACATGCGCGTAATCCAGTCGGCTTTGATGTATTGAAACAGAAAGCGCAACAGGGTATTCCCAAGAATAACCAGCACTACCGAGGCTATCAGTACCAACGCGACCAGCCCGGTAAGTTGGATTGCCATGATCCGTTTTTCAAAGGGGGTGCGACGTTTAAAAGTAGCGATATAATCCTTTTCCAGTCCGCGCATCATCGACAGCATACCGTTGGAAGCAAACCAGATCGCCAGGAAAAAACCGAATGATAACAAGCCACTACGCGGAATAGTGGCAATATCCTGGATGGTTTTGAAGACTAGTTTGCCCGCATCGCCGGGCATGATTTCGTGGATCGAATCGCTGAGCACATTGTCGAAGTTCTCGTACAGCGGCGTATATGCCAACACCGTAAACAACACGATAATGGAGGGGAATATGGCCATAAAGAAACTGAATGCCATACTATTGGCCCGCGTGACGATCGCATCTTCCTGCGTCTCTTTCCGTATGAAGGTCAGTACATTATAGATCGGGATACGCTTTAATCCCGGCAGCGAATGCGTCTTTGCCCACTCCAATACCCGCAACCACAACGGGTGGCGCATGAAAAACCGCACGACGCGGTTGATGGGGAGGTAGAAGTTATCTAGTTTAGCCATGAATACTGGATGACAGATTGGACGGGTCTGCTGGTGTATTTATTGCGGATAAAAGGGCAGCATCTTTTCCCGTAAAACTTCCGGGATCGGCACTACCTTTTTGGTGGCTGCTGCAAAGAAACAAAGCCGCACGCGTCCGGCATTGACCATTTTATGTTTTTCATTGACAATTTCCACATCAAACGTAATGTGTGTATCGGGAAGTTTGCGCACTTCCGAGCGTATCGTCAGCAGGTCGTCGTAAAGGGCGGGCCGCACAAACCGCATTTCCAGGCTCACGACGGGTAGCCAGATGCCGTGCACCTCCTCCAGTTCCTTGTACGACACGCCCAGTGAACGGATCATTTCTACCCGGCCTACCTCGTAGTACTGGGCGTAATTACCATAGTAAAGGTAACCCATCTGATCCGTTTCACCGTAGCGGACGCGTATGTGTGTTTCGTGACGATACATGGTTTAGTCGACAGGTTCCCGTTCGATCGGACACGTCATGCAGTGTGAGCCGCCGCGTGCACGCGAAAGTTCGGTCGAAGGGATCGTAATAATAGTGTTTTCGATTTTATCGATGGTCGTTTTACCATTTTCCAGGTCGCGCAGCAGTTTTTCGGCACCGATCACTTTATAACCGACTTCTTTGAAAGCCTTTTCGGTGATCGGATTGCGGTCGTAGGTAATGGCTACGCCCGGTTTGAGGGCGACCAGATTGCAACCGTCCGTCCATTGTTCGCGTTCCTGGTAAGGGCTTTCGCCGCGGCCGGCCCAGATAAATTCCATATTTGGATTTACTTCGGCCAGCAAAAAGTCGCGCAGGCTCGGGTATTCCACCTCTTCGCCATTGGAGCGGTGCACGTCGACAAAAGACCCGAATCCATCCTGCACAATCGGTTTATAAGCCACCATGTGGTTGTGATTGATCTGGGTAAAAATGGTATCGATGTGCATATAGGTACGCTCGGCGGGAATATTGACCTGCACGATGTTTTTGATAATACCGCGATCGAAGAAATAACTTTTCAGGGCTTCGAATGCGTAGTTATTGGTGCGTTCGGAGCAACCGACCAGCAGGTGATCCTTGGTCAGCATCATTACGTCGCCCCCTTCGATACTGATCGTTTCGCCGCGTTTGTTGGGTGGAAAGCGGTCTACCCGGTTAAGATTGATCGTTTTGCCATCGGCCTTCAAACGACGGAAGACCGGGTGGCTGCTGAAAATGAGCCGCGTCAGGAAATTTTCGCGGAAGCGGGCTTCCTTGGCTGCCTTGGTTATGATCACGTAATCTTTCACCGTCACGGCCAGGTCGCGGGTAAAAATCAGGTTGGGAATCGGGTCGAACAAGATCCGGTCTTCCGGTTCCAGGTAGCCGGTGATCAGGGTGTCGGCCAATTGTTCGGGGGAAAGACTGGCCAGCCGGGGAATGAACGAGTAGGGTAGTTCCTCAAAATCGGTGATCTTATTGATCACTTCGTACTTGCTTTCCTCGTCGCGGGTGCTTTCCGCGAGTAAATCGCGGATTTCCAGCACATTTTCCTTGCCGATAAAAGCCTTCAGGACACTTACAAAAATGTCATGTTCATCCTGCATCCGGGGCAGATAGACGATGTCGTCGAACAATAACTCGCCGGCGCGTTTGGGGGTAATGCGGGCAATTCCTTCGTCGGGGCGGTGGACCACGACTTTTTTAAGTTTCCCGATTTCTGAATCTACGTAGATACGACTGTTTGCGTCCATAAAAATGTTTGGTAAAAAAACGTGGTAGGGCAAAAAACGCGGCAAAAGTAGCGCGAGTCGCCTACATTTGCTGTCTTATTTGAAAAGATACTATGCTAAAGCACATTTTGTTATTTGCCCTCCTGATTTTGGCCTCATTCGCGGGGTCCGCGCAGCAGCCCACCAAGCCATCTGCCACTACGCCACCGACGGGCCCGGAAATGGTAGCCGGCAAAACCGTCGTTGAAGATACGGTCATGGTGACTATTATTCTAAAACACCAGCAAGATAAAAATCTGCCGGAAATTCGCCGCGTGCTGGAAGCGCAGGGTTTTTGGGATATGTTCCCCACGTCCGATACGAAAGTGGTTTCCTGGACGATCGCCATGGGCCTCGGCCATATTATTATCCTGAAAGTACCCGCCGGTGGTATTCGCCGGCTCAACCTGGCGCTGGAAAACGGCGCCTGGGGTGCATTCGACACCGAAATCTATCTTTCGTACGATTATGGTCCGGTATGGAAAGATTATATCGAGAAACGGGAGGAAGCAAAGGAAGACCGGAATTAAATTCCAACTTTCAACTTCACTTTCGCCTCATTCCACAGCGCATCCATTTCGCCCAGCGTCATGTCCTGCAAGGGTTTGGGTGCCTGGGCTTCGATATACTCAAAACGGCTCTTGAACTTGCGGTTGACGCGCTCAAGGGCCGTTTCCGGGTCTACGCCGATAAAACGCGCATAATTGACCAGCGAAAACAGCACATCGCCAAATTCTTCCTCAATGTCTGCGTGGGGTGCGTTGTGCTCGATGTTTTCCCGCAGTTCGCCAATTTCCTCTTCCACTTTTGCCCAGACTTGTTCGGTGTTTTCCCATTCAAAACCGACCTGTTTGGTCTTTTCCTGCATGCGATAGGCTTTTACCATAGCCGGCAGTCCGGTTGGCACGCCGGCGAGCAGCGATTTTTTCCCTTCTTTTAGTTTAAGTTGTTCCCAGTTGCGCTTGACCTCTTCCGCATCTTGCACTTTTACATCCCCATAAATGTGCGGATGGCGGGAGATGAGTTTCTCACAAATGGCGTGCAGCGCGTCGGCGATGTCGAACGCGCCCTGCTCATCGGCGATTTTAGCGTAAAACACCATGTGTAACATGACATCGCCGATTTCCTCCTTGATGCCGGGCAGGTCGTTTTGCAGGATGGCGTCGGCCAGTTCGTAGGTCTCTTCGATGGTGAGATTGCGGAGCGATTCGAGCGTCTGCTTGCGATCCCAGGGACATTGCGCGCGCAATTCGTCCATAATGGTAAGCAGGCGGGCAAATGCTTCCGTTTTTTGCTGTAGTGTGTGCATTGGGCTGGATAGTTACAAAAGACAAGTGCGAAGGTAGGGCTTTGGTCGCAAACAGAAGCAGACCAAGCCCTCGTAAACCGCACGTACTTTGGAGCCAATGCACGATGTAAAAAATTACTACTTCGTCACCACGACTTGTTTAGTGGTCATTGAGTTTCCGTTTGAAATCTTTACCACATATTGCCCACTGTACAATGTTTTGGTATCAAAATAGGCAATGGTGCTGCCTTGTAAAAGACGGGTGGTTTCAACGAGTTTGCCAGTCATGTCAAATAATTCTACTTCTAAATTTTCTGTATTGATATCCACCAATTGAATAATTATAAGTTCGCTCGTCGGATTTGGGAATACGTTTACTTGTGAAGCTTCCAAACTTGTATTGGCAATACCTACCGTTGCATTATAAGTAGTCGTGCCACCTGGAATCGATGTTACTTTTCCAGCCTGAATGGTTCCGTAAAAAGTAGGACCTACCACATACGGATAGGCTGAATTCCAATTGGCATCCACTGTGGCAAAGTAGCAATAGATACCGGCTGGATATTCAGGGGTTACGCAAAATCTTCCGTTGTGCACATCCAGGTAATCAGGGTTTGCATTTGCCGTATAATGATAATCTTCCCTGAAATAACCATTAAAATAGGTTGTACCTACCGCAGGACCATTGGTTCTTGTAGTAGCCGTATTTAAGGAATAACTGGATTTCATTCGCACAATGCCACCGGTTCCATTTACATTTCGATAGCCATAAGCCCCATAGATAGGAAAGCCATCGTACGCAAAACCAATCAATGGTGAATGAACGGTGCTGTCTATTGCGTATAAACCGTCCGCATTATAAAGGGTACAAATAGTTGAAATAACCGCCAAGTCTAAATTAAAAGCACTTGGATTTTGATGATGATGGTAATTGCCCATAGCAGGATGTGCTTTAGCGCAATCAAAGCCCCCTCTTTCCGCCGGTATTGCATCCCTGTTCCAATTTTGGGTTGCACCCATACCGCCCGGGCAGGCTGGATTACCTGGTCCCCCACATAATGCCATTGTGGTATTATTCCACGCCACGCCATCTCTGTAATCAAACAACGCCACGCCATTTATAAAAACACCAATATTTCCGCCCGTTGTGTTAGCCGGAGTTCCCGTATTCTGAACAGGGTTCAAAGGGTATCTAAATATAGCATTTTGGTTGGTCGCCAATGACGGATTGCCATCTAGAAAAGGGCCCGTAACATAACTCGGTAACCCTGTGGTAGTTGCATAAACATAATTGGCGGAATACTGTACGCTTTGTACATTTACCAGTGCCGCATCGTTGATGGGGGTTGAATTGCCTGCCACATAATGCCGTGCTTTAATCGTATTATTTTGCAGCCAGGAAGTAATTACAGGATTGGTTTGCGCGTTCGCAAAACACAGGGCAAAAATGGAGGCGGTGGTTAAAATGGCTTTTTTCATTGCTTTATGTTGATGATTTTTTTAATTTTAGTGTAGTTAGACGACATTTTTTTATGAATCCTTCGGTTCACTATCTAAATTATTTAGGATACCGGTATTTTGGATTGAACACAAAGTCCTTATCAGAAAGCGTAAGCAGAAAGTTGATAATGTCCACCTTTTCATTGGAAGTTAAGATAATTGCCTGCTGCAACTGTGGAGCGAGTGTTTTTGATAGATGAATTCCGTTGGTGTAATGATTCAGTACTTCCGATAATTTTTTGAAGCGTCCATCGTGCATGTATGGATACGAGTATTCAATGTTTCGTAGCGAAGGCACTTTAAATTTTAAGGAATCACTGTTATTGGAGGTTACTTTCATTCTTCCAAGATCTTTCAATACCGAATCCATTGGCAAGCCATTATTTTCAAAATTGCCATTGAAGAATAAGGGTTCAGTGTGGCATGATGCACAGTTTTTTTGGAAAAGTAAATAGCCGTTTGCTTCTTGTGCGGTAAAACTTAATTCCTTGCGCATTACCTTATCGTATTTAGCATCGGCACTGACTAAGGTGAGCATAAATTGCGCAATACATTTTAACGTTTTCTCTCCGGTTGCAGCGCTATCTTCATAAGCATTGTAAAATAAGTTGCGATATTTTTCAGACGCATTTAATTTTTCGACTACCTCATTTATGGTGCTTCCCATTTCGGCAGGATGAGAAATGGGAGCCAGTGCCTGCATATCTAAATTAGGTACGGCACCATCCCACATAAAAGATTTTTGCCAGGCCAGGTTCATCAATGCCGGCGAATTTCGGATGCCGATGCTGTCGTGTATTCCATGACTTAATGCATGGTCAATATGCGTGAACGCGGCAAAAGGCGAATGGCAATTTTCGCAAGAAATAGTATTGTTTTTTGAAAGTATGGGGTCATAAAATAAAGTTCTGCCTAATAGAATTTTATGTTCCGTTAAAGGATTTTTGGAGAAATCATACACCGGTTGCGGAAAATTTTCAGGAACAGTAAACAGGTTTTCCTGTATCGCAAAAGCGAAAGTAAAAAAGCATAATAAAATAATGATATACTTTTTCATGGTATGCTAAAGCAATTTGCAAGATATTGTGAAAGGGTAACCGCTTCGGCACAAGCGGACATAATAGGTGCTTGTTTGGCCAAATCAATCGCAGTAAAAAATTTATGGATATCTAGAACAATCCTGCAATTGTTTTTTGTAGTTGTATGCAACTCAATTTTTTGCAATGAATTAAAGGGATGTTGATAACCGCCTAAGTGAAATTCAAAATTATGTTTTGGCGCAGGACAAATATTGCAAGTTCCTTCCATTTTAAAATTAATATACCCACTTTGCCAAGTCCAGTACATTCCTTTGGTTGGGTCTAAATCGCCCCCCATTGCTCCTCCAACATTGGTGGTGCTGTCAATACCCAGATTAAATCTTACCTGGTTAAAAGCAGTTTCTTGGTTCAGGTTCAGAAAAATATTTTGTGAAGTAGTATCCGAAACATCAATCAAATAAAAACTATTTGGCGCTGTAAAAACCGTAACATTATTTTGCAATAACTGAATATTGGAGATGTAAAACTTTAGCATTTCAAATTTTACATCGTTTCCGTTTTCAAGTTGGTACATGGAATCGTGCAAAATAATTGGACTGTTTTTTAAAACAACGGCAAATGAAATTTTTACACGGTCTGAATGTTGACCAAAAGCGTGCAGCGATAACAGGATAAATAGAAATGAAGGAAATAGTTTTTTCAATGTCGTGGTCTTTCGTTGGGTCGTGCAAAAAGTTGCGACAGGTCTTTGACCAGCGCATTGTAATATACTAATTGATCTTCTTTACAAAGTTTTTTGATGTCTGCAAAATGATTGTAGTTAATTGTCTCAATGTTAGATTGCAGTTGGCCTAATTTATTTTCAAGCGAATCTTTTAGTATTACATTATTGGAAGTAATACATCCGTATAATTCGTTTTTTGTGCTGCGAATCAATGAGTCCTTGGTTCTTATTTCCATTTTATGCAAAGCGATCAATTTGTCGTAATCGGCTATTTGCCGCGTATCAAAATGGAGTCGCGCTGTAATGATTTTTTTGGGTCCCTCCCGAAGCGGGGGTTTAGGTTTGCTGAAAAAAATATATCCTATCAGCATCAAATTACTGACTAATAATCCGACCGCAATAAAGGTGATTAGTTTTATTTTGTTCATTCGTATAAATTATTGTTGGGCATGAGGTAAAAGGCTTTTGCAATATCATTTTCTTCAACCCTGGCGGGTTGGTTAGTCACCAGGATGAAAATATTCAGGGCAAACAAAACGACAAAAGATGCGGCTATTGCATACGTCGTTTTCATTGAAAAACGCGTACCCATTTCATTTTGTATCCTTTGTTGAATGCGGGGCAACAAAAAAGGAGGGGCTTCAACTTGTTTGATACCTTCAAGCGGCGTTAAAAAATCTTTCATGTTTTTCCTGTTTTAGGAATTCAGTTATCAATTAGACGACATTTTTTTTATTTTCCTTCGCTTTGGGCGATCATTTTAGCCAGATTTGTTTTGGCTCTTTGTAAAAGCGACTCCACGGCCTTAATACTTTGTTGCATTATTTCAGCAACCTCTTTTTGGCTCTTCTGTTCCAGCTTGCTCAAAATCAAAGCAGTCTTTTGATGATCGGGCAACGAATTTATTTGTTGGAATAAAATTTCCAAGGCTTCCTTTTGTTCCAATAAAATGCCGGGATGATCGAAATGATGACTTGCGTTTTTTATTTCGTTATCGTCCTCGTAAAACAAGGAAGTGATAAAAGCAAACCGCTTTTTGCGCTTCTTGGCTTTTATAAAGTCCAAAGACTTATTAATGGCGATGCGATAAATCCAGGTTTGGATCTCCGAATTTTGTTGGAATGATTGCAACGATTGATGTACGGCTACAAAAACATCTTGGGTAATTTCTTCCGCATCTTCGCTATTTTGCACATACTGCAAAGCCAGGTTGAAAACTAACCGGCCAAATTCCTGGTATATTTCTTCGAAAGTCACTTGCGATTTGTGGTGCGCGTTAGCATAGATTTTATAGATAGGCTTTTATAAGAGGCAAAGCAATTTTTCGAATCGTGTGAGAAATTTTGTGCGTTATTTCGAATACGGTTTCGGCTATACGCTAAACAAGCAATAACCCCTACTGACCGTTCAGCGGTCAGTAGGGGTTAAAAAGGTAGGAACGGGCTTAAAAACAGGGAAATTAACTACGCGTGTTATTTTTTGCGCTGTATTAGCGGCCTTTCGACCCAAAGGTGAAAATTGTAAGACGTTAATCTTAATTGCTCAATACTATTATTCTCACTTGGTTTGTCTCATTGCCCGTTCCTGGTAGTGTTTGTTAATTGTAATGTGCAGTGTTTGTTAATGTTTCTATAACTTGCTTCTAATTTATCCGCGTTTGCCGGCGATTCCGTTGCGCAGTGCGTAACTAATGGCTTCGCCTTTGGAATTTACATGGAGTTTGCGATAAACGCCCTGTATGTGGTTTTTTACGGTATCCGGACTAATGAACAATTGATTGGCAATCATTTTATAGGAAAGCCCATCCACCAGTCCTTCTAATATTTCCTGTTCCCTGGGGGTAAGTCCGCTCATCATCGACTGATCGTATTCCGTAGTGTCCGTCCCGGTCACTTTGGGTGCCTCGGGAGGAAGTTCCTGAAAAAAGCGCAACACTTTGCGGGCAATAGCCGGACTCATTGGCGACCCTCCCAGGCAAACCGCACGAACTGCTTCAATAATCTCGTCCGGAGTGGATTTTTTCAAAAGATAACCAGTAGCGCCGTTGCGAAGGGCTTTGAAAATGCGTTCTTCTTCTTCGCTGACAGTCAGGATAACGACTTGGGTAGCCGGTGCAATTTCTTTGACAATGGCGGTAGCGTCGATCCCATTAATACCCGGCATATCTACATCCATAAGGATGACCTGTGGTTGGGTTGTCTGGACGATATTTCTCAAATCCGAACAGTCTACGTAGGCGCCAACAACTTCAATATCTGCTACATAGTGGAACAATAGCGACAGGCTTTCCCGAAAACTACCATTATCTTCAAATATAACCAAATGTATGGGAGGCATCATAAGAGCAGCCTTTTTTGAACTTTGGCAGTGCAAAGGTATTGCCGGCTACCAGGGATAAAAATAGGAAGTTCATACTAATTTTTACTAAAGTAAGTACAGGTGTTCATTTTGTTATCCGGGAAATTTGCGGATCATTTTCTGTACACCGGCTTCAATTTCCGGGAATAAAACGGCCTCTTTAGCGATAAATAACAGCATAATAGCAATATGCTGATGGTTAGCGGCCAGTTTCTCGTACAACGTATGCTTGTGCAGCCGGTACGCCTCCCGAATGCGGCGTTTCAGCACATTGCGTGCCACGGCCGTTTTGAAATTGCGTTTTGGAACGGAAATGGCCACTTGCGCCGGCCCGTCGCCGCGCTCGGCGGTCGGCTCCACCGGAAGCCATACGACCCGCAGCGGATAGGCGACGTAGGAATTGCCTTCCTTGAAAAGTTGCCCGATGGTCTGCTCGCTCTTCAGTCGCTCAGCCCGGACAAAAGTGTGGGGAATGATCTCGTCTGCTTCTTTCAATGCTAAGGTGTATCAGGCAGGATACAAAAATAAGACTTCCGGGAGTATGACACACCCGGAAGTCTTATCAAAAATCGAAAATACAAGAAATCAAACAAAAGGCCGGCAGTACAACTGCGCTGCGATAGCCTGGTGCGACTTGTTATTATTTCAGACGCTTTTCGTCGGAAACCGAAAGTTTCCACCGGCCTTGTTTGCGGCGGCGTGCCAGTATTTTGCGGCCATTTTTCGACTCCATGCGCTCACGAAAACCATGTTTGTTTTTGCGGGCACGGCGGGAAGGTTGGAATGTACGTTTCATTGCGAATCAGAATATAATGAATTTGCTTTTTTCAAAATCGGAGCGCAAAGGTAATTCCATTTTTCAAAACAAAAAGCAGATGGCCAATATTTTTCCTTTTAAATTCCCAACAGCCCCCTTATTCCAGGTTTTAAGCCGGCTACGGACCAAAAAACCAACGATTTTGGCGGTTGCCGGACATTTTCGTGCGTTAAAGTTGCCTTAATGGCGGGCGGTAGGCCAACTGAGCCGGAAAAACGTTGTTCCTTTGCCAACCAAAACTTATAACATAATGCGTACACTGCTCCTGCTGGCCTTCGCCCTTTTTGCTTCGGCTGCCGCCACCGCCCAGAGTCACCTGAAATGGACTTTTGCCACCAAAAGCCTGGGCGATAACAAATATGAACTGCTGCTGACTGCCACCCTCGACGAAGGGTATTGCACCTACTCACAAGTGCAGGAAAGTGCCGACGGCCCCTTGCCAACCGAAATCGAATTTACCAAAGGGTCGCATTATCAGTTGATAGAAAAAGCGGTGGAACGCGGTGATCTACTCGAAATAGATGACCCGGTCTTTGGCATGCGGGTCCGCAAATTCAAACACGCGGTGGTTTTTGCGCAGCAAGTCGTACTGCTTGATAAATCCAAGCCGATTACCGGCACCGTCGCGGCCATGGTCTGCAATGACGACATGTGTTTCCCGCCCGTTTCTGTCGATTTCAGTTTTTTGCTCAAATAAAGTGCCGCTCATAACTTATAACTCATACTCATAACCTTTCTGTTATGCTGCGTTCTGTTCTTCACACCTTCCTCCTGCCTTTAGTTTTGTTTGCCTGCGCCCTGCAAGCGACGGCGCAAAACCATATCAAGTGGGCTTTTACCACCAAAGAAGCCGGAAAAGGCCAGTACGACCTGATTATCACGGGTACGCTGGATGAAAACCACTATACGTATTCGCAAATCCAGGAAAGCGACGACGGCCCGAATCCGACGGAAGTGGCTTTTGAAGAAGGGCCGCATTTCAAACTGATCGGCAAAACGACCGAAACCGGCAACACGAAGGCCTTTGACTCGGCGTTTCGCATGACGGTCAATAAATTCAAGCACAAGGCCATTTTTACGCAACGGGTGCAGGTGCTGGATGCCACCAAGCCGATTACCGGTTATATCGCCGCGCAGGTTTGTGACGACCGGCAGTGTTATCCCCCAACGCCGTATGATTTTAAGTTTCAAATAACGCCCTCGAAAAGTACTGCCGAGGTAGCGCCGGCTACTGTTAAAGAGCCTGGCAACAATATTGCCATTGCGCCGGTGGTGGAAGTGCCGGCACCACCCACCATCGATACCACCAGCAAGGCGGCGAGTACCAATCCCACACCACCCAGCGATCCGAATTTCAAAGGGTTTTTCGATGCCAAACGCCTGAGTATCAATGGTGCGCAGTTTGTCAATAATTGTGGCGACGACGCGTCTTCAACGCTTGCCATGTCGGGTTTCGGCATCTTTATCGGCGGTTTTTTGGGCGGTTTACTGGCTTTACTGACGCCGTGTGTGTTTCCGATGATCCCGATGACGGTGAGTTTTTTCGTGAAACGCTCCAAAAATCGCAAAACCGGCTTGCGCAATGCGTTCCTGTACGCAGGTAGTATTGTGTTGATCTATATGGCGCTCGGGGTGGCGGTGACGGCGGCTTTCGGTCCGACGTTCCTGAATGAAATGAGTACGAACATGTATTTCAACCTGTTCTTCTTCGTGATTTTCGTGGTGTTTGCCTTGTCGTTCTTCGGTTTGTTTGAAATAACGCTGCCCTCTTCTTGGGTCAATAAAAGCGATCAGATGGCCGATAAAGGCGGGCTGATCGGGATCTTTTTTATGGCGTTCACGCTGGCGTTGGTGTCTTTTTCCTGCACCGGTCCGATCGTCGGTACGCTGCTGGTCGAGGCATCGCGGGCCAACTCCGGGGCTTCCCTGTTCGGCGTACTGCCTTTGCTGCCGCTGGTCGGCATGTTTGGGTTCGGTCTGGCGCTGGCGTTGCCGTTCGGTTTGTTCGCCATGTTTCCCGGCTGGCTCAATTCGCTGCCGAAGTCGGGCGGCTGGATGGACAATGTAAAACTCACGCTGGGGATCGTAGAACTGGCGCTGGCGCTCAAATTCCTCAGTACGGCCGATATGGTAGAGCACTGGGGTTTGCTCAAATTCGAGACCTTCCTGATCCTGTGGCTGGTCCTTTCGGTGCTGTTGGCCGCCTATCAATTCGGCCTAATGGGCTGGAAAGGCGCCAAGGGTACGCCCGGCATCACCCGCAGCATCGTCGGGGTTATCGCGCTGGCGTTTGCCGGTTATCTCGGCTGGGGCCTAGTCAGTTACAAATCGCTGTCGCTGTTGAGCGGACTGGCACCACCGGTGTACTACAGTTATAAATACGACGGCATGAAAAAAGCCGGCAATACACACGAGACGGGTTGTCCGCTGGACCTGCCTTGTTACCACGATTTCGATGAAGGTATGGCCATTGCCAAACTGGAAAATAAACCGGTTTTTATTGATTTTACCGGTTATGGTTGTGTAAACTGCCGCAAAATGGAAGAAAATGTGTGGGACAAACCCGGCATTATCGAACACCTGCGCAACAATTATGTGGTGATCTCGCTCTATGTGGACGATAAGGAACGCCTGTTTCCCGACAGTCGCTTCTCCTATCTGCAAGACCCGAATACCCAGGCAAAATTCCGTACGGTCGGCGATAAATGGGCGCAGTTTGAGGTCACCAACTTCGGTCAGGCCAGCCAACCCTGGTACGTGCTGATGCACCACGACGGCAAAACAGTGCTCAATAAACCGCGCGGATACACGCCCGAAGTAGAGCAGTACAAAGCGTTCCTGGATTGCGGATTTGAGGCATTTAAGCAGGTGAAAAATGGGGATGGACAGCCGTTGATGGGTGTGCAATAGTGATTTTTAGGTAGGTTTCAGGGTATTATTTAGTCAATTGGCTAAATAATACCCTGATTTTATTTTACAGCGTAACCACCCGTTAAAACGAGCGGTTACAAGATGGCTGATGTGATTCGTTTATTACCAAACGATTTCATGAAACCATGCCTTTTCGAGCGCACATCAGCCATCTTGAAACCACCGATTTTAATCGGTGGGAAGGCGAATCTTATCCATCACATCAGCCTTCTTTTCAGAACATCCCGTCAAAAAAAGGTGGATGCTGATGGGCCGAGTGTAGGGGTGATTTCGAAGTCACCCCTACACTCGGTCTTTTAACAAAATTTAATTTCAGGCAATCTTCCAACGATTTGCCCGTGAAATGTCTGCTGCAACGCTATGTAGTTTATGTAATTCCAAGAAATATTCTATGTAAATCTAATAAATTTTTTATGTAATTATAAAATTTATGTATTTTTGGCATAAAATAAGCAAAAATGACCTTTTTAGCGCGTCAAATAGAAAAAGTTATTCGGCAGATAATACTGCAGTATCCAATCGTGGCGCTGACCGGCCCGCGACAGTCGGGTAAGACAACTTTGTTACAATCTATGTTTCCTGATTACCAGTATGTCTCACTCGAAAATATGGATACGCGCAGTTTTGCGACCGATGATCCAGTCGGTTTTTTACGTAAGTATCCCGGACGAGTGATTTTTGATGAGGTGCAACAGGTGCCTCACCTGTTTTCCTACTTGCCGACCGCAGTCGATGATCGAAAAGAAATGGGACAGTTTATATTATCCGGGTCGCAGAATTTTCAATTGAAGGAGCGTATCACGCAGACCCTGGCTGGGCGGGTAGCGCTTTTCAAACTCCTGCCTTTCGATATGCGCGAATTGCAGGCCGCGTCTTTGTTACCGACCGATTGGCACGCAGTACTTATTAAGGGATTCTATCCGGCTATTTATCATCGCAACATTGACCCGGCGGTTTTTTATGCTAACTATGTGCAGACGTATGTTGAGCGCGACGTGACAACGCTCTTGAAAGTACATGAACTACGGTTATTTCGCAATTTTATCGGTCTTTGTGCAGCGCGAACCGGTCAATTGCTAAACCTGGCCAATCTGGCAACGGAATGTGGCGTTTCTCAACCAACCGCTAAGTCGTGGTTATCGCTTCTGGAGAGCAGTTATATTGTTTTTTTATTGCCGCCATACTTTGAAAATTTCAGTAAACGCATCGTAAAAACGCCTAAACTTTACTTCTACGATGTCGGTCTGGCAGCGTTCCTGTTAGGCATTCGTACGCAGGAAGACATCGACCAAACGCTGGCCGGGGCCCTTTTTGAAAATATGATAGTGGCAGAATATTTCAAACGCAACCAGCATGAATATCAGTTGCGCGATTATTGGTTCTGGCGCGACTCAAACGGCAATGAAGTCGATTTGCTGACCCAAAGCGGCCGATCATTATCTATTTTTGAAATAAAGTCCGCCCAGACCATCTTGCCGCAGCACTTTAAAGGATTGGATTATTTTGACAATCTAACCCATAAATCCGTTGCCAAACGTACCCTTATCTACGGCGGTAATGAAAGCCAGGAGCGCACGCTGTATTCCGTGTGCTCCTGGCAAGAATAGGAGGGCGAATTCATTCTGCCATCAACAAATTCCGCGCTCCACCTTATTTCAACGTCATCAGGTACGCCACCAGATCGGCCAGTTCCTGCTCGGTCATAGCCTGGTGAAAACCGGTCGGCATCATCGAATCAGCCAGTTCGGTACGACTGGTTATATCTGCCTGACGCACGGTTCTGAGCGTGCCACCGGGCATTTTGAGCACCAGTTCCATTTCGGTCTGGCTGGCGATCAGGCCGGTGATTTTGTCGCCGTTTTTCAATTTGAATTCCCAGCCTTCGTAGCCATAACTAATGCCGGCACTCGGATGCAAGATTGCCAGGTATTGGCCTTCTGGCGGTAATTTAGCGCCGATCTGGCTTAATTTCGGTCCGTAGTCGATGCCTTTGCCGTTGACCTGGTGGCAGGTGCTACAGTTTTGTTCGAACAGCGCCACGCCTTTGGCCGGGTTGCCAGTCAATTTCAGCAGATCGGCGATGGCCGGTATTTTTTTACTGGTAGCGGGATCGGCATTGTCGAGATAAGACGCGGCTTCCAGTCGGACTTTCATGCGCCAGGCATGGCTGACGCCCTGCACGGCCGAGGGAATGAAACGCTTTTCGATTTTTTTGTTTTTCAGCAGTTCCAGCACATATTCTTCGCCATTCCAGCTGTTGCCCATCCACTCGGTGGCCTGACGGCGGAGGACGTCGCTGCGTTTGCGGTTAAATGCGATGGCTTCCAGGATACCCAGTTGGGTTTTACCACCGGAATTGCGAATAGCGCGCAACAGTGCTAGCGCATCGGTTTCCTGTGTTTTATCAGACACCGTTTTTTGGAACATCGCCAGTCCGGCCGGATTTTTCAGCAGAATCTCTGCCGCTTTGTCGCTGTTTTCATTTTTCAGGATCATATTGTACAAGCGCTCGTTTTCTTCCGGCAATTGGTAGCGATCGGCAAATTCCAGGTATGCATCACCTTGCAAACTGGCCATCAGTGTCGACAAGGCGGCTTTGGCATCGGGGGTTGATTTTACCAACTCGGCATCCAGGTGCAGCAGGGCGAGTTTGGCAACCTCCGCATTGGCCGTGTTTTCGCGCAGTATTTTTAGTAGCACCGGTGCCGCATCGGCCGGTTTTTGGAAATCGAAGGCGCGGAAATACCGCAGCCGAACCTCCAGCGGAACGATGGTATTGGTGGCCATTTCACCCAGCAACGGACAGGCAGAGGCGCAGCGGGCACGCCAGATGACATCGCGCTGCGCTACATTATTAAGTTCAAACCGGCCCACCGCTCTTTTATAAGCGGCCAGACACACCTCCCATTGTCCGTCGGCACCAATGCCCAGGGCTTCCAGGTACCAGCGGTCGATGCCGTCGTGTTGTTTGGCCAGGGTAGCCCATAGTTCCGGCACCTGCTCCTGGTATTGGTGGTGCAGGGCCAGCGCACATTCGCGGCGCACCTGCGGATTTTTGTCGTTGACCAGTTTTTCCAGGATAGGAATCAACGGCACGCCGCCCTGCCGCGCAGCACGGATAGCGACAATCCGGATGTTCGGATCGGCATCGCGCGCGGCTAGGTCGATGTATTGCGCCGGTTTGGTACTCTTGGCCAGCAGCCAGAGTGCGCGGGCGCGCAGATGCGGCAATGCACTGGATTTAAATAACTTACCCAACTCTTCTTCGGCGCGAAAATCGTAGGTATGTAGCGCATTCCAGGCTTTCCAGCGCACCGAAAGATTGGGGTTTTGCAGGGCGGAGACCGCACCTTCCACGGTGGTGAGGTCAAAAACGGGTATTTTGTAAGCCGCTGCCGCCGGTGGCGCTACCCGGAAGACCCGGCCTCGGTTCTGGTCGCCCGCCTGGTGCCCGCCGACGCCCGGATCATACCAGTCGGCGATAAAAAGGGAGCCATCGGGGGCGACACACACGTCGCTGGGGCGAAACCACTGGTCGGTGAGACTTTGCACAATATTGTTGATCTCCGCCGTGTAGCCCGCGCCATCCGGTTTGGTGACGTATGCGCGTACCACATTCGGGCCGGCATCGGCATGAATCAGCTGGCCCCGGAATCGTTCGGGCAACAAGTCGCCTTCATACACACACATGCCGCAGGGCGATCCGGCACCGGTTTGCAGCAGGTTCGGAATACTGCCCGGATCATTCTGGTGCCAGTGGCGGAGCGGGATTTCCGGTTCGATATTGGTGCGGTTGACGGTCCAGCCGGCACCGGTCATTTCGTCGGTATACCCGTAATTGCCGAATTCCATGACGTAATTAATGCGTACGCCTTTGTTGCCGTCGTCATCGTTGTCCGATTGCCAGAGGGTGCCGTAACTATCGGCGGCGACTTCGTAGTTGTTGCGGAAGTTATTGCCCAGCACTTCAAAATGGGTAAAATCCGGGTCACAGCGGAACACCATGCCCATGCGGTAGTTTTTGAGGTTGATCGGTAGACCATCTTCGTCCTGGATGGTCTGTCCGTTTTTATCTTTCAGCGTTTCACCGGCGTTGCCAAAATTGAAATAAAACTTCCCATCCGGGCCGAACACAACCGCGTGCAATCCGTGGTCATGCTGGGTTCCGCCGACGCCTTCCAGCACGATTTCCTTTGTATCGGCTTTATCGTCGCCGTCGGTGTCGGTGAATAACCACAAATACGGGCTTTGCGATACCAGCGCGCGGTTGCCCATCACCCAGATGCCGAGCGGAGAAGCCACCTCCGGTCCCTGGTAAAAGACCGTGCTTTTATCGGCCTTCGCGTCGCCGTCGGTATCTTCCAGGATCAGGATGCGGTCGCCTTCTTTTTTAACAGGATTGCCGTTGATATCGGGGCGGTAATTGTAGGCTTCGCACAGCCAAATGCGACCCCGATCGTCGATATCCATATCGGTCGGGTTGGTCATCATGGGCTCCGAAGCAAACAATTGCGCTTGCAGGCCGTCAGTTACCTGAAGATTGGCAACGGCATTTTCGGGTTTGCGTTTTTCATCTTCGGGATCGCCCGGCAATAAAACGAAGCCCAGCAGGGCGACAGTCAGGAGGGGCAGCGCGAAACGGAGGGTATATTTTTTCATAAAACCGGTAATTTTTTTTCATCCGAAAGGTAGAAAAAACTAGATTTGTCAGCCATGAAAAATAAGGTGTTCAAAAATTTTCCATCGACGATTCGCTTACCGAACCAACGTAATGTCCCCGGAAAATGCCTGCACATTGCCACAAACCCGCACGCTCATCCGATAGACATATACATCGCTCGGTGCATCCTGATTATCCAAGCGCCCATCCCAGGCAGTGTTACCTTTAAAAACCTCCTGGCCCCAGCGGTTATAAATAGTCAGGTCGTAGGATTCGATGGCGTCGCCGACGGGTTTGAAATCGTCATTGACAGTGTCGCCATTGGGGGTAAAGGCATTGGGCAACTTCGGGCTGCAATCAGGGGGCGTTACGGTGATGGTAACGTTCGCGGTGGCGGAACAACCCGCCGCATTGGTCACCACTAATGTGTAAGTAGTTGTTTCTGTGGGTGTTGCCAAGGGATTGAGACAGTCGCTGCAACTCAGTCCAGCGGCAGGCGACCAAATGGCCGTACCGGTACCGGTGCCGGTTATCTGTACCGCCGCACCGGCAAGGATCGTCGTATCGCTGGGAGCAGCCGTGACATTTGGCGTAGGCGACACCGTAATGGTCAGGGAATCCTGGGCGGTACAACCATCGAGTGTAGCAGTCAAAACGAGGGTTGTAGTGCTGGTTCCGGTAAAAAGAGGGGTCGCACTAGTTGGATTGGAAACGACAGCGGCGGGCGTCCACGCCAGCAGGCCGTTGCCAGTTGCATCCAGTTGAACGCTCTCCCCGATGCAAATGCTGCGGTCACTTCCGGCATTCAGATTCAGGGATAGCTGATTGACCACAATAGTATCCGCACCAACGCCACAACCGGCGGCAGTAACCGTGACGGCGTATGTGCCGGGCGACTCAACGGGAATGGTCTGGCTTGACGCGCCATTCGACCATATATAGGTAGCATTGTTTATGCCGGCATCGAGTACGATGTTTTGGTTGCCACAAAGCGTTTGGTCGGTACCGAGATTGACGGGCAGGGGCGGGTCCACATCGCGGCGGAAAATCGCGTTGTCGAAATTGGGCAGCCCAAAGAAAATCTGGTCGTCCGCTGCACTGAAGGCGATTTTCTTTAATTCCACAAACGGGGCGGTATTGGGACAGACAATCGTGGACAAATAGATGCTGTCCGCAAAAAAGTCATTCTGTACAAAATAGATTTTTCCATCGGGTGCGAGTTGCATTTGTCCGATAATGGTACCTAACGAAGACACTTGCGTAACGGTAATCTTACTCCCGGCTATGTCTGGGTTGGTCAAATCAAAATATTGCACTTCTTCACTGGCGGAAATGACGAAAAGCCGTTTGCTATTGGGTGAAAATTCTGCAAAATTTATGTTTGCAGCGAGCAGCAGCGGGTTGCTGACACTGCCGGTTGTAGCATCAAATTGGTATAATACCTGATTGATAGTCAACCATTTGCCGTTGGGCGAGCCTTTTATAATGCCACTCGTTCCGCCTGGCAGATTGTAGAGGATAGGCGTGCCCACACCGGCAGTATTCACCGGAAAAACGGCTAATCCAAGGGTGTCGTTGTGCACAACAATCCACGCGTCGCTGCCATTGGTGTGTCGTACTGCGCACAGCCCTTCATACGAAGGTGTCAAGATCATACCGGTGTAAGACGCTACGCCCCCGAGGCCGCCAGTAAGCCCCATATCAACGTCAAAATAGGATAGCCCGCGTCCCTGTGGCTGGCTGGGTACAGCACCGCCCACATAATATTCAATTTCCTCCATCGTGAACAGGTAATAGTGATTGGGTACACCCGGTCGCGGAATAATCACCGACGATTGCGCGGCGCTGAATCCGCCGCCCTCGGTATTGCCCATATCGTACAGAACCTGGTGGTTGCGGTTCCAGATTTTGCCACTGCTCTGGCCACTCAGCACCGGATCGCGGCCGCCGCCGTTGGTATAAAACAATAAATTGCCATTGGCATCGGCGATGCTGGCGCAGCCTTCAAAGGTCTGCATCGAACTGGGCGTGGTCACGACGGCCGTCCCGGAATTGAAATCGAGGGCCGCACCGTGTCCGAAATGCCATACATTGCCTTCTTTTTGGGCTTGGGCCGCCAACAAGTAAAAGCAACCAATCAGCGTTGCCAAAAATCTATTCTTTTTCATGTTTTAAAATTGCTATGTTATCGAATGAGGGTAACATCACCGCTCTTTTTCACCAACCCATCGCAGGTAAATAGTTCCAGTTGATAGAGATACACGCCGGGTAGAGCGGTTTGGTTTTTATAGGTTCCGTCCCACCGCGTTTGCGGGTTCCGGGATTCAAAAACCAGTTCGCCCCAGCGTGAATAGACGCGCAAAAGAAAACCTTCTGCGGAAATTTCACCACTAAAAACGCCAAAAAGGTCATTGTTAGCGGTCGTTGAACGGTTCGGGCTAAACACATTGGGTATGTAAAACGGGCAAGGCTCCTGTACAAAAATAGTCACGCTCGCTGTGTCGGAGCACCCGTTGGCGGCGGTACCGAGTAGGGTGTAGGTGATGGTAGTGGCGGGATTGGCCAAGGGCACGGGACAATCAGTGCAGCTCAGCCCGATCGCCGGCGACCAAAGATACGACGTTGCCCCGGAGGCTTGCAGCGACACCGTTGCGCCGGACTTTATAGACCTATCCGGCCCCGCCGAAACGTCCGGCCCCGGCCACACTGTTACTACAACCGCCGCCGTATCCCGGCACTGCCCATCAGATACGATTACCTGGTAACTGGTTGATTGTTCGGGGTTTATAAGTAGGTCGGGCAGATCGGATGCCGCCAATCCATTCAGGTCTGACCAAAGAAAATCGCTGCCGCCGGCTGCCGAAAGTGTGATGCTTTCGCCTAGGCAGGCATTTGCGGTCGGGCTGACCTGTGCGGTTACGCGGTTGCCAAGCGCAGCGACCCGAATCGTATCATTCGCTACGCCGCACTCGCCGCTGAGCGCTACGGTGTATATGCCGGGTGCATCCACCTCCATTTCCGGGATGGTGGCACCCGTACTCCATAAAATATCGACCGGCAGGCCGGTCAACAACCCTATTTCGAGGGTGTCGCCAATACAGATACCTGTGTCCGCAGGCAGCAATTTGGTGCCCGCCGGATTTTGGCAGGATACCGTGGCCGACAGTGGAAAATCAGTCAGGGCTACGCTATGATTTTGTTTAATCGGTACGGTGCTGCCGGCAAAAGGCAGGTCGGTCTCGGTTGGCAAGGGCGGTGCGGCAATTGCGGTAATGACGATGTTTTTTTCGCAGCAGGAGGCGGTTAGCCCTGATTTGCTGACGAATGCACGCGAGGCCGAACCATCTGCGCTGGTATCGGCCATGCCACAAATAACCATCTGATTGCCGGTAAAAAAAGCATCTAGGCCAAAATCCTGGGCCGTCGGTAGCAAGCAGATCTTCGGTGCTGGTTTTTAATACATTGGCCGCAGCATCAAATTGATACGCAAACAGGAAATCACTGTGCCGAATGGCCACTTGCCAGGTAGTTTTCTGATT
>JBBRDQ010000018.1:0-45804 GCA_038203695.1 Chitinophagales bacterium
CATTGCGGCTACCGCCTGGGCTACGGCGTACCAGGCCGGACAAACCCTCGCCGGTCGCACCAACTGGCTCGCCCTGCACGAAGTCTTTTTTCAGGCATGGCGCTTGGGCGTAGCGGATGCCGCCAATGGGAATGTGGCTGATTTTGACCCGGAAAACAGTCTTCTAATCGTAGAAAAAGCCGAAATTACGGCCCAAGACCTTGAAAAACGGCATCAAAAATTGGTGGAAGGTTTAGCCGAAATGCCGGCTGATTTATCCGGCGAAGCGCGATTCCAGCATTTGGAGGATTTGGTAAAAACGGTTTTTGACCCCACCTGGAAAGTTTTTGCAGCGATTGAATTAGAAAACGCCACTGCCGTTGAGAATGCGCTGGCCGGCCGCCAACTACTCGAAAATGCGAGTACCGCGGCCGTCGAAATCTGGCTGCAAGAAGCCGCCCTGGTGCGCAAAGCCCTGCGCAGTTACCGCCGAACGACGCTCTTGCGCGAAGCGTTTCAAACCGCCGATGTGAACCAGGAATTGCAGTTGGTACAAATACCGTTTCGCAGTGGCCAAAAACAGCCCTGGGTGGGCGGTCCCTTTGATGCCGACACGACGCCGGAAAGATTGGCTTTTGCTTCGTTGGCCTTGGAAACACCGGCTAACTTTACCCCCCAAATGGCGTTTACGGGCCTTTTGCTCGATGAGTGGCCAGAATTTGTCCCTTCCAAAACCATACAAACGGGCGTTGCTTTTCATTATGACCAACCCAATACCCAACCACCGCAAGCCATACTCCTGGCCGTAGCGCCGATAGAGGGTGGCAATTGGCAATGGGAACATCTGCTTGGAGCCGTAAAAGATGCCTTGGAAATGGCCCAAAAACGCCTGGTCACGCTGCAAGAGGTGGAGAACAATCACCAAGGACTGAGCCAGGTACTCCCGCTTATCGCATTGCCGTTCACGCCGGAAAATAATCAAACCCCCAACGTGGAGTTGTTTTAGCACGCGCGAATGGGTATTGCACTAACTTGACGAACCGACCAAAATAATATGGAATCACTCCTTTCTTTTGAGAAATTATTACCCAGCCCGTATGGCGAAGACGTAGCCGAGGCGCTGCGGTGCGAAATTCGGGACCCGCTTTGGTTGTTGGCACGCCAGTGGCAATTGGGTGAATTCAAGGCTGAAGATGCCGGTACGGCCGCAGCGGCGCATATTGTAGCCCAATCCACCCCAATACAGCGTCTGGAGACGCCGACCGGCGCAATCCAAACTGTCGACAACAATACACTCCTGAATGCAATGGTGGAGCGACGTCCGCCGGTATTTGATCTGCAAATGCGCCTCGAAACCGGACGCGAATGGCGGCGCATGCTCACGCAGGCTGGAAAAACTGCCGCCTGGGAAGTATTCAGGCAAAATCCCTTGCTGCATTTTAAGGCACCGGCACCGGCATTTGAACCCGACAACCTGGAAATAACCTTGTTCGACCTTGAACCGTATGCCCAATTAGTGGCCGCCGTAGGGAATGGCCGCATGGTGGACGGGTTGCTCCTGTTTGAACAATTAGCCGAGCGTAAAGCATCTGTATTTTTGCCACAAGCGGATTCAATCGTGAATGATTTGGGGGAAAAATGGGTAAAACAGGTCCAAAAACGCCTGCAACTGGATATTGCAGGAACCAATCAGGAAGGAGCATGGGACGCCAGCCGCCTGGAATATCGCTTTTCGGTGGCCGCCGCCAAAGCCAATGGTACGGCGCTCTGTTTGAAAAATCCGGAACACCATGGCAGGGACATGGATTGGCCCGACTTTAAGCAGGTAGAAGGCAGTGCGGCCATTAAGCAAGACCTGGATGCGAAACGTGCGGGCGAACATCGGCGTACGTACTTGCCTTCGCCGGTCAGTTTTCCGGGCATGCCGCGCGCACGATGGTGGGAAATGGAGGACAGCACGATGGATCTTTCGAATGTACAAACCGCTAAAACCGACACGGGTCTGCTGTTATTGACCGAATTTAGCCTGTTGTTCAGCAATGACTGGCTTTTAATCCCGTATTCCGTGCCAATCGGCCATTTGGCCAAGGTAAATAATCTCAAAGTGACCGATGTATTTGGCGTATTGTCGGTTGTGAACAGCGTCTATGCCGGGCAGGCACAGGCAGGGAATTGGGAATTGTTCCAGACCAACGACGACGGGGTCCCGACCGATTGGCTGTTGGCACCCGCCGCCCATGCACGTTGGCTGCAAAGTGAACCGGTAGAAGAGGTACATTTTTTGCGCGATGAAATGGCCAATATGGTCTGGGCAGTGGAGAAAACCGTGCCCGATGGCATCGGTAGTGGCACGATGGGTCAAACTGCGGCAGCGCATTGGGAAAACACATTGTTGCAATTAGCGGGCGAGCCGACACAGCCTTTGCCGGCAGCGCAACAAAATGATGCGCAACATAAATACCGGCTCGGCACAGCGGTTCCCCCGAACTGGATACCTTTCATTCCCGTGCGCACAGACGCCAACAAACCGGACATGAACCTTCGCCGGGCTACGATGCCCCGGCTTATCGACGGCCAGTCACCTTCACGCATCCGACCGCGCACCCAATTATTGCGCGCCGCCGCCACCAATGGTAATTTTTACGACCTGCGTGAGGAAGAAATACCGGTGACCGGCATTACCGTCCGGGCCGTGTGGCGGCGGGCCCGTGGATACGATGGCAGTGTGACAACTTGGTTGGCGTTTGAAAAAACCCAGGGGCGATACTTTCAGGCGAGCGGGTTGGTGTTTGATCAGCTGTAATACCAGATCAACCGATTGCTTCGTCCAAATCCGGCAATCGACCAAACTGCCGCAACGTAGCGAAGTGCGATTGTAATGCCTTGCCAAAACTACGGTGTTCGAGATACGGCACATTGAATTCTTCAGCCGTACGCTGTACGATACTGGCTAAACGCGGATAATGCACATGGCTGATCCTGGGAAAAAGGTGGTGTTCTACCTGAAAATTGAGTCCACCGACATACCAGGAAAGCAGGCGATTGTTGCGGCAAAAATTGACGGTCGTATTCATCTGGTGAATCGCCCAGTCATTTTCAATATTGCCCTCGGCATTCGGGCGCGGAAACGTGGTTTCCTCCACCGTATGCGCCAATTGAAAAATGACGGTCAACACCACGCCACCAATAAAGTGCATGACTAGAAAACCAGCCAGCACCGGCCAAAAAGCCATACCCAATAACACGGGAAGCCCTAAAAAGACAAAAAAGTACACTACTTTTAACACGATGATCTTCGTGAGAATCAGCCGGTGTTGTGCCGGGGTACCTTTGCTGACGCCGTTGCGCGTATAGCGGTTGAATTGCAGAAAATCTTTTGCGGTCACCCAGTACAGCGTTACCAGGCCGTAGATCAGTACCGCAAAAAGCCATTGTAAACGGTGCGCCTTCTTGACTTCGGTATGGGGCGAAAGGCGAAGCATCGGTTTGTCGGCGATGTCTTCGTCGTAATGGACGATATTGGTGAAGGTGTGGTGCAAGACATTGTGCTGCAACTGCCAGTTGAACATCGAACCGCCGACCAGATTGATCGAAAAACTGATCAATTTGTTGATCTCGGCTTTGGAGGAATAGGCACCGTGATTGGCATCGTGCATGATCGACATACCTACACCGGCCATTGCAAATCCCATGATCGACCAACCCAGTAAGGCCCAGCCGAAAGTGGGCTGTAGAATCAGGATAAGTATAAATGGGAGAATATAGGCGGTCAGCAGAACGATGGTCTTCACGACCAATGCATAGGTGGCGTTCCTGGATAAATTGCGTTCCTGAAAATAAACATTAATCCGTTCATTCAAGGTATGAAAAAAAAGATTGCGGTCTTTACTGACAAACCGAATTGCTGTATTGTGCTTCATTCTTGCTAAAAAATGATGAAAAAGTCCTTAAATAATTAGTTTTACTTGAAGCGGCCGAAAGGTAGCAATAATAACGTACAAAAACCGCAATAGACGAGTCAGGAAAACATAGCCTTTTCGCCCAGAATATGCGGATTGCCTAAAACCATACTTACCGGCCTTATTTTCGCCCGGAACGCTTTACCTTCGCGCCAGTTTCCAGTCCTAACAGAAATTCAACCACCTCCATGCAATACATTCTTTTTGAGATTGAAAACGGCGTTGGCCGTATAACATTCCACCGACCGCAAGTGTTCAATTCGATGAACCATCCGATGCGCATGGAGATACTCGACGCCTTGGATCAATGCGCTGCCGACCCGGCTATCCGCGCGGTATACATTACCGGATACGGCAAAGCCTTTTGTGCCGGCGAAGATTTACAGGAAGTAACTGATCCAAACGGACCTTCGCTCAGTGAGATTATTGCCACTGGCTATAATCCTATGGTATTGAAAATCAAGAACTTACCCAAGCCTGTCGTCTGTGCCGTCAATGGCGTAGCCGCTGGTGCCGGTGCTAATATCGCCCTGGCCTGCGACATTACCGTAGCGACCGCATCGGCGACCTTTACGCAGGCTTTTTCCAAGATCGGCCTGATCCCCGACAGCGGCGGCACCTGGACGCTGCCGCGCATGGTCGGGCTGCAACGCGCCGCAGCCCTGATGATGCTCTCCGAAAAAATTACCGCGGCCGAAGCCGCGCAAATCGGTATGATCTGGAAAGTATTTCCCGACGATACTTTTATGGCCGATAGCCTGAAAGTCGCGGAAACACTGGCCCAAATGCCCACCCGCGCCCTGGCGCTCACCAAACAAGCCCTGCAACAGTCGTTCACCCATGATTTCGCCACCCAAATCGCGTTGGAAGACGAATTGCAAACCGCAGCCAGCACTACGGCCGACTACCGCGAAGGCGTGACCGCTTTTTTAGAAAAACGCAAACCCGCCTTTCAAGGGCACTAACATGGCGCGTTATTACAACCGGGGGAAAGTTCGGCGCGTCGGCGCTATTACCGTTTTAGTGTTTCTGATTGCCTTGCTGTGCAGCCCGGAATTGCGCTTTGCCATTCGTTCATTCGTCGAGTATCCGTTGCACTACAAGGAGTACAAACATTTCGGTATCCGCATTCCTTCCGGGTATGCCGTCCACGGCATCGACGTGAGTAAATGGCAAAGCCGGGTCGACTGGGCGCGGGTGAAAAAGATGCAGGTCGGCGGCTTGCACATCACCTTTGCTTTTATCAAAGCGACCGAAGGCACCTGGATGGAAGATTCAGAATTTGACTTCAACTGGGCGAATTCACGCAAACAAGGCATTATTCGCGGCGCATATCACTTTTTTCTGCCCGATGCCAGCCCGAAAGACCAAGCGCTGAAGTTTATGCGCACCGTACAGTTGCGCTCCGGCGATCTGCCGCCCGTGGTCGACGTGGAAGAGTCGCGCGGTATGAACAAAGCCCAGGTGCAGCGGTATACCAAGGAATTTATGACCATTCTGGAGAAACACTACAAGGTGCGCCCCATCCTGTATACCAATCGCGATTTCTATAAAAACTACTTTGCCGACAATCCCGATTTTGAAAATTACCGCTTCTGGATCGCCCATTACCACGTCACTTCCTTTGATATGCCCGGCGAATACGACTGGCATTTCTGGCAACACAGCGACCGCGGCACCGTCAACGGCATCAACGAACTGGTCGATTTTAATGTCTTCAACGGCGACAGTATCGCATTTCGGAAAATCTGCCTGCCCTAGTGCACGCGTTCCAGTACATCCAGCAGCCATTCTTTCTCTACCACCGTGGGTTCATTGCATAAATCTGTTTTGATTTTTTCGATCCGGCGGGTATTGTTCAGGGTGCCGGGATGTAAGATGCGACGCAGACAGGCGATAAAATGTTTGTTCCCGTTGACGTATACTTCCGAGAGTTGCTTGCCGCCCATTCGAAAAATAAGGACATTGAACGCTTCGAGGCGCGATGCTAAAACCGGCGATTGTATTTCATATAAAGTCTTTATTTCCAGTCGTTTAGCCGCAAGTTTATAAAAAACATCGGCATACGTATGCGCGAGGCAGGCATGCACGCCGTCGTAATCGCGCACATGAAAACAGCACATCGCCAAGTTGAAGCGATAGGCTTCGTCGGGATCGCTCAGGCCGGTGATCCGGTTTTTATGCGCCTCCAAAAACTGTATCGCCCAGTCGTGCTGTCCCAAACGCAATCCCATCGAAACCAGGTTTTTTACCACTACGGCGTGTATTTGCCCGTTGCGATACAAGTAAGCGCGCTCCAGGTGTAGTTTGTAGAGATCGAAGGCAATTTTAAAAAACGCTTCGTTGCCGTTGTTGAATTCGCGAATACAGTAATTGCGCGCCAGTGCCTGAAAATTTTTGACCTTCTCGTCCGGAAGCACCTTTTCATGGGTTTCGAGCAAGGTCGTAAACTGTAAAAACGTGGCTGGATCGGGCGGTTGGTGCACCAGCAGTTGGTAGGCGCGAAAATAGGTCTGTACGATAGGCCGCGCATCTTCCGCTTGCTTTTGCACCAGTGTTTCCAGGAAAGTCATATCCAGAAACTGCGCTTCCGCCTGCAAAGGCACCACTTTACCCTGCGACAAGTGCAGGATCGAATAATCGAGGTGTACCAACAAAAAATAGGTATTGAGCGCGGCAATGGCCGAAGCCAGATTGAGATCGGTTTTGCGGTCGTTGAACCAGGCGCGGTACGCACAGTACTCCTCTTCCAACTGGTACAAACGCAGGAAATAATCGGCATCTTTGACCGGGTATTGTTGCAGTTTTTCCCGAATCTTGTGCACCAGACGCTCAAATTCCGCGAAATTATTGCGCTGCCGAAAAAAATGAACCAGCATCAAATCGGCATCTTCCTCGCGCGTCCGTGCCTGTTGCGTCTCCAGTACAATAAAACGCCGAATCTCCTTGAGCAAACGCGTCATGGTCTTTTCCAGCCGACTTTTAGCCACGGGTGTATTCGGGAATACTTCCCGGTAAGTAACTTCGCGATCCAGATCGGGCTGATCGTATTCCGGCTGAAAACGCACCGCATACCGCAGGAGGGCCAGCATCGACGCATCGGGTTCGTCTTCCTGAAAATAAGGCGACCGCAGAAACTGCTCCAGCCGCGACAATTCTTCCGGTCGCAGGCACCTGAGCGTTTCGATTAATTTACTTTTTTGCATCCTTTCTCATTAACCAACAAAGTTTCAGAGAAAAATCTGGAAAAAATGTAATAAACTATCTTCTGCCGCTGAAATATTTTTGCCAGAAATGCAGGGACGTAGCCGCGCACTCAAAACGACCGCACTTGTACCAAAACTTTGTTTTTTACGCAGATTATTTTTCAAAACAATCAATTTCATGACCAAAACAGCGTGTTTGTCTCGTTTTTCACTTCTCACTGCTTTCCTGTTCGTCGCACTGACCCTCCGGTCGCAGAACTTTCCGCCAGTGACCCCACAAAATATGAACGCAGTCGTGGCGGAAATCTACGCGCAATTCGGGTCGCAAATACAGGTTCAACCGGATCAGATGACCGCGTTTTTGCGGCACTTACAACCTAATTATACCCCGAGCATCGGGACGCCGCAACCGACGGCCATCAGTAGCACACCGACCTCACTCACCTTCGCCTGGTCGGGCCCTGACAACCAGACGACGGCTGTCGGCGTGCTCAACACCCTCGACAACCAGCAATCGACCGATCTTACCAGCCAGCCCACCTACACTTTTAACGAGTTGAATAACCATGATTTATACCTCTTTGCCTTTGTCAATACGCAAGCCAACAAACAGGGCAGCATCCAGGTAATTGTGGCACCGGTAGGTTTCATAATCATCGTCGATGAGAAAATCATGTTTACCAACGAATGTAGTACCATGTCGCAGGTGGGTACCGGCAACAATCAGGTAACGGTACCCTTGTCTCCCAATGACGGCGCTTTCTTTCAGGTTTCGACCAAAACCTGTAGCAACGCAACGGGTGGCAGTGATCTCTTTTATCTGTGGCTGGAAAACCAAAACGGGACCATCAGCGGCATTTTAGTACCCAACTTAGCCGCCAACAGCGATAATTATATTATGCCCAACTCCAATAATATCGCTTCGCAAAACACGGGTGCATCCACCCTCTCTTTTCGGGCCATTTATAACAGTTCAATCTTTCAATACGACCAGTTCAGGGTCAGCAATGCAGTCGCTGGATCACTTTGTACCCGCATTACCGTAAAACGTTGCCTGGGTTCGGGAGAACAACACCCAACTACAGAACGTACGGCAACCGATGATTTGCTCCGCGCCGGTGTATTTCCCAATCCGGTACGCGATGTCGCGCACCTTATTTTGCCGGGTAAGAATTTGCAAAACGCCCGTATTGTGCTGGTAAATTGCCTGGGTTCGCTCGTAAAAACAGTGCCCGTTATCCAGGAGGATACCACCGTGGAAATGACCGGTCTGGCCCCCGGACTGTATTACATCAATGTGGTGTTAGCCGCAGAGACAATTCCTTTCAAAGTGCTTAAAATCGCGGAATAACGCGGGAAAATGCGGGTAAAAATGTAATTGTTTCCTCCAATCGGGCGCTCCCATCTTTGTCCTGCCAGTCGACGGCGAACAAACATTTTTTCACTAACATTTTTGTAATCAACTCGTTATGAAACGCTTTTCCATTTTAGCACTGATCCTCCTTTGCACCGGTACATTGTACGTGATTTCTTGTCAAAAGGACAACAGCCTTAGCAGCCCAACCGATGCGCCATCTACCGTCACCACCGCGGTCTCCACCGATGTAGTCAGCGATCGCGGACCGTTAATCCTGGGTACCGTTTCCACTTACTGCTCGTGTATTCAGGGCCGCACCTGTAGCGCCTGGGCCTACTACACGACGAAGCGGAATGGCATTAAGGTCGTACTCAATCCGGTGACGCATACTTTCTACAATGTCAATGGTACCGGCTTGCGCTACCGCATTTACAAGGCCAATACGTGTGGCAATGCAGCAGACCTGGTCGCAGATTTTATCTGTAACCAATCTACCGTTCAATATGCCAATAGCAACCTGCCCAATACCGGTTCCTATTCGGTGGTAATTAGCTACCTTTCGTCGTCCTCAGGCTGTTACACCGTTCCCGCCGGCACCTGCAACGGACAATTCTGCAATATTGATGAGAAAAATTAGTGCTCAGAACGGGATATAAAATTCAAGCGGCCATTTCAGCACAGACTGAAATGGCCGCTTTTTATTTCGCAACTACGGGTCATACACCTGTTAAATACCATTTTTACTGGTATCTTTCTCCCTCATTTTATAGGCAAAAATACTTGGATTACCTAATTTTGCGCCCCCCCTGAAGATTTTGTCCATCAGGCAGGCAGACATTTGGACGTAAGCCTTAAAACCAACCGCTTAAGTCAAATGTTTACCATTGAAAGGAACCATCTCAAGATTTTGAACCGCACATAAGGAACAATGAAAGATCATTCGCCCGTTTTTAATGCCCATCCGCAGTATATCGATGGTTTGTACCAGACCTGGCAAAAAGATTCCAATGCCGTAGAAGCAGACTGGGGCGCTTTTTTTCAGGGCTTTGATTTTGCCCTATCCACCGGAAATGGCAATGGCGCAGCTTCGAATGGAGCCGCTTCGGCGAACCTCACCAAAGAATTCGGCGTTATCGGCCTGATTCACGGTTACCGCGACCGGGGTCATACGCTTTCCACCACCAACCCTGTGCGCACCCGCAAAGACCGCAAACCGCGCCTCGACCTGGTCGATTACGGCCTGTCGGACGCAGATCTGGATACGCCCTTTGCCGCCGGTTTTGAAATCGACCTGGCCAATGCCACGCTGCGAACTATTCTGGAACGACTGCAGGCATTGTACTGCGGCAATATCGGTTTTGAAAGTACGCACGTATTCGATAAAGACCAGCGCCAATGGCTGCGCAAACGCATCGAAAATCGCAACCTCCAAGCCGATTTTGGCTTTTCCGTGGAGAAAAAGAAACGCATCCTGGAAAAACTCAACGGTGCCGTGGGTTTCGAACAGTTTCTGGCGACCAAGTTCGTGGGCCAAAAACGTTTCGGACTGGAAGGTGGTGAAGCCACTATTCCCGCGCTCGATGCCATGATTAACAAGGCCTCCGAAAGTGATATCCCCGTCGAAGAAGTGGTAATCGGTATGGCGCACCGCGGCCGCTTGAACGTATTGTGCAATATCGTCGGCAAAACGTATGAGCAGATTTTCAGCGCATTCGAAGACAAATCCATTCCGGATCAGATTTATGGTTCGGGCGACGTAAAATACCACCAGGGTTATTCTTCGCAAACGCATACCGCCAACGGCCGTACTACCTACGTGAAACTCCTGCCTAATCCGAGTCACCTCGAGGCTGTCAATCCCGTCGTGGAAGGTTTTGCCCGCGCCAAACTCGATATTTTATACGACAACGAAGTGGATCGCGTCCTGCCGATTTTGATCCACGGCGACGCGGCGGTGGCCGGTCAGGGTATCGTGTATGAAGTGACGCAAATGATGAGCCTGGCCGGTTACAGCACCGGTGGCACCCTCCACCTGGTCATCAATAACCAGATCGGTTTTACCACCGACTGGATGGATGCCCGTTCGAGTACGTACTGCTCCAGTGTGGCCGAAGTGATCGGCGCGCCGGTCTTTCACGTCAATGGCGACGATCCGGAAGCGGTAGTTTTCGCCGCTGAACTGGCTACGGAGTTCCGGCAGGTTTTTAATACCGACGTATTTATCGACCTGGTTTGTTACCGCCGCAATGGCCACAATGAAAGTGACGAGCCGCGGTTTACGCAACCGGAATTGTGGAAAATCATCGAAAAACACGACGATCCACGCAAGATCTATACCGATCGCCTGGTCAAGCGCGGCGACCTGGACGAGCAACTGGCCAAAGACATGGAGGCCAATTTCAAAGCCGATTTGCAGGCGCGCCTCGATAACGCCCGGCAAAAACCGTTGAAATATAGTTACCAGGAACCGGAACTGGCCTGGAAAGCCCTGAAAAAAACCAACGACGATGCGGCATTTCAGGAAAGCCCTGAAACCGGTGTCCCACGCGCGGTGATTGATAAACTACTCAATCACTTGTTATCGTTTCCCGAAGGATTCACGCCGCTGCCGCAAATTGCCAAACTGACCGAAACTAAAAAACAACTGGTCAGCACCGGAAAAATTGACTGGCAACTCGGCGAATTGATGGCTTATGGCAGTCTGCTGCTCGAAGGGCACGATGTGCGCATGAGCGGACAGGATGTGAAACGCGGCACATTCAGCCACCGGCACGCCTGTATTGTCGACTCGGCTAACTATCAGGAAGTCAACCGTTTAGACGGTTTACGTGAAAAACAAGGTAAGTTCCGCATCTACAATTCGCTGTTGAGCGAATATGCCGTGATGGGCTTTGAATACGGATATTCACTGGCAACACCCGATGCACTGGTATTGTGGGAAGCGCAGTTCGGCGACTTTGTCAACGGTGCCGGCACCATCATCGATCAATTCATTTTTGCCGGTGAAAGCAAATGGGGTCGCATGAGCGGCATCGTGTTATTATTGCCACACGGTTACGAAGGACAAGGTCCGGAGCACTCGTCCGGCCGGGTAGAGCGTTTTCTGCAAGGTTGTGCGGAAAACAATGCGACCGTGGCCAACGTCACCTCGGCCAGTAATTTTTTCCACTTGTTGCGCCGGCAGATCATCCGCCCGTTCCGCAAACCGCTGGTGGTGATGTCGCCGAAAAGTACCCTGCGCCCGCCGTTCAACCTCGGCGATATTAAAGAACTCGAAACTGGCACCCGTTTCCGGGAATTAATCGACGATGCTGCAATCGAGGCAAAAAAAGTGAAACGCGTATTGTTGTGTTCGGGCAAGGTGTACTACGACTTGCTGAAACGCCAGCAGGACGAACAGCGCACGGATGTAGCGATTGTACGCCTGGAGCAGATTTATCCGTTCCCGAAAGTACAGTTTGAAGCGTTGCTGAAAAAATACGGCAAAGCGGAGTTGTACTGGGTCCAGGAAGAACCGTACAATATGGGTGCCTGGAGTTTTCTGGCCACCAATTATGCGGAATATGGCTGGAAATGCGTGAGCCGCACGGCTTCCTCTTCGCCTGCTACGGGCTTCCCGAAAGCGCACGAGCAACAGCAACTGGCGATTGTCGATACGGCTTTCGCGAAGTAAACATCCGCTCGGTTTGATCTAAAAATGGTCCCGTTACTGCATCGAGTAGCGGGACTATTTGCTGTTGCCGGTGCGGCCATAAAAAGCGATCCCGCAATCCAACCTCAGTCGAATAGCGGGATCGCTTCTACTTGTACCAAAAAAACCTACGCCGAGAACGACGTTCCGCAGCCGCAAGTGCTGGTTGCATTGGGATTGTTGAAGGTAAACCCGCGATTGTCGAGTCCGGAGACAAAATCAACCTCCATACCCAGCAGGTAAATGGCATGCGCTTTATTCAGGACGACCCGCAGGCCGTTAATTTCATAGATATCGTCATTCGCTTCCACCTTATCGAAACCCAACACGTAAGAGAAACCGGAACAGCCGCCGCCTTTCACGCCGATGCGCAGACAATAATCCAGCGGAATATTCTCGGAGGTACGAATTTGTTTGAGTTGTTCAACCGCGCCAGTCGTCAGATTGATGGGCGAAGTGACTTGGGGTCTTTCTAATACGGCTTCCATAAGCAGGTGTATTTTTTTGTTGTGGCAAAATTACAACACTAAAACGAGAATCTGATCCAAAATGTTTAAGTCAGGCAACTTACCTTTGCGTCCGTTTGTAAAAAAAGTTGCTGTACGTACTTTTTTTACCAATCAGACGCTTGTTATACCCATTCACCGCTTCAAAGATACTACCCACATGGAGACATTTCTCGAAATCCTGAAATACACGATTCCTGCACTGATCGTTTTTGCAACTGCTTATTTCCTGTTAAAAATGCTGCTGGAAAGTCACCAGCGGGCTACGGCATCCATTGCCGCATCGATTACGCGCAATGAGGCGACCAAACTCACCCTGCCCTTGCGGCTGCAAGCCTACGAACGGCTGACGCTGCTATGCGACCGCGCCGCTATAACCAATGTTTTGCTGCGCATCCGGGTGCCGGAGATGACGGTGGCTGAATTACGCGGCGCTTTACTGCTGACCATCAGCCAGGAATTCGACCACAATACGTCCCAGCAATTATACGTGTCCGACACTCTCTGGCAAATCATCACCGTGGCCAAAGAAGAATCGCTGGCGCTCGTGTCGCGCGCCGCCGCCGGCCTCGACGAGCAGGCCGACAGCGATTTGCTGGTGGGCACCCTTTTCCGCGTACTCGACGAGCAGGGCTTCCCTACGCCGCTGCAACGCGCAATCATTGCCATACGTACCGAAGCCGGGCGATTATTTTGAGTGCATAACTTCTTCCCTGATATTAGCGGGAAACTACCGGTAAATTACTCCGTACCGGTCTGGCCAAATAGGTAAATATAACAATCGCGCTACAAAAAAATTCGATTCCACACACCAAGGCTTAGGCACCTGGTATACGCTTGTATCGTCGGGGTATGACTAGGCTTCCAGGCGAATGAATTCTCATCGCTTCCAGGAATGCTTACTACTTGACAGACAGGCGTTTCTGAAAATTTACTGTTTTTTTTCACTCGATTTTAAACGTAGTCAAATCTTGCGAGTATACTGTTTTCCATAACAGTATTACTTATTTAATTCAAATTATCCTTTTATCACAACTTTTTATTCCGAAAAGTGGAAATATTCAAAATATTAAGAAATAAGATATTTGTCTTACACAAGACAAACCAACCTCCCGGACGCAATTCGCGCATTTAGAACGTATTACGCAAAAGAGATTTTTTTTTTCAAAAAAAGGCAGAAATTATGTCTCTTTTCCCGGCAAAAAAAGACACCTTTGTCCCCCGGTTTTGATTGAGCGAGTTACACAAAAAGACTTTTATTGGAAATTACCCAATATCCAAATGCACTATTAGGTATGACGAACGACTACCAAATGGTATGGGACAATTGTCTGCGTACTATCAAGAAAAATGTAAGCCCACAGAGTTTCAAAACCTGGTTTGAGCCTATTTCGCCGGTAAATCTTGAAAAAGAGATTTTGACGATCCAGGTTCCGAATAAGTTTTTTTATGAATGGCTGGAGGAACATTTTGTGCAACTTTTGAAAACGAGCATCCGGCAAGAACTGGGTGATCGGGGCCGGTTATTATACCATATCCCGGAGGGTACACAAGTCGCCGGCGGCATGCCGGCATCCCGGGCAGGCAACCGACCGTCAGCCGAAAAGGACACGGCACCGGTACCGGGCGCTTTCGATGCGGAAATGATCAAGAACCCCTTTATTATTCCGGGCATCAAACGTTTCAAAATCGATTCGCAACTCAATACGACGTATACGTTCGAGAATTTTATTGAAGGCGACTGCAATAAACTGGCGCGCAATGCCGGTATTGCCATTGCGAAGAATCCCGGTAAAACGGCGTTCAACCCACTCTTTCTTTTTGGCGATGTCGGACTGGGCAAAACCCACCTGGCCCAAGCGATCGGCAACGAGGTAGTCAGCCGTTTCGAGTCCAAAGCAGTGCTGTATGTATCGGCTGAAAAATTTACCAACCAGATCATTCAGGCCATCAAAAATAACGCAGTTAACGACTTCGTGAATTTTTACAATATGGTGGATGTGCTGATCATCGACGATATTCAGTTTCTCTCGGGCAAACAAAAAACCCAAGAGATCTTCTTCCACATTTTTAACCAGTTGCACCAGAGCGGACGGCAGATCATTCTGACCTCCGACCGGCCGCCTAAAAACCTGGAAGGCATGGAAGACCGGCTTATTTCCCGTTTCAAATGGGGATTGAGCGCCGATCTACAGGCACCCGATCTGGAGACGCGGATGGCGATCCTGGAATCAAAAATGGGCGATGAAGGCGTGGATATTCCGTCCGATGTGTTGGAGTTTATCTGTTACAATATTCAAAACAACATCCGCGAACTCGAAGGCGTAATGATTTCGCTGCTGGCGCAATCGACCCTGATCCGCCGCGATATCGATATGGAACTGGCCAAAGAGGTCATCCGCAATTTTGTAAAAACGATCAATAAAGAAATCACGGTCGAGTTCATCCAGCAACTGGTAGCGGAACATTTCAAGGTTTCGGTCGACAAGTTGCACCACGAAACCCGCAAACGCAATGTGGTAATCGCCCGGCAGTTGTCTATGTTTCTGGCGAAAAAACTCACCAATAAGTCGCTAAAAACCATCGGCGAAAACTTTGGCGGACGCGACCACAGCACGGTCATCTATTCCTGCAAAGCGGTACAGGATATGATGGATACCGATATGATTTTCAAAGACACGGTCGCCGAGTTGGAGAAAAAACTGAAAATGAGCCTGAACGAGTGAGGTAGCGTATGCACCGCACATTATTACTAATCGGTTTTTTCCTGTGCCTGGCTGGCATTGCCACCGGTCAGCATCTGCGCAAACCTGTTTTCACCCCCACGCCCAACCGGCCGTGTCTGCCTGCGCCGCCCGGCGTACGCATGACTACGGGGTATGTCACAGTTCCACAAGATTACCAACATCCAAAACAGCGTCATTTACAGCCTTTACACCTTTCAGTAGCCGTTTTTTCCACGGAAGTCACCGATATGAAAGCGGTGCCGGTCATTTATCTGGCCGGCGGTCCGAGCGGTGCCGCGATCAACGATGTACGGAATGTAATGGTACAAACCCCGGTCGGACAACTCTTGCTGCGCGAACGCCCGATTATTACCTGCAACCAGCGCGGCCTGGGTCAATATTGCGCCAATGGCGAAATGCAGACGTTCATGGATTACTGGGACGACAATGCCCTGCCCCCTGATGCCACCGAAAAATACCGGATTATCGCTGCCCGGATGCGCAAGGAGGGCCTGGAACCCAATTTTTTCACGACCGAACAAGCCGCGCAGGATATTCAGTCCGTGCTGAAAGCCCTGGGTTATAAAAAATGCTTTTTATTGGGCACTTCTTACGGTACGCGCGTCGCACAGGTGATCATGCGCGATTTTCCGGCGATGGTAGCCGGCGTCATCCTGGACGGCGTTTTACCGATCGATAAAAATCCATTTTCCAGCGCGGCTATCCGCAGTGAACGGTACCACGCAGCGGAAACACTGTGGCTTGATTGTCAGCAAGATACGTTGTTTTGCAACCGGGAATACCCAATTTTACAAACCCAGTTGGCCCAATGGCTGGCAAATCCGGACACGCTGATCCGCGTGCAAAAACGCCGCGATAGTTTGCCGGAAATGGTGGCGCGGGGTTATGTGCTCGAAGCACTTGGCATTCGCCTGAACCGCGATTCCAAATTTCGCATGTACGGGCCTGCGGTGGTGCAGGATGTACTAGACGGTCCACCCTACCGTATGCCGCGCACCTACGAACTGATCAACCTGGCTGATGAACTTTCATCCAGGCGACCGGGGGCCTATTTCACCATGTACCACTGTATTGTTTGCCACGAATTTAACGGTGGATTGTATGAATTTGCCGGCACCGGCCTTTGTGCGGCCCTGGGCGTAGCGTTCGACACGCTGCAAAGCCAGCGTTTTACGTCGGATATTCCGGTATTGTTATTGTCCAGTGCCTACGATACGCAGACCGATCCGCGCTGGGCGGCCCGGTTGGCCGAAGATTTTTCGCACAGTTATCACGTCCTGTTTCCAGGTATCGGTCACAGCGCGTACAACAAAAAACCGGCCTCCAGTTGTTATGCCGATATTGTACTATCCTTTATCCACCATCCGGAATTGCCACCGGTGACACAGTGCCTGGAGGAGATGAGCGGGGTGCGGTTTTTGAAAGAATGATTAAGGGTTAAGGGTTAATGATTAACGGTTAACGGTTAATGGTTAACGGTTAATGGTTAAGGGTTAAAATGAGGGTAACTACTTGGCATTCAAAATATTATCAAATAAGGGAAGGAACTGTGCCATGCCAGGGTGTTGGGCCAGGGGATGCAGTTTAAGTTGGGCCACGATCGCGGTCATGGCGACTTGGTCTGGGTTGGCGGCTTGCAAATCATCGAAGACCTTTTTCACCAGGGCCTGGATTTCGCCCAGTACTACCAGGTCCTGCCGCATACTTGTTTCGGCAGCGGCATTGCGGGCCAGAATATCGCGTTCCCACAGATCTTTTTCGGCTTCCGATCCGGTAGTTTTAATATCTTCCTTACGGATCTTGTGGCCCACCGTTTCCATTATACCGCGGAATTCCTGCATTTTTTGCAGTCCGTCCAGGTCATTAATGCCGAATTGTCGGCCCATATACTGGGTGATCACCATTTCCAGATAACGCACGCCACTCATTAAATCGTAGGGATGGATGCCCTTGATGCCTTCTAAATAGGGATGCGCTCCGCGGGTGGAGGTGTTATCGAGGTGAAAGGGAATAATTACTTTTTCCATGCGCGCACAGGTATCGATCTCAGCGAGCACGCCCTTACTGGCAGCCGCCGCTTCGCTCCAGACGAGCAAGACGAGATCGGTGTCGACGAGTTGCCGGTCTATTTCCGGTTGAATACGCATACCTGGCAGCAGGTCTTCGGCATCGATCCAGACGTCCACGCCAAACTTTTTGAGTTCATTCAGGATTTGCTGGACTTCGTATTTGTTTTTCCAGGAATGACTGATGAAAATTTTCATTGGAGCAGGGATTTAGGTTATCATGTGAATTGGGTTATTATTTATCGGTGTCATTGCATCCGGTTGGAAGTATCAGATGTCTGAATTCCAGAAAGAACACTTCCGTTGCAGGATGCGAGAAATAAACGGGTGATTTTATCTCTTATTATGTCCTTAAAAACAGACGTTTCTCCCCAATCCGGCGATTTATTTTTTCTGTTCTACCAAACCATCATACCCAATCAATTGAATGCCGTTTTGCCGGATAAAGTCTTTAATATCCTTATCGGTAAATAAATACGTCACGCCCTGCCGGTCTGCTGCCACTTCCGCATATCCGATGTGGTGGATTGCCTGTAATTCAGCATTTTCCATCCCCGGATGATCGAGAAAAATGTAGGTTTTGCCCGGCTCGAGTTTGGTGAGCATACTTTTGAAACTGCGTTTTTTCTCTTCCAGCGTCTGGTGCGGACCGTCGTAGCCAACATAACCCTGGTATTCTATTTCAAACTCCACCGGGATTTTATACTCTTTAGCCAGGCGTTTGGTTAGCGCCCGCACGTCTTCGCTGATCGCCGTGCAATTCATGTGGGAAGAAATATGGCTGATGTTCGGTATGTTCCGCAAGGCTGTTTCAATCTGCGCCCGAAATTCTTTTTCTACCTCGACAATATCCCATTTATTTTCCAGAATCGCCTGGCCGGGGTAGTTTTTATTGGCATACACCATCGGATAAAAATAACCGTCCTTATTTTTCAGGCTTGGACAATCAGTCAGCGGACGCCATTTGACGTTGTCCCATTCGCTGGTGAGCGCCAGGTGAATACCCACGTCTACACCCGGATTTTGTTGCAGCATTTTGACCGCTTCCGGGAACCAGGGCGACGGCACCAGTACCTCGATCGAGGTTTCAATACCTTCTTTGTAAGATTTGATCAGTGCCTCGTTGCCCGAATGGGAAAAACCCATATCGTCGCCGCGAATGATCAATCGGATCGGCTTTTGCGGCTCGGCAAACGCCATGCCTTTGACAATTTGCACTTTGTTTTTTTCAAAACTGCTCAAAAAATCAACCGACAGGGTATTTTTATCAAAATGACAGACCAGCGTTTCGGTGTGCGGACTTTCGATATAGCGCAGCATCAGTTCCAGGGTATTCGCGTCTTTCCAATGATAATTTCCAGCTATTTTAAACGGTGCAAGTCCGGTCAAACTCGCTTTGGCACCGGCCACCAGGTATGGGCCGCGTTTGGTGGTTTCGCCGTATATCCATTTTCCGGCACCAAAATCCAACGTATACGTAGCGGATTGCGTCGCCAGATCCACCTGGCAAACCCCGTCCTTAAATTGGAACGCCATGCTTTTCAGGTATTTTTCATTCGGCGACATGGAAAATGATTTACCGGCAATCTCCTTGACGATGGACGGCTCGGCGGTTTTCTCCGGTTTTGGCAGCGCCAGCAGGGCCAGTTTTTTTTGCAGCAAGGCCGTCACTTTTTTATTGGCGGGCAAGGCAGCCGGCTGTATAGCGGGAAATATATATCGCCAGACCAAGTTGAATTCGTCCTGCATATCGGGCGTTTCGCTGGTAATAACGATCACCGCATCCAGGTCGGGCAACACGATGATAAACTGGCCGAAAGCGCCATCGGCTCGAAAGGCATTGTGCCGGCAACGCCACATCTGATAACAGTAACCCTGCTCCCAGTCGCTCGAATCTTTTTTGCTCCAGGCTAATTCGGGATGCTGAATAATTTTCATCGTCGTCGCTTCTTCCACCCAGGCAGCGGGCAAAATCTGTTTACCATTCCAGTTGCCTTTTTGTAAAAACAACTGCCCGAACCTGGCCATATCTTCCGTTTTAACCCGCAAGCCCCAGCCGCCGGTATTGATGCCCTGAGGATCTACCTCCCAGTCTATTCCGTTAATTCCCAATGGCGCGAATAAGCGGGGCTGTAAATAATCGATCACTTTTTGCCCTGTTACTTTTTGCACGATTGCCGACAACATGTAGGTTGCCAGGGTGTTATACAAAAATTGGGTGCCGGGCTGGTGCACAATGGGTGTATTTAAAAACGCCCGCACCCAGTTGCTGTCCAGGCCGATCTTGTAGGTCGGATCCGGCTCCTGCCCTGCCGACATACTGAGCAAATCTTTTACCCGTAGTTCGGCGAGATAGGGCGGCAGCGGCGACGGCACATCGTCCGGGAAGAAGGAGATGACCGGATCGTTTACCGTCAACCGTTTTTCAGTCACCGCAAAACCGACCGCCGTAGCCGTAAAACTTTTACTGACCGAGTACATGGTGTGTTTCAGATCGGCCCGGTAGGGATTCCACCAGCCTTCCGAAACCACTTTTCCATGGCGCAATACCATGAAACTGTGCATTTCGTGTGTGCTTTTCTCCGCAGCATCTATAAAATCCAGAATACCCTGCGAAGCGATACCTTCCATTTCAGGGGTACTGCGCGGCAGGGAATTGGGTGTTTGGGCAGCTGCACCCAAAAAGCACAACACGATGCAGGTCGCGACGACCCGTCTTTTGCTAAAAATCATGCTGGAGGAAGTTTTATTGCAGCAAATGTATCAAATTATCGGTGGAGCCACAGGCAGTTATCGTACCTTACCCGTTCAACGTATAAAAACGCAAGCAACCGACATGGCAGCAACAAAATTGACCGTAAATTCCAACGGATCGCTCAAAATAGAAGGCGATTTTGAAATTGTAGACGCACAGGGAAATGTGTATGGGCTGGGCGGACGCACTTCCCTCGGCCTCTGCCGCTGCGGATTATCGAAAAACAAACCCTTTTGCGATGGTGCACACAACGGGCATTTAGACCACGTAGCGGTGGCTTTTGATCTGCCACCGAAGAAAGTCTAAGGATTATTGTTCGTAAAACTCGATCGGCAGGCCATCGGGATCGGCAATAAAGGTGAAACGTTTGCCTGTCATCGCATCTATCCGGATGGGTTCGACCAGGATACTTTTTGCCTGCAACAGCGCCACCGTTGCTGCCACATCATCCACTTCAAAAGCCAGGTGCCGCAGTCCTGCTGCTTCGGGCTGAGAAGAGCGGGCAGGCGGGTCCGGAAAGGAAAATAGCTCCAGTATATACACGCTATGCAGCGCCAGATCGAGTTTGTAAGATTGTCGCTCCGCCCGGTAGGTTTCGCGGATAATCTCGAGCCCTAATACTTCCGTATAAAACGTCTTGGATACAGCATAATCTGTGCAGATGAGCGCGATGTGGTGGACTCTATTCAACATAATGCGTTGTTTGTGAGGTAATTAAACCCACAGTTTATTTTTAACCGGCAGCGGCTAATTTCCTAATTTGCCCGCCACGATCACCAAGTCAACCGTTGTCGCACCCTCGGGCACCGGAAAATCCTTGCGCTGCAAATCTATTATGTCAAAACCATTTGCGGAGCGCTGCGATCAGATAATCCGCCTGATGATAGTGGATGTATATCTGATCGCCGGAACTTGCGTCCAGGTCCATGTATTTAGCCTGGTATTCACTGGCGCGTTTGTCGAAAACGGCGGCGGCTAGGGTAGGTTTATCCATCGTTAAAGAATGGTACACTTACACCAACCCATCGATCCCAACCACTTCCTCCACATCTTCCGTATAATCAACGCCGGCAAAACCAAAGCCGAACAAGTTCAGGAAGTCGGATTTATAGCCCGGCAGATCGCCCAGTGCGGGCAGGGTTTCGGTCGTGGCATCCAGCCACAAGGCAGCCACTTTTTGCTGCACATCTTCCCGCATTTCCCAGTCATCGATGCGGATCCGGCCTTTTTCATCGGTCGGAATAGCTTGGCTGGTGAACAACCGCTCCCGAAACAGGCGCTGGATCTGCTCGATGCAGCCTTCATGAATGCCCTGCTCCTTCATGGTTTTGTACAACAACGAGATATACAGCGGAATAACCGGAATGGCCGAACTGGCTTGCGTGACCAGCGCTTTATTGACGGAAACATAGGCTTTACCAGCCAGGCGCTTCAATTTATCCGTAATAGCAAAGGCGGTGGCTTCCAGATCGTCTTTGGCTTTGCCGATCGTCCCCTTGCGATACACGGCTTCCGTCAGCGATGGGCCGATATAGGAGTACGCAATGGTGGTGGCATGCTCCGATAGCACATCTGCCTGTAATAAAGCATCGATCCACATGGCCCAGTCTTCGCCGCCCATCACCGCCACGGTATTCGCAATATCTTCTTCCGTGGCCGGCTCGATGGTAATATTGGAAACGATACCCGTATGAAAATCAACCGTTTTATTGGTAAAGGACGGTCCGATGGGTTTCAGCACCGACCGGTGGGTAACGCCCGTAACCGGATGGGTGCGGACGGGTGAAGCGATGCTGTAAATGACCAGATCAATTTTCCCCAGATCCGCTTTGATCAATTCGATGGTTTTACTTTTTATGGCGGTCGAAAAAGCGTCGCCATTGATGCTTTTGGCGTAAAGACCTGCTTTTTGGGCTTCCTGCTGCAAAGCGGCACTGTTGTACCAACCCGGGGAAGCGGTTTTGCCGGGTTGCGGCGGTTTTTCAAAAAATACGCCAATCGTCGAAGCGTTTGCGCCGAATGCACTGGTTATTCTGGAGGCCAGTCCGAAACCGGTCGAAGCGCCAATCACCAGCACATTCTTGACACCTTCGATTGGACCTTTGGATTTAATGTAGTTGATTTGATGCTGGATGTTTTGCGCACAACCCTTTGGATGCGCCGTCAAACAAATAAATCCCCGCATTCTTGGTTCTATTACCATGTTTTTTATTGTATTAATTGGTTATTGTATGCTGTAGCTGGTTGAAAAGCCAAAGGTAAGGTGTCCTTCCCAATTCATTCGGCCAACTTTATTTCCCCGGTTTTAGGCGTCTTTTGTCCACTTTTATCGAAACTGACAATATTTTACCGCTGTTGCCAACATCCCCGCGTACCTTGCTACACTTTACTATTCCAGCATCCCATGTGGCGTTTTTATCCAATCTTCCTGCTTTTTTGTGCCCATGTTGTTGGGGCGCAGTCGTTCCAGGCAACGCCCGCACCAGTCCGCACGCAGGAAATGGCGTTTCAGCAGGCCAATGAGGTATACCTGCACTTCGACAATCCCAGCGGCGATTCCCTGCGACTGCGCTGGCGTTTGCTGGAAATAAGCGCACCTCCCGCCTGGCAATTCGATCTGTGCGATTACGGCACCTGTTATACCAGTTTCCCGTCCAATGGTTGGATGAATTACGTGTACGATACCATTCAGCCTTATCTGAAACTCATCGTCCAGCCGGGCCTCAGCCCCGGTAATGCCTGGCTATGGTACCGCGTCTTCGAAGCGCAGGACGAAACCAATTTTGTGGATGTGTATTTTAGCCTGTTTACCGCCGGGATTACGGCCGCACTCGGACCAGTCGCCCCGACCGTGCGCATTTTTCCCAATCCGGCGCAAGATTTCTTGTGGATAGACAATCCAACAGAACAAGACCTGCCGGTACGCTGCTCGAACAGGGTGGGCCAGGTGATTTTTCAACAACTAGTACCCGCCCGCAGCAACAGGCAATTCGAGGTGCGCGATTTGCCCGCCGGTATCTATTATTTGCAAACAACAACCAGCAATTTTACTGTATTGATCCAACATTAGCCTGCCATGAAAAAAATTATTACATTCCTGCTCTATTGCCTGTCGGCCACCGCCCTGATCGGTCAGGTAGCCCAAGAGTCGCGTATCACCGTGCTATCGACGACTAAAACAGAGACGGTCCTGCAATTCGACCTGACCGATGTCTCGCGAACTGCCGTGCAGACACCCAATGGCCCGGCCGTAGTCGTGACCATGCCCAATGGCACCCAGATCCTGCAAACCGGCGCACCCGACGTACCCAAAATGGCAGTTTCGCTGCTAATCCCGGAAACCGGCAATACAGCGTTCGAAATAACCGAAACGGAATATACAGACTACCCGAACGTCGCAGTCGCGCCGTCCAAAGGTGACCTGAAACGCACGGTGGATCCGCGCACGGTTCCTTACAAATACGGTGCTGTCTACCAGCAAAACGCGTTTTACCCAGGCGATCTGGTGGCGCTGCAGCAGCCATTTGTGCTGCGCGATGTACGCGGACAATCCGCCTGGATACAGCCCGTGCAGTACAACGCGGCTACTAAAACCTTGCGCGTTTATACGACCCTGACGGTACGCATTTACAATACCGGCGGCACGGGTGAAAATGAATTACAAACCGGCGAATCCCAATTTAACAGCCTGGCTTTCAGTCAATTATACCAACATACTTTTCTCAATTACGATCCCCAAACGGCGCAGCGCGGTGCTGGTGAACCCGATAAAATGCTCGTCATTGTCCAGGATGAACTCCTGGACGAACTACAACCCCTGGTGCGCTGGAAACGCCAGATGGGCATTCACACGACGGTGGTACGGATGTCGGAAATTGGCTCCGCTGAAGCCGATGCAGTGTACGCTTTTGTTCAGAATTATTACGCGGATAACCAAATTACCTACCTGTTACTGGTCGGGGATGAGACGATGATCAAGCCGCTGACCCGCAACGATGGCGCCGCCTATTCCTGCGATAATTGTTTCGGTTATATGGATGGCACGGATCACTTCCCGGAGATATTTGTGGGTCGTTTTCACGCCGCTACGCCGGCACAATTGCGCATTATGGTCAATCGCAATGTAGAATATGAGAAAACGCCTTTGGTGGATGCAAACCAAAACTGGTGCGCGACCGGCATGGCTTCCACGTCCGATCAGGGCCAGGGTATCGGCGACGACAACCAGGCGGACTATGAACAGGGCAACGAATGGAAAGCCAAACACCTGGCCGATGGGTATGAAAAATATTGGGAGTTCTACGACGGTGATCAATCGGCCATTTCACCCACATCCGGCGATGAAACCGCCGATAAAGCCGGCAATCCGGTCAATACCGATCTGCTGGCCCTGATCAACGGACGTGGCGTGGGGATCTATAATTACACCGGCCACGGCTGGGAACAGGGGCTCGTCAGCGGCAATTTTAATACCGATGCCGTAGCGGCGATGCGCAACAAAAACCGCTATCCGATTTGCGTTGCGGTGGCTTGCTGTGCCGGTAATTTTACCAATAATGGTGCCGGAGATTGTCTGGGCGAGGCCTATCAACGTGCCGGCGATCCGTTGACCGGAGAAGCCTGGGGTGGCATTGCGGGTTATTTTTCCAGCGATTTCCAAAGCTGGGCGCCCCCGATGGAAGGCCAGGATGGTATCAATGAATACCTGGTCAACAGCGATGGCGTGACGCTGACCCCGACGATCGGCAGTATGCTGGCCTACGGCAATACCAAAATGATCGCTGCCTACGCCGGCGGCGGCGAACTGATGGCCGATTTCTGGAATGTCTTTGGGGAGCCCTCCACGGTACCGCGTACGCGTTTACCTATCCCTATAACGGCTACCCATGTAGATAATTTATTTTTTGGTGCTACCAGCGTAGCGGTCAACTGTCCGGTAGAAGGCGCATTGGTCAGCCTGTTCTGGCAGGAGCAGACGTTGGCAACGGCACACGTAAGCGGCGGCGTTGCTGTACTCAACTTCCCCCCGCTCAACGATGCGGGCACCCTGCTGGTAACGGTGTCGAATTTCAATTATATACCGGCGCAAAGTGTGATTAACCTTACCCCCGCCAGCGGGCCGTATGTAATTACGCAATACGTGACGCTGCGCGATGACTTCAATATGAATGCCAACCAATTGGCCGATTATGGGGAAAATATTAGCTTTGATGTGGCACTCCACAACGTGGGCGTAGCGGATGCTACCAGTATTACGGCCGTCTTGAGCACGAACGATCCAAACGTGGTGATCCTGTCCAATACCAGTAATTACCCGACCATTTACAGCGGCCTGATTCTCGCAAAATCAGGCGCATTTGACTTTTTGGTCAATAACAATGTACCGGATGGCCATGTGGTCAATTTCAAAATAACCATCACCTTTAATGGAACCTATACCACGGAAAGTATCATTCCGGTAAAATTACATGCCCCCCGATTGACCGTGAAGACGTTGACGCTGGACGATGCGATATTCGGCAATAACAACCATCGGTTCGATACCGGAGAAACCGTCCGTATCACCATAAATAACGCGAATCTAGGGCACAGTCCAAGTCAAAACGGGCTCGGTGTGTTAACGAGCGACTCGCCGTGGCTGACCATTAACGGTCCGATCGGTATAGGCCCTATAAATCCTGTTACCGGTACTGCGGATGTTGTTTTTAATGCTACCGTAACCGGCAACGCGCCGCCCGCTACGCCGGCAAATTTTACCTATACCGTGACTGCCGGCAGTTATAGTGCCACTAAACTATTCGGACCGTATATTATCAACGCGTTGTTCGAAGATTTTGAATCGAATTCATTTGTGCACTACCCTTGGCAGATGACCGGCAGCAAGCCCTGGGCCATTTCGACGGCCAGTCCGTACGAGGGCACGTACTGCTCCCGCTCGGGCGCTATTACGCACAGTCAGCAATCCAACATGAACATTTCACTGAATGTGACAGCAGACGGCTCCGTGTCATTCGCCCGAAAAATAAAAAGCGAAGCGGATTACGACTTCCTCCGTTTCCTGATCGACGACGTAGAGATTGCCAAATGGAGCGGCGATCTACCCTGGGAAGAATTCACCTATCCGGTTACCGAAGGAGCGCATACACTGACTTGGAGTTATGAAAAAGACAATATCGGTAGTTACAGCAGCGATCGCGCCTGGGTAGATGGCATTTCATTGCCGCCGTTTGCAATTGTAGTAGATGCGCCGGTGCCGGCAGATGTTACTGCCTTGAAAGTCAAATTATACCCAAATCCAACGAGCAGTCAAACCCAACTAACGTATGAATTGATGGCATCGCAACAGGTCTCGATCGGGTTGTTCGATTGCACAGGACGTCCGGTACGCACCCTGCAAAACAACCAGTTGATACCGGCTGGTCCGAATGCGGAATTACTCAATTTGAAAGACGTGCCGGCGGGTGTTTATTTTGTAAGAATCCAGGCGGAAAGCGGAACGGTGGTGGAGCGGATTGTGAAACAGTAATACGGAATTACGAATTACGAATTACGAATTACGAATTACGAATTACGAATTACGAATTACGAAAAATAAAATAAAATAAAATAAAATAATGAAGAAAGATAATGTTATTCAACAAAAATCTTTCGCTTTTGCTATCCGAATTGTAAATGTTTATAAATATCTGATTGCAGAAAAGAAAGAATTCGTTTTATCCAGGCAACTTTTACGTGCTGGAACTTCTGTGGGTGCTTGTATTGAAGAATCTATTGGCGGGCAATCTGACCGGGATTTTCTTTCAAAATTGAGTATTTCCTATAAAGAAGCGCGGGAAACTATTTACTGGATTAAATTGCTCGAGGCAACCAATTATTTATCTGAATCCGAAGGTAAAAGCCTGCTATGTGACGCTGATGAAATTTGTAAAATACTGGGTAAAATCCAGATAACACTCAAAAATAAATTACAAACACACTAAAATCAATTACCAATCATAACGTAATTCGTAATTCGTAATTCGTAATTCTTAATTCGTAATTCGTAAAAATAGCATGTTTAAAAAACAACAATTCCTCTTAATAATCAGTCTTTTAGCCGCGTTGTCAACCTTGGCTCAGACGACTGTTACTACCCCACCCCACCCCAGTAACAAAGGCAAATTTTACTTTTTCTGGGGATATAACCGGGCTTATTATACGCACTCCGACCTGCATTTGTACGGAGATAATTACGATTTTACGCTGGATGAACTGGTCGCTAAAGACCGGCAAACGCCGTTTTCAGCCGATGTATATTTGAATATTACTAAACTCACCATTCCGCAGTGCAACTACGGCATCGGGTTTTATCTCAACGACCATTACAGCGTATCGCTGAGCGCCGATCACATGAAATACGTGATGGTGCAGAACCAGACGGTGAAAATATCCGGGACGATTGCTGATTCGCATACATCGTACGACGGCGTTTACAACCACGACGATCTGGTGGTCACGAAAGATTTCTTGGTTTTTGAACACACCGACGGACTCAATTACATCGTGGCCGAATTTAACCGGACCGACAACCTGCTGCCTTTATTCACGCATTACACCGGCAGAAGAATAGAAGTAAATTTGACGGAGGGCATCGGGTTTGGCGGCCTGTTCCCACGGACCAATGCCACCCTGCTTTCAAATGCGCGCAACGACGCCTATCATCTGGCCGGTTACGGCGCTTCCGTAAAAGTGGGTCTGAACGTGACGTTCTTCCGACACCTTTTTCTCGCGGCCAACCTGAAAGCCGGCTTCATTAATATGCCCAATATCCGCACCACGGCATCTGCCCGCGATCATGGCAGCCAGAAATTCGGTTTTTTGCAGGATAATGTGTTGATTGGCTGGCGGTTTTGAAGGGAGGAAGTGTAAGGTGAAAGTGCTGTTGTCATCGGGTGAAGTGATAAAGTGCTGGAAGTAGCGTTTCCCAATTTTCACGCTTCTTCCAGCACCACAAACCCCGCATCAAACGGCTGTAATTCCGCTTTTAAGGTTTCGATAAATACCGGGCCGTACTTGAGTACATAGGGCATAAAATTATCGGTGCGTTCCTGCAAGCCGTTATTGGGAAAGAGTTTTTCCTTTAGGGCGCGGAGTTGATTGAGCGTTACCTCATGTTTCTGCTTTTCCGTACGCAACAAGCGACTTTGCCACTGTTCCAGGCTGCCGACTGTTTTCACTTCATCGGCGCGCACTGCCTTTTCCAACGTAGCATCGACGACAGTGGCTTTGCGGGCAATTTGATCAAAAATGGCGTGTAGTTGGGCCATTTCTTCCGACAAATCTACCTCGCCTTCCAGATTGGCAGCTACGTATTGGCGCACCAGACTCTCCGTATCTTCGAAAAAGTGGGGCGCTGTAAATCCGAATTTAGCCAGTTTTTTCACGCTGTCGCGGTCTAGCCACAACACGGAATTACGGCGCAACAACAGGGGAAAAGGCACCTGAAAATGCGCAAACAACGCTTTGCGCTCCAGCCAGTACGCCAGTTCACCACCACCACCGATGTAAGCGAGGTTGGGCAGGATCATTTCCTGGTACAATGGCCGCAGTACGACGTTCGGACTAAAACGTTCCGGATGTGCCTCCAACTCTGCCAGTATCTCCGCCTGCTTAAATACAAAATCGCTGTTGAGCACTTTATACACCCCGCCTTCCAGTACAATCCGCTCGCGGAATCCATCGCGCAAATAGAACAGGTTGATGTCGCGGGGAGCCGCCTGGGTTTTAAAGCCCAGTGCGTTCAGTTTATCCGTGGTTTGCTGGACCAAACGTGCGGCCGGCTGCTCCAGCAATTCCGCTTTGATTACCGGGATGAAATGGCGCTTCAGCAGCGGCGCACTCATGTTTAAGACTACCAGTCCATACGCTCCGAATAAGTCGTGCAACATGGCCCGCGTCGCATCAGCGATGGTGGACTGCCCGGTATAAGCCTTTTCTATCCGCACAAATAAGGCTTGTGCGGCGTCATTTTCACCCAGAATACCGCGAAGTTCTGTCAGCAACGGCGCAAGAGAAGCCGTGTGCATAGCGCCGACCGCGCCTTTCTCCGGCGACTGCCAGACCAGTTTTTTACTGAATAAATTGATACTGTTCAACTCTTCCAGATCGTGGTCTTCGCTCCCGAGCACAAAAACCGGGACAATGCGACGACCTGCATTTTTTTGCTGTACTTGCTCGGCTAAATTAATGGTTGTCAACGCTTTATATAAAAAATACAATGGCCCGAGCAATAAACTCGGCTGGTGTGCGGTAACAACCGTGAAGGTATTTTCTGCAGCCAAAGCCAGTATATTGCTGGAAACGGCTTCCTGCACGGGTAAGCCGGCGTATTGTTCGGTCAAGGCAGTTACCAGATCCGTGCGCGGCACTGGCACTGTTGCGCGATGGCCTATTATTTCGGCAAAGGAATCCAAAGCCGGTTTATAAGCATAAAATGGTTGCAGGCGTGCATCGCCGGTCGCATACGCGATATCCGTTTTGGCGAGTTGTGGTATCTGGGAATAAGGGACGAGGGTTTTACGCATTGTTTTGAGTGGGCGAAGCCGCCATAAGATGAAAATCAGTTATGCAAGCAATGGCACAAGAAACAAGGTTATCGGTGGTTTGTTGGAAAATTCAGGACCTTGGTTGAATATTTGTCCCTTATTTCAACCCAACATGCAACAGGAAAATACGCAGGCGCTGCTCGAAAAGTACCGCACCCCATTTGATGAAGAGGTCTTGTTTCGGCAATTAATCCTGGATTTTGTCCGTCAGCACCACGATTTCTGGCAACGCAGTAACCTGGCCGGTCATGTTACCGGCTCCGCCTGGATCCTCAATGCTAAGCAGGATTCGACTTTGTTAATTCACCATCGGGGACTGGATAAATGGATACAGCCGGGCGGACATATCGAGCCGGCAGACAATACGGTATGGGAAACTGCGCATCGCGAGGCGGGCGAAGAATGCGGACTACCCCAATTACAAACCTGGACGCGCGACATTTTTGATCTGGATGTGCATATTATTCCGGCCAAAAAGGACATTCCACAGCATGTGCACTACGATGTCCGGTTTGCCTTTATCGTTGAAAATGACGTGCTGGCGGCGGACCTGTCGGAAGTGTATGGTGCGCAGTGGGTATTGCTGGATGAATTATTACAACAACCGGGTATCCAGCAATCGATCCGCCGGATGGCGCTGAAAAGTAGTACGTACCGGCGGCTTTAGCCGCCGAAATGAGAAATTTAGCGGCTAAAGCCGCCGGTACAGATACCCATAAAAAAGCCGGGTTGATTTTCGCATGGAAAATCAACCCGGCTTTTTTACAAACGTTCTAAAAACTACGCGCCCAGATAGGACTTCAGCAATTTGCTGCGACTGGTAGCCCGCAATTTATTGATGGCTTTATCTTTAATCTGCCGCACGCGCTCGCGGGTGAGGCCAAATTTATCGCCGATATCTTCCAGCGACATCGGGTGTTCAACCCCGATCCCGAAGTATAATTTGATCACATCACATTGACGGTCGGTGAGCGTACCCAGCGAGCGCTCGATCTCGCGGCGCAGCGAGTCCGCATATTCGAGGTGGGTATCCGTACCTGGCATCGAGTTGTTTTCCAGTACGTCGAGCAGCGAATTGTCTTCGCCTTCCACGAACGGAGCGTCCATCGAAACGTGGCGAGCAGCCACGCCCAGCGTGGTTTCTACTTCGTCGGTGGTGATTTCCAGCAATTCAGCCAGTTCTTCCGGACTTGGTTCGCGTTCGAAAGTTTGCTCGAGTTCGGAAAATGCCTTGTTGATTTTATTCAACGAGCCGACTTTATTGAGCGGTAGCCGCACAATACGGCTCTGTTCAGCCAACGCCTGAAGGATACTTTGGCGAATCCACCAAACTGCGTACGAGATAAATTTAAAACCGCGCGTCTCGTCGAAGCGCTGGGCGGCTTTGATCAAACCGAGGTTGCCTTCATTGATCAGGTCAGACAGGCTAAGTCCTTGATTTTGATATTGTTTTGCTACAGAAACGACAAATCGAAGGTTGGCTTTAGTCAGTTTTTCGAGGGCTATCTGGTCTCCTTGTTTAATGCGTTTGGCCAGATCTACTTCTTCTTCCGGGGTCAGAAGATCCACTTTACCGATCTCTTGCAAGTACTTTTCCAGCGATTGGCTCTCGCGATTGGTAATGGACTTCGTAATTTTAAGTTGCCTCATTGTGCTGCTATGTTAATTTTCGGGCGCAAAGTTATGTTTTTCAATCCATTTGCACCCGATTTTTTTGTTTTAGACGAATAAAAAACGATTTGTAACAAAAATTTACAGGAACTGATAATAAAACACCTGCAATTAAATTTTGTTTCATGGGTTGTAAAGGCCGGGCATTTGAAATTTAATTTTCTGATACTTTTGAAAAGTTAAAATTTTACGCAGCCGCAACGTGCGAAAAGTTGATTTTAACAGACTTTCTTAAAAAATGATTTGCATGGTAATATTCCAGCCCCTACTTTCGTCCAAACGAATAGAACGTGTAGATTTTTTGAGATTATGGCTGCAAAAACTATGATAAAAGGCGGGCAAATTCTATTGGCGGAACCCTTTATGGAGGATCCCTATTTTCATCGCGCGGTGGTTTTGCTCTGTGAACACCACGATCAGGGCAGCATCGGCTTTGTGCTCAACAAAAACATCGATATGAAGGTGAACGATCTGATGAACGATTTCCCCACTTTCGAAGCCGATGTGTACTATGGAGGTCCTGTACAAACGGACACCTTACATTATGTGCACAACGTAGGTGAACTGTTAGAGGAAAGCGTGCAGGTATCCAAAGGCGTGTGGTGGGGCGGCAATTTTGAGAAACTGAAATTTCTGATCACTTCCGGTTTAATAGAACCCCATAATATCCGTTTCTTTGTCGGCTACTCCGGCTGGTCCGGCGGACAATTGCAGGAAGAGATGGCTACTGGCTCCTGGGTCACCGCGCCCATGGATGCCAATTACCTGTTTAAAACCAAACCGGCACAACTGTGGAGCAAGGCCATGTACAATAAGGGCGATGTATATGAAATCATTTCGGACATGCCCGAACATATTAGCTGGAACTAATGCAAATTCACCAGATTCAATTTGCCACCCCGGAATACGACGAGGCATTGCACTTGCGCTATGAGGTATTGCGCCGCCCCCTCGGACTGGAATACACGCCCGAACAGCTGGCCGTCGAGCACGATCAGATCCATCTCGCGGCTTACGACAACGCTTACCAACTGGTCGGTTATCTCAACTTAACGCCTGTGGATGCTGCGGTGGTTAAAATGCGGCAGGTAGCTGTTGCACCGCCCCGACAAGGTCGCGGCATCGGTAAAGGACTGGTAGAAGCCGCCGAAGCCCTGGCGAAGTCGCTGCATTTCACCGAGATGCAACTCCATGCCCGCGAAACGGCTGTCCCCTTTTACCTGCGCCTTGGTTATACTACGCTGGGTGATGTATTTGAGGAAGTAACCGTCCCACATTTCAAGATGGTCAAAAACCTTTCCGTCTAGCCGTTGTTTTATTAGTATTCTTGCCAGCAATTTATTCGCACTTGTCTATATAAATGCCCGACTCTTCCGATTCACCGGTAAAACATTCGCCTTTGGTAGAAGGTGTAGATTATTATCTGGACAAAGGTTGCTGGGTATTTACCGAATATTTTCTACGCAAACGCGGCTTCTGCTGTGGCAGTGGTTGCCGGCATTGTCCTTATCGCAAGGCAGCCGGCAATTATGCTGACAAAACGTCTAGATAAAAGCGGAAAAACGCCGCCTTGCTTTCATTATGAAAATTGCCCTTGCTCAACTCAATTACCATATTGGCAACTTTGAAGGTAACCTGAACAAGATGCTGGATGCTATCGCGTCCGCGAAATCGGCCGGGGCCGATTTGATCTGTTTTGGTGAATTATCGGTCTGCGGTTATCCGCCCCGCGATTTCCTGGAATTCGACGATTTTATCCGGCAGTGCAACAATTCGATCAAGACCTTGCTGGCTGCCAGCCACGGTATCGGTATCGTAGCAGGCTCCCCTACCCGCAATCCGGTGGCAGCAGGAAAAGACCTTTACAACTCGGCGTATTTTCTGTACGACGGGCAAATACTGGGTATGCAGCACAAAGCACTGTTGCCGACTTATGATATTTTTGACGAGTACCGTTATTTCGAACCGGCGACTGAATTTAAAACGGTCGCGTTTAAAGGCAAAAAAGTAGCCCTTTCGATCTGTGAAGACATCTGGAATGTGGGCAATGCCAATCCGCTCTACACCATTTGTCCGCTGGATGAAATGATGGCTGAAAAACCGGATTTTATTCTCAATCTGTCGGCTTCTCCTTTCAGTTATACCCAGGCCGGCACGCGCATTTACGTAGTGAAAGCCAACGTGGAGCGCTATAAAATTCCGATGTTCTACGCCAATCACGTCGGTTCACAAACCGATGTTATTTTCGACGGCGGCAGTCTGGTTGTCTCGCCCGACGGCAAAGTATTTGATGAAATGCCGTATTTCGAAGAGCGGTTACAGTTGTACGATCTGGATGAGGTGATCCGCGGTGGACGGGAACAGGAGCAACCCAAGCGCAAAGTGCAATTAATTCACGATGCGCTGGTGGTGGGTATCCGCGATTATTTCCAAAAACTAGGCTTTAAAAAAGCCATTTTGGGACTTTCCGGTGGCATCGATTCGGCTGTTACCGTAGTGCTTGCCGCGAAAGCGCTCGGGCCGGAAAATGTGCAGGTACTGCTGCTGCCCAGTCAATTCAGCAGCGGCCACTCGGTAGACGATGCGCGCGAATTGGCGGAGAGACTCGGGGTGAAATATGATATTATTGCCATTCGGCCGATGTTTGAAGCGATTGAATCGGCGTTGCAAACCCAGTTTGAAGGGCAGCCGTTCAACGTGACGGAGGAAAACATCCAGGCACGCGTGCGCGGCATTCTGCTGATGGCCATGAGCAATAAATTCGGCCATATCCTGCTGAATACGACCAATAAAAGCGAGATGGCGGTTGGTTACGGTACGCTCTACGGCGATATGTGCGGCGGCATTTCGGTGTTGGGCGATGTGTACAAAACCGAGGTGTACGAACTGGCGCGTTATCTGAACGAAAACGGGGTGGTGATTCCGCTGAACAGCATTGAAAAGCCCCCGAGCGCGGAATTACGGCCCGGCCAAAAGGATTCTGACAGTCTTCCGCCGTACGACGTGCTGGATAAACTGTTGTATCAATATATCGAGTGCCGGCAAGGGCCGCGTGAATTAGTGGCGATGGGTTTTGACGAGACTTTGGTAAAACGCGTGTTGCGTATGGTCAACATCAATGAATTCAAACGCGAACAAGCGGCACCGGTGCTGCGGATCAGCACCAAAAGTTTTGGCATGGGTCGGCGGATGCCGATCGTTGGAAAATACCTGGCCTGACCTATGGTGTTACGCACAAAAATTAACCTACGCAAAGCAGCGTTATTTCAAATATTTGCCGGACTTTTGACGGCCATTTGAAAATGTCCTGCCACCTGCTGTGATTGGGCATTTTGTTTTTTAATTCAAATTATTAAATAATCGGGCGCTATTGCCAAATGTTTTTTTGGCAGCATTTTGTCGTAGATTATTTAGGTAAACAGTTCATCATCAATGGGATCTACTAAACAGCCGGTCTATGACCCGACGCTTCTTCAACGCTTGCCCGCTATTGTAAAAACCTACCAAGTTCCAAATACACGCAAGGCCACCATTCAGGTGATCAATTCATTTTTGCCATTTATCGCCTTGTGGATTGCGACTTATTTTCTACTGGATGTATCGTTTTGGCTCACTTTGCCACTTGCCATCATCAATGCCTTCTTCCTGGTGCGCATTTTTATTATTCAGCACGATTGCGGCCACCAGTCTTTTACCGGTTCGCGCACGGCGAATGATATCATCGGGCAGATATGCAGCGTGATGAGTTTCATGCCGTATCGCTACTGGGCCAAAAGCCACAATTTTCACCACGGCCACAATGGCACGTTGTGGGAGCACCGCGATATTGGCGACATTAACTTGCTGACGGTCAAGGAATTCAAGGCTTTAAGCCGCGTTAAAAAATTACATTACATGCTGTTTCGCAGCGCACCGGTCTTGTTCGTCATCGGACCGGCCTGGTACCTGTTGGTCCAAAATCGCCTGCCGCTGATCCGTTTGAAAGGCTGGAACCACGCGCACATTGCTTTGATGAAAAGCAACGTGATGTTGCTGGCGTTTCACTTGGGTATGGTGATGCTGCTTGGGTATAAGGCGTTTGTGCTGGTACACCTGCCGATCCTGATCTTTTTCGCCATCATTGCCATCTGGTTTTTTTACGTACAACACCAGCACGAAACCACCTACAAAGAGTGGAAAGACAAATGGGATTACATCCGCGCCGCTATTCAGGGCAGCACGTATTACCGCCTGCCACGCCTCATTCACTGGCTGACCGGCAACATCGGGTACCACCACATTCACCACCTCAATCCGCTGGTGCCCAATTACGAATTGGCGCGTTGTCACCACGAAAATCCGGTGTTTGAAAAAGTCGCCAACAGCATTACGTTCTGGCAAAGCCTGCGTTGTATCTTCAACAAACTGTGGGATGAGGAACAACAACGCATGATCTCTTTCCGGGAATACCTGCGTCAACGCAAAATGGAAAAAGCGAGGTTGTCATAATACTGCGTTTTCACGGTTGAAAACGAAAGCCGTCTCCTGTATGGGGGACGGCTTTTTTATTTTCCCCGGAGCAGCCGGACGGGAGTATGGATTGAGGGCGATTTGTAGGCTAAAACCTGAAGCGGCAGGATGGAAGTGCGGATTTTACGGACTTTCCCTGCAGCATCTAAAACCACAGAAATATGCCTCTAGCGGCATTTAAAACGGATTTTTGCAGGCGATCACCCAAAGCAATACTGACATTAACCATTATACATTAACCGTTAACCGTTATACATTAACCGTTATACATTAACCATTATACATTAACCGTTATACATTAACCGTTAATCATTCGCATAAAGCCTTGAATTTGCGCGGTATAGGTGGCTTTTTGTGCCGTTCGTTCCATTTCGTTCCAGCCCAACTCCTCCCCCATCAAAGCAACTACTTGTGGAATTGCCTGCAAGGTGGCGGACCAATCACACATCTCCAGGCGCAGGCGTCGGGCCAGCACATCGCGCGGCGTACAGGCCATCTCTGCACGAACGGCATGCACGATCTCAGCCGGCAGAAATGGAAAGTCAGGGTGCAGGCGCGTGCCCAGATCGGGTCGTGCGCGGGTAAGTGCAGCCACGTCTCGTGCCAGGGTGCCGTATTTTAAAACCAGGTGCTGACAGATGTCTTCCGCAAAGCCAAATTCGGTTTGCAGCATGCGCCAGGATTCGAAATCATAGTCGGCAGCACCCGTCAGTGGATGGTCAGCAGTTTTACATACTGCTTTGATTTGCAACAGGTTGCAGACCGCGTCTACCGCATCGCGGGCCATCAGGCGGTAGGTCGTCCATTTCCCGCCGAGCAAGCTGAGCAACCCGGAGGCAGGGTCATATTCCACTTCGTGATCGCGCAACAACGATTTGGTCACTTTTGCGCCTTTTTTGGGCAGGATACGCTGTGGTGCCGGAATTACCAGCGGCCGCAAGCCGCCGAAACCGGCTTTCACGGCAACCCGATCAACTGTGTTGGCCAGAAAACGCTGGAGCGTTTCCAGTAAAAAATCAACTTCTGAACTTTCCAGTACCGGCTCCTTTTGCAGATCTGGGTAGTCGTTATCGGTCGTTCCAACTATCAGTTGATTTTCAAAAGGCACCGCAAAAACCACGCGCCCGTCTTTGGTTTTCGGGATTAGCATAGCATCGGCGCTGCGCAAAATCGTATTAGGCAAGGTCACATGCACGCCTTTGGACGGCCGGATACGCGGTGTTAATGCCGGGTTGGCACGTTGGCGAACTGCATCGGCGTAAGGTCCGGTACAGTTTAGGAAAAGGCGGCTTTGTACGGTGTAGACTGTATCGGAAAGCAGGTCGCACACCCGCGCAGTCGCTAATTTACCTTGTTTATCCCGCTGAAAATCAATCACTTCCACGTGATTTACCACCACTGCGCCCGCCGCTGCGGCCGATTGCACCAGCGCCAGGCAATACCGGGCGTCGTCCAACTGGCCGTCGTAATACAATACAGCGCTGTGAATACCCGGCGACAAACCGGGCATCCGGGCCAGGGTCTCTTTTTTCGACAACCAGCGACTTTTGGGCAAGGTGTCTTTGCCCGACGCAAACCAGTCGTACAGTTTCAACCCGATGGAAAAATACAATCCTTCCAGCCAACTGAAAACCGGCGTGATCAAACCCAGCGGCCGCGTCAAATGGGGCGCATTTTGCAACACAATATAACGCTCTTCCAGTCCATGGCGCACCTGCCGCAGTTGGGCAACGTCCAGTTTTTTAAAGGCTTGTTCCAGGTAGCGCACCCCGCCGTGAATGAGTTTGGTACTTTTGGAAGAGGTCTCGGCTGCGAAGTCCGCTTTTTCAACTAATAACACGCGCATACCCCGCAGCGCTGCATCCAACGCGCAGCCTGCTCCGGAGGCACCGCCGCCGATGATGCACAGATCGAAGATTTCGGCCTGTAGTTTGTCGATGTTGTTGCTTCGATTCACTTTGTTTATCGTGACAGGGCGATGCCCTGCTGGTCTAGATAGGGCGATGCCCTGTGCTCGTCTGATATGACAGGGCGATGCCCTGTCTTAATGATAGCGCCCCTTTGGGGCTTTTTAGATTTGGGTTAAGCGGCGTTGAACATGCCGTAATTCGTAATTCGTAATTCGTAATTGATTAAATTTCCCGCTGCCAGCGCCACGCGTCCTCCAGCGCTTCGCGTAAGTTGTGTTTCGCTGTCCAGCCGAGTGCATTGGTTATTTTCGATACATCGCCATATACAGCCGGCACGTCTCCGGATCGACGCGGCCCGATGACGTAATTCAAGGCTGTACCGGTCACTTCTTCAAAGGTCCGAATCAGTTCGAGTACACTATTGCCCCGACCTGTCCCGACATTATACACATCGTACGTATTTGATTCTGAATTGATTATACTTTTCAATGCCGCTACATGGGCTTCCGCTAAATCCATTACGTGGATATAATCGCGGACACACGTGCCGTCGGAGGTATCGTAATCATTACCAAAAACAGTAAGTTGTTCGCGCATACCGGCCGCCGTCTGGGTAATAAATGGCACCAGGTTATTCGGTACACCCAGTGGCAATTCACCAATCCGCGCCGAAGCATGTGCGCCAATTGGATTGAAATAGCGGAGGGAAATGACCTTCATATATTTGTCCGCAGCCACGACATCGCGCAGTATTTCTTCCCCGATCTGTTTGGTATTGCCATATACCGACATGGCCGGTTGTACGGGTGTTTTTTCAGTCACCGGCAGGTTGTCCGGATTGCCATATACCGTACAGGAGGATGAAAAGATCAGGTTACTGACGCCGCTGTACTGCATAGCTTCCAGCAGCACCAATAGCGAGCCCAGGTTGTTTTGGTAGTATTTCAGGGGGTCAACCATCGACTCTTCCACGGCCTTGAACGCCGCAAAATGGATGACGCCCACAATCTCATCGTCGCGTAAAATCTGGCGCATAATGGCTGCATCATTGCAATTCTGGTCGTAATAGCGCACTTTATCGCCCAGAATGTGCTCCAGACCTTCCAGCACCGAGTGCCTGGAATTGGAAAAGTCATCCACAATAATGGGTGTAAAACCGGCTTCTGCCAAGGCAACTACGGTATGACTCCCGATAAATCCGGCACCGCCTGTAACAAGTATATTCATGGTTGTTTTATTTTAAATGATGCTAGGTGGTAAATTCCTTCAATACGGCCGCCGCTTTTTCCGCCGTAATATCCCGTTGTGGCGAGGCCAACATTTCATAGCCGACCATGAATTTTTTTACTGTCGCGGAACGCAGCAAGGGCGGATAAAACACGGTATGCCAGTGCCATTCCGGATGTGCTACCCCGTCAACCGGCGCCTGGTGGATACCCGCTGAATAGGGAAACGAGGTCTCAAACAACCGATCGTAGCAAATAGTTAATTGCTGATAGGCTGCCGCAAAAAAATCGCGCTCGGCATCGGTCATTGCTGTGATCGTGGCCATCGCCCGTTTGGGAAGGAGCATCGTTTCAAACGGCCATACCGCCCAAAACGGCACCACACACACAAAGTGCTGATTTTCAAAGACTACCCGTTCCTGTTTGTCCAATTCTCGGGCCAGATAATCACTTAATAACGTTCGCTGATGTTGTTGAAAATAACGTGCCTGATTGGCTTGTTTGCGCACTACCTCCCCCGGCACAGTCTCCTGCGCCCAGATTTGGCCATGTGAATGCGGATTGGAGCAGCCCATAATCGCTCCTTTATTTTCAAAAATCTGGATATGGCGGACATAGGGCAATCTGGACAGTTCCGCATATTCCGTACACCACGTATCCACCACCCGGCGCACCGCAGCGGGTTCCATCGTCGGAATGGTCAGATCATGTCGGGGTGAAAAACACACGACCCGGCAAATACCGCGCTCCGATTCCGCCCGGAATAAATCGCCTTCCTGAAAATGCACGGTTGGAACATCCGGTAACAGCGCCGCAAAATCATTGGTAAAAACGAATACATCGGAATAATCCGGGTTTTGTTCCCCATTGGCGCGCATGTTGCCGGGACACAAATAACAACCTGGATCAAAGGCCGGCAGCAGATTGGTGGGCGTTTTTTCTACCTGTCCCTGCCAGGGGCGCTGGGCCCGGTGCGGCGATACGAGCACCCACTCGCCAGTCAGCGGATTAAACCGCCGGTGCGGTGCCGTATTAAAATCACCGGCTGGAACGATGCGTACGCCATCGGTAATGGTAACTTCGTAACAGGGCAATTCGTGTTGCCAATGTTGCTGGTAAGCCGCCTGCATGTGGGCCTCAAAAGTCTGGACAAAATCATTGTGCACCAGATTCAGCGTACAACCGCCAAAACCGCCGCCCATCATGCGCGCACCCAATACGTACGGAAGGTCGCGCGTCTCATCGACCAGAAAATCTATTTCCGGGCAACTGATTTCAAACTGGTGCTGCAAACCGTCGTGGGTGGCGTATAATAATGCGCCAAATGCTGTCAATTCGCCTTGTTCCAGGGCTTCGGCCGCGCGTAACACCCGCGTCTTTTCGGTGATGATAAACTGACAACGCCGAAAAATAAGGTCGGGCAGATTCTTTTTTTCGGCCAGCAACATTTCCTCCGTAACATCCCGCAGACTGTGGATATCGGGATAAATAGATTGGAAATGCTGTACGCCGGCCTCACATTCGCGCCGACGGGTATTGTATTCCGAATCGACCAGCGCATGTTTCACGCCGGAATTGCACAGTATAAAGGTGTAATCGGGCAGGTCAACGGAGATGTACCTTGTGGTCAGGTCGCGGCAGTCCAGCAGCAACGCATGGCCCTTTTGCCCCATCAGCGAAGCATACATATCCATAATACCGCAGTTCATACCGACAAAATTATTCTCGCTGCGCTGCGCCAACTGCGCCAGTCCTGCGCCAGATAAACCCAGATCATACAATTCGTTCAACGCGAACAGCAATCCACTGGCCATCGCTGCCGAAGACGAAAGACCTGCCCCCGCCGGGATATTGCCGCCCAGTACCACATTTGCACCGTGTATGGTATGTCCGGCTTTGCGCAGTTCGTCGAAAGTACCCAACAGGTAGTTGGGCCAGCCTTTATCCGAGCGGACAAGATGTTGTAAATCAGCGGAGCAGGCATCATTTATGTCATCAGCAAACAACTCAATCCGATCATCCGAACGCGGAGAAACCGCCAGCCAGATCGCTTTGTCGATCGCGGCAGGCAGTACAAAACCATTGTTGTAATCCGTATGTTCGCCAATCAGGTTAATGCGTCCGGGTGCACAGATGACCAGGGCCGGAGCGACATGAAAAATACGTTGGAAAGAATCTGTAATCTTATCCGGATACATTGTATGAATTTGAAGCCAAGAACGGAAAAAAAACGATCTACTGGATAGTTGCTGATGGGCAGCAATCGAGGATTCGATCTAAAATACGCCTAAAACGCGGATAATTTTAGTTTTACCCAAAATTACTAAAAACAAAAACCAACCTTACAGGCGATTATCAAAATATAATTTTTCAAAAAAAATTAACCACCAACGCTTGCTTGGTTCGTAGGCATTGTGTGTATTTTGCCCCGAAAATCAGGTGCCCTTCCAATTAGCCAGACACTGATCAATCGGTCCACCGGTTCACGCATCACTACATTATTATGATTCAGGTACTGCATATTTCTGCCGAATGTTATCCTGCTGCTAAAACAGGCGGCCTCGCCGATGTGGTGGGCTCCTTACCCAAGTACCAGACTGCTGCCGGGATGCTTTCGGCCGCAGTTATTCCAAAATATGCGCTCAAATGGATCAACGGGCGCGAATGGGTGACCGTGTATGGCGGCGCTGTTCGGGTAGACTGGCGCACCATAGGGTTCTCGGTGCAGCAGGAAAAAAACAACACGCTCGGATTTCCATTTTTCGTGGTGGATATTCCCGGATTATATGATCGTCCGGGTATCTACAACGATCCGTCCGGCGCGCCGTACAGCGATGAGGTTGAGCGGTATATTGTGTTTCAGCAGGCTGTTTTGCAGTGGTTGTTGTCTTTCCCTGCGCAAGACCGACCGCTCGTATTACACTGCCACGACCATCATACGGCCCTGATTCCCTTTATGGTGAAACATTGCCCGCCATACCAGTCTTTGGGCAATATCCCCACGGTGTTTACGATCCACAATGGCCAATATCAGGGCATGTTCAGTTGGAAAAGCCGGCATTTACTGCCGTATTTTGACGCCTGGTTCGGCGGTCTGCTGGAGTGGAACCATGCGATTAATCCCATGGCATCCGCGTTGCGCTGCGCCTGGGCCGTGACGACAGTTTCGGAAAGTTACCTGTACGAACTCCATGAGAGCAGCATGGGCCTGGAGTCGCTTTTTCGGGAGGAATGGCGCAAACAATGGGGCATTATCAATGGCATAGATGCCGAGGTATGGGACCCGCGCACCGATCCGGCCATTCAATTCCAGTTAGAAGGGGATGAAATGCAAACCTTTAAGCAAAAAAACAAACAAATCCTGTGCGAGTGGTTCAACCTGCCGATCGATCGCCCGATCATTAGTTTCATCGGCCGTATGGTCGGTGAAAAAGGCAGCGACCTGCTGCCGACAGCCTACCGCAATTACCTGCATGCGGGCGGCAAAGCCAGCTTTATCGTACTTGGGACGGGGGAGACCTGGACGCAAAACCAGTTCCGCAGCATGGCCTACGAATATGCCGGGCAAGTCAGCGCGGTGATCGACTACAACGAAGCACTGGCCCACCAGATCTATGCCGGCTCCGATTTCCTCATCATGCCTTCGCGCGTAGAGCCCTGCGGACTCAATCAACTCTACGCCATGCGATACGGTACTATTCCGATCGTGCGCTCGGTGGGCGGTCTCAAAGATACCGTGCCGGATATTACAACGCCGGACGGCACGGGACGCGGCATCCGTTTCGATCATGTGACGCTCGACGACATCGGGTATGCCATCCACCGCGCTTCTTCGATGTGGCGCAATGACCCGGCCACGGTTGCGCACCTCCGCCACCGTATTATGGCCTTGGATTTCTCCTGGGAAGGCGTGATTGAAAAATACCAGAATGTGTATCGCAGCATCGGCGCACCCGTGGGCAAACCAGTGGTTGCTCCAGCGCCGGCGATCAAAGCAAGCCAAACCCCGGACGTAAAAGTGCCGGTCGCCAAAGCACCCAAAAAAGCGCCTGCACCTGTTGCAACGACTGCGCCAGCGCCTCCAACTGCACCCGTAGCGGAAGTAAAAACCCCCGTCGCTAAAACACCTACAAAAGCGCCTGCACCTGTTGTAACAACAGCGCCAGCGCCTCCAACTGCACCCGTAGCGGAAGTAAAAACCCCCGCCGTTAAAACACCCAAAAAGGCGACTGCGCCTGTTGCAACGACTGCGTCAGCGCCTCCAACTGCACCCGTAGCGGAAGTAAAAACACCCGTCGCTAAAACACCTACAAAAATAACTAAACCCGTAAAAACAGACCCGCCGGCCATTGCCCCAACCGCAAAAACACCGGTAGTTTTACCTAAAACACCCGCCCCAAAAACGCCTAAAAAGTAAGCATCCATCCATCGTCCACCGTAAACTCTGTTTTATGATAAAAATGATCTCCATCATTCTCGGCGGCGGCGCAGGTTCGCGCCTGTTCCCCCTCACTGAAAAACGCTCGAAGCCAGCCGTACCGATTGGGGGTAAATACCGCCTTATTGATATCCCGATTTCCAACTGTATTCACTCCGGCGTAAAACGGATGTACGTGGTGACGCAATTCAACTCCGCGTCGCTCAATGCACACATTAAAAACACCTACAATTTCGACATTTTTACCCACGGTTTTGTTGATATTCTCGCTGCTGAACAGACGCCTGGCAATAAAGACTGGTTCCAAGGCACGGCCGATGCCGTCCGCCAGTGTCGCCAGCACTATGAGCGCCAGGATTTCGACTATGTGCTGCTGCTCTCCGGCGACCAATTGTACCAGATGGATTTTGAGGCGATGGCGCAATACCATGTCGAGCAAAATGCCGATATTACCATCGGTTGCCTGCCGGTAGATGCGCGCGACGCCACTGGTTTCGGCATTATGAAAGTGGATGAAAATGGGTACATCCCACGCTTCATTGAAAAACCGGATACCGACGAACTGCCCGGTTGGGTGAGTGAAGTGAGCACCATGAACAAAAAACGCGGCCGCAATTACCTGGCCTCTATGGGCATCTACATTTTCAGTCGCAAAGCCCTGGCCGATCTCTTTGATACGCATCCGGATGCGACTGATTTTGGCAAAGAACTTATCCCAGCCGCGATCGATGCCGGCATGAAAGTGGCCGCTTACCAGTACGAAGGTTACTGGACAGACATCGGTACGATCCGCTCGTTTTTTGAAGCCAATATCGAACTGACCGACCACATTCCATCCTTCAATCTGTTCGATACCGACCGCCGCATCTATACGCGTGGCCGGATGTTGCCGCCGGCTAAATTCTACGGCGGCACCCATATCAACCGGGCATTATTAGCCGAAGGTGCCATTATCCACGCTCGGCTGATCGAGGGTTCTATCATCGGGTTGCGTTCACGACTGGGTGAAAATACCGTCATCAAAGACGCCATTATTATGGGGAACGACTCGTACCAGACCTTGCAGGAAATCGCCGGAAATAACGATGATATTCCGATGGGGGTCGGTCATTCCTGCCACATCGAACACGCCATTCTGGACAAAGATTGCCGCATCGGCAACAATGTCATGATCAAAGGTGGCGACCACCTGCCCGATATGGACACCGATCAATACTGCATCCGCGACGGCGTGGTAGTGGTGCGCAAAGGCGCGGTGATCGCGGAGGGAACGAGAATCATGTAAAAAAGTGAACCGTGAAGGGTGAAACGTGAAATTCATCGACGCACATTTACGATGATCGGAAGTACTGGTCGATGTATTTCACGTTTCACCCTTTACTTTTCACGCTTTTCAGTGAACCAGACCTTACTTTTGGGGTTTGAATGTCAAGAAAAGGAACAAAAGAAATGAGCAATACAGCGCAATTAGAACTGCTGTTGGACAACCCGATGTTGAGTGGCGACCACCAGGCCATTGCCCGGAAAGTAGCCGACCATCAACGCCTTACGTTCGACGAGGGCGTTTTTTTATTTGAGCACGGCGACCTCGCGTACCTGGGCGCACTGGCCAATTTTGTCCGCGAATACAAAAACGGCGACAACACCTATTTCAACCGCAATTTCCACATTGAGCCGACCAATCTGTGCGTCTACGATTGCAAATTTTGCTCGTATTCCCGCCTGATTAAACAACGCAGCGACACCGATGCCTGGGCTTTTTCCATGCAGGACATGCTCGATATGGTTTATAAATACGACGGTAAACCGGTCACCGAAGTACACATTGTCGGCGGGGTATTGCCCCAATATGACCTGCCGTTTTACCTGGAATTTTTCAATAAGATCAAACAACACCGGCCTGAACTGCACGTCAAAGCGTTGACGCCGGTGGAGTACCACTATATTTTCAAAAAGGCGAAAGTGTCGTACGAAGAAGGGATGGCCCTGATGAAAGCCGCCGGACTGGACAGTATGCCGGGCGGTGGTGCGGAAATATTCCATCCGGAGATCCGCGAACAAATTGCGGCCGATAAATGCACGGGGGAGCAATGGCTGCGCATCCACGAAATCTGGCACGGACTCGGCATGCGCTCGAATGCTACGATGTTGTATGGTCATATTGAAAAATGGCACCACCGCATCGATCATTTGGAACAGC
>JBBRDQ010000019.1:0-45783 GCA_038203695.1 Chitinophagales bacterium
GTCCTGCAGGAGCAGACTTTTGACTACGCTGCATCCCGACAGTATAAAATTCCCCTGACAGCCATACGGCCCGGGTTGTATTTTTATCAAATTGTGGTGGATGGCAAGGTGCATAAAGCCGGGCGATTGGTCAAGGGTTAAAAAAATGTTGCCGGCGGCGTATAAATTGAAAATGGGTAGATACAGCGCGCATTAAATGGTAGTTGCTCGCTTTATCTACCTATCTTCGCCTACTTAAAACGAGCAACTATACAAAATACATTGTTGGTAGGCCGGGAAAAAGAAGCCGAAACCCTCGAAACGCTGCTGGAGTCTGGCGAATCAGAATTGGTATCGGTCATCGGCAGACGAAGGGTCGGCAAGACATTTTTAATACAATCAGTTTATTCGGACCGGATGGCTTTTGAAATCACCGGCATCCGGCACGCATCCAACCGCGAGCAATTGGAACATTTTTCCATTGCGCTCAATTTATACACCAGATCCCCTTTGCCGATCCAAAAGCCGGCGACGTGGCTGGAGGCTTTCCGCTTGCTCATTCTCTATTTGGAGAATACGGCAAGTCCCGAAAAACGGGTGGTCTTTTTTGATGAAATGCCCTGGCTTGCGGGCAATCGTTCGGGTTTTCTGCATGCCTTTGGTTTTTTCTGGAATAGTTGGGCGGTCAAGAACAATATCGTGGTGGTGATTTGCGGATCGGCCGCTTCCTGGATGATCCAGAAAGTGGTGCACAACAAAGGCGATCTCTACAATCGCATCACCAAGCGTATCACACTCAAACCTTTTTCCTTGCAGGAGACCGAACGGTACCTGCAAAAAAGAGGTCTGAATCTCAACCGATACCAGGTTACGGAGCTGTATATGGCGATAGGCGGGATCCCGCACTATCTCAAGGAAATTCAAAAAGGCGAAAGTGTGGCCCAGAACATCGATCGTATCTGCTTTGACCCTGCCGGTACGCTGTTCGATGAATTCAAACAATTGTATCCCTCTCTTTTCGATCATGCGGACAATCATATCGCCGTAGTGCGGGCCTTGGCAACAAAGTGGTCGGGCATGACAAGGGGCGACCTAATTGCGATCACCGGCCTTTCTAATGGCGGCGGCTTAACCAAAACACTGGAAGAGTTGGATCATTCCGGATTTATCACCGGATATCAACCATTTGGTCGGATCAAACGGGATATGCTTTACCGTCTGACGGATGAATATTCACTTTTTTACCTGAAATTTATCGAAAACCTGCGCAAAGAAGGTGCCGGTATATGGCAAAGTTTTCAGCAAACGCCGACATTTCGCACCTGGAGCGGGTACGCTTTTGAAAGCGTCTGCCTCAAACACCTGCCGCAAATTAAAAAAGCCTTAGGCATTTCCGGCGTTTTTTCTACCGCTTCCTCATTTTATCATAGAGGCACCGACGGTATGAGCGGCTGTCAGATCGATCTCCTGATTGACCGCGACGACCGGGTTATTAATCTATGTGAAATTAAATGGGCATCCGCCGAATATATTATTACCAAGTCCTACGCCGCTGAATTGCGCAATAAAATAGCGTTGTTTCAACATTACACCAATACCAAAAAACAGATGTTTCTTACCTTTGTGAGCACTTTTGGATTGGTGAAAAACGAGCATAGCAATGGATTGATAGACAAAGAACTGGGACTGGATAGTCTGTTTATAGCATAAAAAACGAGGAACCGACCATCACAGCCGATTCCTCGTTTATATTTTCTCCAGCGAAATGGACAGTTTATGCTTGCGCGGTAGCCGCCCGGAGGATCGCTTTGAACGTATCCGGGTGGTTGAGCGCCATATCAGCCAGCACCTTGCGGTTCAGACCGATGCCTTTCTCGGAAAGGGCGTGGATAAAGCGGCTGTAATTCAAACCTTCAGCGCGGGTAGCGGCGTTGATACGCGCAATCCACAAACGGCGGAACGTACGTTTTTTGAATTTACGGTCGCGGTAAGCGTACTGCCAGCCTTTTTCCAGCGTGTTTTTCGCTACGGTATAGACTTTTGAACGGGCTCCGAAGAAGCCCCGTGCGGCTAACATGATTCTTTTCCGGCGGGCACGACTGGCCGGGTTGTTGGTTGCTCTTGGCATACTGCAAGATTTCTTAGTTCGACACCGAGGCGGTTTTCACCAGCGCTTTGTTATCAGTATCCTCGTTAAAAAATGGTGTGAAATGTCCCGGCGAAGGGACTTGCTCGGTTCTACTTAGATAACGAGCAACCGCTCGATACGAGCGTGTTCCGACTTGTCCACGATCACACCGCTGCGCAGGTGACGTTTTGCCTTCGTCGTCTTCTTACGCATCAGGTGGCGCATTCTCGCCCGACTGCGTTTTACTTTCCCGGTTCCAGTCACCGAAAAACGCTTCTTCGCGCTGGAGTGGGTCTTCATTTTAGGCATGATACAAAAATTATGTTAAAAATTGGAGCGCAAAGGTACTCTTTTACACCAAAATAAAAAGCGAACCGGCAAATTTTTTGCCGGTTCGCTGGAAGAATATAATTTGATCGGTCCGCGCGCTGTATCTACAGCCACACCAACCAGGCAGATGCTTATTTTTTAGCCCCCGATTTCTTCGGTGACAGGATTACGTTCATGCGTTTTCCTTCCAGGCGGGGCAGTTGCTCGGCCACGCCGTGCTCTTCCAGTTCTTTCATGAAACGCAGCAGCAACAGTTCGCCGCGGTCTTTGAAGACAATGGCGCGACCGCGGAATTGCACGTAGGCTTTTACTTTATTCCCTTCGGCCAGGAAGTTTTTGGCGTGGCGCAGTTTGAATTCGAAGTCGTGTTCGCCCGTTTCCGGACCAAAACGGATCTCTTTCAACTCTACTTTCGCCGAGTTGGCCTTCATCTCCTTCTCTTTCTTCTTCTTCTGGTACAGGAATTTGTTGTAGTCAGTAATCCGAACTACCGGAGGATCGGCGTTTGGGGAGATTTCCACCACATCGAGACCCATCTCTTCGGCCCATTTCTGCAACTTAGACGTCGCATAAACAGCACTTTCGACGGGTTGACCGACGGCTGCACTGATTTCTTCCAGGTTTTCACCCACTAAACGCACCTCATTGACGCGAATAAAATCATTGATGCGGTGCTCCGGGGCTTGCGGGCCACGATTGAACGGCCGGGGGCCACCTCCGCCAGGACGCGGTGGGCCGGGAGGTTTTGGTCCCGCTGGTTTGGGACGGTATGGTTTAAATGCCAAGTAATTATTTTGTTTTGGTAAAAAAAACAGAAACGGCTTTTGACCGCTTCTGGTTCAAAGTTGACACAAAATTAAACTTCTTTTGGGGTTTTCAAGTTTTCAAGGGCAATCTTTTTTAATTTTGCCATCTGAGTAAAAGAAAATAGCCCAAACGCGGGTAAAAAGACACCAAAATTGTACGCTGACGTAATTCTCCCCCTGGCCCTGCCTAGACGCACCTATACATACTCGATCCCGGATGCCTCTGTTGAATTGTTGCAGCCCGGCGTGCGCGTGGAGGTGCAGTTCGGACGGAGCAAATTGTACAGCGGGTTGGTCGAACGCGTGCATGCGGAAAAGCCGGATTATCCGGTCAAGCCCATTATTTCGATCCTCGATGAAGTGACCGTCGTCTCACCGCAGCAACTCAAACTGTGGCAATGGCTGGCCGATTATTATTGCTGTACGCTGGGCGAAGTGATGCAGGCGGCACTACCGGGTCACCTGAAACTTACCAGCGAGACCAAATTGGTGTTCAGCCCGGTGTACGGCGATGATTTCTCAGCGCTCGACAACGATGAATACCTGATCGCCGAGGCGTTGCACCTGCAAAGCGAAGTGACCATTGAAGATGCGCGCAAGATTTTAAACAAAAAAACGGTCTTTCCGGTCATTCAGCGCCTGTTGAATAAAGGCGTTTTGTTTTTGCGGGAAGATTTGCAGGAAAAATTCAAACCGCGCCGGGTGACCGCTGTGCGGCTGGCCGAACCATATCGCGCCCAACCGGAATTGCTGCGCGAAGTATTTGCCGAACTGCAAAACAAGGAGCGCCAGGTGGAAACTTTGATGGCTTATCTGGCGCTGGAGAAAACCCAGCCATTTGTACTGAAACAGGCCGTGCTGCAAAAAGCGGATGTCTCTGATTCGACGCTGAAAACGCTGGTTAAAAAAAGCATTTTAGAGCTCTACGATCGCGAAGTCAGCCGCATGAGCGGCTACGAAGATGAACTGGCGGAAACGGACACGCTGTCCAAGCAACAGGAACGCGCCATCCAGGAAATCGCAACGCATTTCCAGATCAAAAGTACGGTGCTATTACATGGTGTGACAGGCAGCGGCAAAACCCGCGTTTACATCGAATTGATCCGCGAAATCATGCGGCAGGGCGGACAAGTACTGTACCTGTTGCCTGAAATTGCGCTGACTACGCAGATCACCAATCGCTTGCAACGCGTTTTTGGCAGTGAAGTGGTCGTCTATCACTCCAAGATAAACTACAACGAACGGGTGGAAGTGTGGCGCGCCGCTGCGGCCGGCAAACCCGTGTTGCTGACGGCGCGGTCCGGCCTGTTTTTGCCGTTTCAGAACCTACAATTGGTCATCGTCGACGAGGAGCACGACCCGTCGTTCAAACAATACGATCCGGCACCGCGCTACCATGCCCGCGACACCGCTATTTATCTTGCCAATTTGTACGGCGCTAAAGTGCTGCTGGGCACCGCCACGCCGGCCGTCGAAACCTATCACAACGCCCAGACCGGCAAATACGGCCTGGTGGAAATGTCTGAACGTTTTGGTGGCCTGCAATTGCCGGAAATTGAAACGATTGATCTGCGGCAGGTGATGAAAGCCAAACAGATGCAGAGCATTTTCGCGCCGCTGCTGCTCGAAAGCCTGCAACAGGCCATCGACAACGGCGAACAGGCCATCTTGTTTCAGAACCGGCGCGGGTATGCACCCATGCTGGAATGCCAGGTCTGCGGCTGGACCGCCCAGTGTGTGCACTGCGATGTGAGCCTGACGTTTCACAAACATACCAATCGCATGCGCTGCCATTACTGTGGCTATCAACAGGATCCGGCGGTTGTTTGTCCGGCGTGTGGCAGCGGAAAAATCACTTTGAAAGGCTTTGGAACGGAAAAAATAGAAGACGAACTGAAATTATTCCTGCCCAAAGCACGCATCGGCCGTATGGATCTGGACACGGCCGGCAGTAAAACCAATCTCGCCGCGCTGCTCAACGATTTTGAGGAACATCGCCTGGATATTCTGGTGGGTACCCAGATGGTGACCAAAGGACTCGATTTTGATAATGTCGGACTGGTGGGGGTGTTGGGGGCGGATCAATTGACCAAGTTCCCCGATTTCCGCGCCAGCGAACGCGCCTTTCAACTGCTCACGCAGGTGGCCGGCCGCGCCGGTCGCAAACGCAAACGCGGCAAGGTGCTGATCCAGGCGTTCGATCCCAAACATCCGGTCTTGCAGGAAGTGCTGGCCGGCGATTTTCAGACTTTTATTGCCCGCGAACTGGCTGAACGCAAAACCTTTAATTATCCGCCGTACTACCGCTTAATTCATTTGACGCTGCGGCATAAAGATCCCAAAGTAGTGCAGGAAGCGGCGATACTCTTCACCCGGTTGCTGCGGGAAAAACTCGGTGGCCGCGTGCTCGGACCGGTGCAGCCGCATATTCCGCGTATTCGCGGCTTGTTTGCCCAGGAAGTACTGCTGAAACTGGAAAAATCGGCTCCCTTACTCGCAGATGCCAAAGCCATGGTGCGTTATTTCATCGAAGTAGTGTGCGGTAAACCGGGCTTTTCGCAAGTACAAATCGCTGTAGACGTAGATCCGGCCTAAGCCAGGTCCGTTGTTTTCGGGAAAATACACATTGTCTGCATTTTAACTGTGTTTTAATCGACACCTGACTGCGTGTTAGGCGAGGCTTAATTATGCCCACCCCATCTTTGCATCAAGTTCAGTAACAAACGTAAGCGGTTCGCCACAAAAAAACCTTTTGCGACTTTGGATGTGTCGAGCAGAATCCCTCGCGCTGAACCGGACACCGCCAAATCAGTAAAACCCAAAATTTTTTACCATGCCTACAGTAGCAATGCAAGTAGAAGAAGGTCTGGCCACCCCGGCTTCTTTCCAATTCAACGGCAGTTCCGTTGTCACCATGCAGGAACTTCCTACCACCGGTCCCTGGCCGGATGACGTCACGCAAACCAACCTGATCCAGTGCGAGCAGCCGGTCTCCTTTGGTTTCTCGTGGAGCGTTCAAGGTCCGCTGGTAGCCCTGTTGTCCAATCCGGCCATTCGCTGGAAGTTGCAACTTTATTTCGAAAAGTGGGGCAATACGGAATTCAACATCGGTGGTACCGGCGTGAATTTTGTGCCTTACCAGCCGATTTCAGGTTATGTGTACAACCGCACCATTCAAATTCCTGCGAATACGGTACCGGAAGGCGTGTACGATATTGTAGGCGTGCTGCGCTTGTACAATGGTAACAATCCGCTTCCGGCCGCTGGTTTTGTAGAATTCGGCAAAGTTGAATTCTATGAAACGGTCTAATGCGCTGAAAATTAACTGATTGTGAAAAGCCGCTTTTGTCCCGACCGGGCCGGGAGCGGCTTTCGCTTTTTTTCACCCCTTTAAAAACAAAAGCCATGCGTACTGATCAAAAAGATAAACGCACCAAACCGGATATTCTGAAATTGCTGGATCGCGCCCTGGAAAACGAGGAACGCCTTGCGGCAAAAATCCAGACGGTGGAACAGGAACTGGTAGAATGTAAAAAAAAATCCGCCGATCCGGGCTACGAACTTACGGATAAGGCGTTGCCGGCCAGCAAAGTCTCCTTTCGCATCGACTACTACCGGACTGCCGCCAAAGGACCGTTAAAAGGTGTTATTCAACATCTTTCCTCGCAGGAAAAACGCTCTTTTGAAGGGAAAGGCGTGGAGGCAATCGGGGACTTTATGGGTAAATATGTTCCTGCTGAAAAAAAGGCGACCGCAGCTAAACCGGTTGTACAACAGCCCGTTGCCACCCCTGAAACACCCTCGCCAGAGCCGCCGGTAATAATGGAACACCCTGCGCAAAGCAAGGCATCACCCACTGCGCAGGCGCAAGCAGCGACTCCGCTCCCAATAGGCAGAACCCGCCTGTTAGACCGATTGAAAGCGGAAATCAGGGATGAAACATTTTCCGTAGTCCGATTGCCGGAAAAACCAGTGGCCATGGGACTGGTCGCTACGGAAAAGCCACCGAGATCGCCGCGTATACAAAGAATATTGGCGCACCTGGAAACTGGTCCACAGCCGATCGTAGCGAAAGAAAAACCACAACCAGCCGAATCTGCGCGTACAACCCCGCTTTTAATGCGGCTCAGAACCGACTACCTTACTTCTGTAGCGGCAAATAAGTAACCTATACATTCGAATATTAGGTTTCGATTAGAAAACAGTTGAAAATCAATCAATTAGTGCCGGGGTGACTTCAAGTCACCTCGTCACTAGCCTTGGCAATCAAGCATTTATTCTAACCCAATATTCGCATTCGATACCACTAATTAGATTGCTGGGGTGTCAATTTCGCCAGTGGCGCCATATTATCGCCCTGTGAATTGATACCGGTATGTTGTACAGTCGAATTGCCGCGGTGAGTCTGCATTTGGCCGGTTTGCCAGTTGAAGCGGCGTTCATAATCGGCACAATGTGGACATTTCCAGATGATCCAGTCGCCTTCGCGGTGACTGGTGCAATGGTGTATAGAGTCGGCAAGACCCTCAATATGTAACTGACCCATGTGAAAGGCGCATTTTTAAGTGAAAAATCGGTCCTGGAGCGCGTTTTCGGTTGGCAGGGGTACCTTTTGTCGGGTAAACAGCCGGCAAGATGCTGATAAAACAACAAATAGCGTACCACTCGGGTAATTATCGTAGAATCAACGTTCGAAGCAATAAAAATGCCTTGCCGGAACTCCCGGCAAGGCATCTATGCTGAATATCTAATAAGGTCGTATTATGCTACATGGGTCACCAAAAACCAGACAAACGAAATGGCGGCAAGTGTAGCAATCAGTTTTTCAAACCAGTCATTTTCGGCAGCGTGCGGCATTCCAGCGTGGTACATAGTCGGTTCTTCAGGGTAGTCTTCGTACGGTAAGTAGCGGCGGTGGTTTTCTCGGTGGTTCGGATTACGTCCCATGCGCACAATGAATACAAACGCCATCAACACAACGATGGCGAACAGCATTACTTGATCAGTGTTCATAACGCAAGTGTTTTAAAGGTGAAGAATGTTTGCGGATATGAAATTAAACGGATGTGTTTTTCAGGAAAGTTTCAAAAAAATTCTTTTTATGGATACATTAACAGAATAAGCGATTTTTTTGATCGAAAACAAGAAATTAAATGGCCGATGAATTAAAAAAATAAATATAGCGTTTATCTTTGTAGAAGAAATCCGATCTCCTTAAACCAAACCCTTTGAAAACCTATGCCACTACCCAAAGTATTGCTCTGTGGCGACGATAGCGCCCTGCTGCATACCCTCCGCGCCGGCGGTGGAAGTTTCCTTCAAGTGGAACAAGTTTCTGCAAAAAATCTGGCCCGGGACTTATCCAATCTCGCTCCGACTGGCGGAATGGTCGTGGTCGTGCACGAGCCCGCTTCTTCGGATGGTTTAGCGTTGGTGCGCAACTGTCAGCGTCAGTATCCCGACATTCCAGTCGTAGTAGCCACGCCCGATTTTTCGGGGGCTACCACCCGGCTGCTGTTCATTTCGGGGGCGAAATATGTCCTTTCACTGCCAACTACCGGTCAGGATGTCCTTTCCTGCTTCGAGATGTATCTGCCAGGTTTCAAACTTAAACCCCTCAAAGCCGGCCGGTCGGGCTCTAAGGTCGGAAAAGCGCTGGTAGCAGCGCTCACACCGGGATTGGTTTTTTCCGGGGTGGAATTGCAGGCCATTGCCTTGCTCAATCCGGATGTGAAATTGCCGGAAACAACCGAGGCTTCGCCAACCGCCTGGCGTGGATTAAGCGTGCAGTTTTTTGGAGCCTTCGACGTGTATTACGGTGGTAAAAAAGTGATGTTGACCAATCAGGCCAAGTATCTCTTTGCCTACCTGGCGTATCATGCACCCAAAGCACTGCACCGCGATCACCTGGCGAAGATTTTCTGGCCGGATAAGTATGAAAACCTGCCGGACAGCGCCCGTCGCAGCCTGAATGTGGAGATGACCCACATTCGCAAAATCTTTCGGGAGCAAGCGGGCATCGACAGCAAATTTCTGGTGTTCGACAAAGATTGTTATCGCCTGGAGTTCGCGCAGTTTGCTTCGGATATCCTGACTTTCAAGCGTTTGCACCAACATATTAAAACAAGCGTCTTCAAACACGAGGCAGTGCCCGATAAATTGTTTCACGACATTATCGGAACGTATACGGGCAATTTCCTGACGGATTTTCCGGAAGAGTGCTCCAATTGGGTCGAAGTAGAACGCGAGCACCTCAGCGCCGTCTTCGACCAGATGGCGGATATGTACAGTGAGCAGCTGTACAACACGGGCGTGTACCGCAAAGCCATCGCCATGTGCGGCGAAATCCTGGAGCGCGATTATCGCATGGAGATCATCCACCGCCGTTTGATGCAGTGTTACGCGCAGCTCGGCATGCTCAACAAAGTGGAGCAACAGTACCGCCAGTGCTGTCTGATGATGGAACGGGAGTTTCAGAGCAAACCTTCGGCGGAGACCACTAAGTTATATGGAGAGATCAAGACGCGGGGGTGAATGGGTCCTGTCAGCAATTAAAATGGCCCGGTTTGCACAAGCAAACCGGGCCATTTTAATTCAATATTAGCAATACTTAAGCCGTTTTCTCGGTGTCGTCATCGCCCTTCAATGCCGCTTTGGCATCACTTACTTTATCGGAGGCGTAATCTTTGGCTTTTTCCCAGAAGTCTTTGCCGTCTTCTACCACATCGGAAACGCTTTCTTGTACATCGCCGAGTATTTCCTTGCCTTTATCGGATAGGAAACCGAGGGCACCGCCTTCATGGGCGGCTATTTTTGCGCGGGCTGCCTGGGCTTCAGCGAGCTTCTCGGCCGCTTCGGCTTTGGCTTCTGCCGCCAGGGCTTCGGCTTTTTCACTCCATTCGCCGACCTTTTCAGCAGCAGCGTCTTTGAGTTCCGTTAATTTTTCACCGGCTGTATTGGCAGCGTCTTTGGCGGAATCCACCAGATTTTTCATAAAATCTTCCATTGTACTTGTTTTAGAATGTGAATACTGCGAAGGTACTTTTTTATCCTTTTCCCAGCACTGATATGTGTGGTAAAACGGACATTATTACGCAGCAGCCAGACAAAGGTCACAGCCACTAGCTTTTTTCTTCCCAGATCTGGGCCAGGTGCACCATGGTCTCGGCCGCCTTCTGCATATCCTGTACGGATACCCACTCCTGTTTGGAGTGAAAGGCGTGTTCGCCGGCAAAAATATTCGGACACGGCAGTCCCATAAATGACAACCGCGAACCATCGGTGCCGCCCCGGATCGAACTTTGTTTTGGGTGGGCAAAACCGGCGCGTTGCAGCGCTTCCATCGCGTATGCAACGACCTGTGGGTGGCGTTTCAGCACTTTGCCCATGTTGCGGTATTGCTGCGCAATGTGCACTTCCGCCCGGGAATTCGGATAACCTTTCAATACGCTGTCCACGATTTTTTGCAGCGTTGCAGCATGCCGTTTCAGGCCGCCGTCAGAAAAATCACGGATGATGAGTTTGATGGTGGCTTTTTCAATGTTGCCTTCCATTCCGGTCGGGTGAATGAAACCCTGTTTGCCTTCGGTATGTTCCGGGCTCAGTTTATCTGGAAATTTAGCGACGATTTTCGCGGCGATTTTCAGCGCACTTTCCATTTTACCTTTGGCAAAACCCGGATGCGCTGAAATACCGTGGATGGTTACGGTAGCACCGTCGGCACTGAACGTTTCATTTTCAATACTGCCGGCGGTTTCACCGTCGATGGTGTACCCGTATTTCGCGCCCAGTTTTTTCATGTTTACCTTGTCCACGCCCCGCCCGATCTCTTCATCCGGGGTAAAGAGAATGCGGATAGCGCCGTGTTTCAGGTGCTTGTTTTGCACTAGGATTTGCGCTGCGTCTACGATGGCGGCCAGGCCGGCCTTGTTGTCGGCACCGAGCAGGGTAGTCCCGCTGGCAGTGATTACATCGTTGCCGATCTGGTGCTGCAAATCTGCGTGTTCCTGCTTGCGGATAACCACCGAAGGATCGTCGGGCAAGACCAGATCCTGGCCTTGGTATTGGCTGTGTACGATTGGTTTTACGCCTTCGCCGGAACAGTCGGGCGAGGTATCCATGTGCGAGCAAAAACAGATAACCGGGACTTTTTTAACGGTATTGGCCGGGATAGTGGCGTACACATAGCCATGTTCATCCAGATGCGCATCGCTGATGCCGATCGCGAGCAGGTCTGCTACCAGGATGTGTCCCAGGTTTTTTTGTTTCTCGGTGCTGGGGGTTGTTGGGCTATTGGGATCGCTCTGGGTGTCTATCTGGACGTAGCGCAGGAATCGTTCTTTTGCAGTATGCAGCATTGGGAATAATGATGAAGGATGAAGGAATCACTCTTTTTGCAGTAGGCAGAATTGGCAAATAATGCGAATATTGGGTTTCGATTAGAAAACAGTTGATAATCAATTAATTAGTGACTTCAAGTCACCCCGTCACTATCCTTGGCAATCAAGCATTTATCCTAACCCAGTATTCGCATAAATAAGGAATAGTGCTGGATCATGAGATTTATGGAATTTTTTACAAATTGCTGTACTTATTGCCCAACTATCGCATTGCCATTCAGATCGCCGATTTTCACGCCGATAAAATTCACGCCGGTCTGGTTGGCTTGCAGGTTGGTAATGTCAATCAATTCGGCCGGTAAGATATTCTGAAATGGATTATCCGGATTGGCAAAAGTAAGTGTTGCCGGGAAAAAGCGCCATGCTGTATTGCTGGAAAACTTTGTATTGACGCCCAGCACTACTTTGCGGCCGTCGGTAATGTCGAACGTCGTGATGGAATTGCTTTTGTTGATGTCCGCCGCGATGACCTTCCACGGTGAATTGAGGGCTTCGATGCCCAGTACGTGTTTGGAAATCAACACCATGTCGATTGTACTGACGCCGTTGATGGCATTGGTATCACGCGTCGGTTTTACCGTATAGTTCAATCCGACCGGGACATTGGCAAATGTATAATTCCCCGCTGCATCCGTGGTCGTGGAAGTAGTTGCACCACCAGTGAGGTTGACTTTTAAATTAGGGATGTTTACGCCGGTGTAGTCTTTGACGTTGCCCGAAATTGTAAAGACAGTCGGTATCGGCTGCACGTAACCGTTTTGGGACAGCGCAGCTGTATTACCCGGATCGAGCCAGTCGCGGAGCCGGCTGGCTGCGTCAGGTCCCTGGTTCCAGGATACATCGAAGCGGCCAAAAAAAGTGGCAAAAACGATACAGGCATTCGATTGATTGGATTGTCCGCCGTGTAGTTGGCCGATCACGCGTTTGTTGTGGTCGAACAACGGGCATCCGGAAGAGCCGGGTTCATAAATACCGATGTCGGGGATGGCTTTCCAGTGGGAATTAGCCGGGCTAATGCCAAAAATACCCGTCCAGTCGATCGTTTGTGCGAAAATGGTCGCCGCGTTGGTGTCAACCGATATTTTTTTGAGGTCGCCGACCGGATGGTGAATGAAAGTACTGCGCGGTGGGGCCGTTGTCGCCCGGCTCCAGCCGTTAAAATAAACACCGTAACTGGTTGGCACCGGATTGAGTCGCAGCAACATGAAGTCAGTCTCGGTTCGGTAGGCCAGCCGCTGACAGCCAAGGACTGATTTGGGCGTTGGCTCTGTGCCGGGGTTGGAACAACCGCTGGCTTCATAGTCAAAATCGAAGCGCCACTGCGCAAAATTGGGGTTCGTGCCGATAAGTTGGCAGTGATGGGCGGTGAGAAAAAGCGGTTGCCCGTCGTTGGTGGTATTGGCCATCAGCGAGCCGGTGCACCAGCCGGAGCCATTGGAAAAGACCATCAGGATGCGGGCGACGCCCTTTTTTTGCACCTGCCAATCCGTTCCGGCGGGGCAATTGACGTTTACATTACAGTTCTGGGACTGTGAAAAATCATCGGCTGCGGATGGATCAAATTCGTTCAACGCATTGCGGTCGTAGGCATAGTCGATGCGATTGAGGTAGATTTTCCCTTGTCCGGTGACAGCAACCGGTTCGCGGTATTCCAGCATCGTCGTTTCGCCGGGCAGTACCCCAATCAAAAACTGGCCGCCGGGCGTACAGCTCTGGGTCGTATAGGCCCCAAATGTGCGCCTGAGATCTGGCGTGTAGGCAAAAAACTGCGCGCCTGCCGGCAATTGGAATGTATCAAAGAGCAACACCAGGCCCAGTGCGCCGGCAGCGTGCAAGGAACAGCGCCAGACGCGGTCGCCGTTGGGTAGAGTAGTCCAGATGCCGCTGTTTGCCAGCGAAATATCGACCGCAACGGGGGCTGCAAAACGCGTTTCGCCCGGATGTTCGCCGTCTTCCCGCCAAGCCTTTTTTTTGTCAAAAGGAATCGGAATGGCATTCGGCGGATTTTCTGCAAATAAAGCACGGTGCGCAGGCAACAGGCCGGGAGGGGTGCCGCCCTCGCTGATTTGTGCGACTGCCCGAAAAGAGAGCAGCAAGGCTAGGAAGAGTAATCGGTGGGACATGGAATGGATTAGTAAGTTATGCGAATATTGGGTTTGGATTAGAAAACAGTTGGCAATCAATCAATTAGTGACGGGGTGACTTGAAGTCACCCCGTCACTAGCTTTGGCAATCAAGCATTTATCCTAACCCAATATTCGCATAATAAACTTAAATGTATTTCACCAGTTCAAAATTCATACCGCTTTCTGCCAGCGGATACAGCTAGGCTTTCATCAACTTCCAAATGGCTTCTACCACATCTTCCACCTGCGGTTTGCTGTGGTAATCGCCGTCTTGTCCGTAGCCGGGACGGTGTTCTTTGGCCGCCAGCGTAATTGGCGCAGCGTCGAGGTAACGGTAGCCACCTTGGGTTTCCAGTACTTGTTGTAACATATAAGCCGACGCACCTCCGGGCACGTCTTCATCGAGAAACAGCACGCGATTGGTCTTTTTAAGCGACGCTACGCACATTTCAGGTAAGTCGAATGGTAGCAATGTCTGAACATCAATGATCTCCACCGAGATGTTGCGTTGCGCCAGGATATCGGCCGCCGTTTCGGCTATCCGCAGGGATGCGCCGTACGTGATCACCGTGCAATCTGTACCGGTTCGCAGCACCTCAGGAACGCCCAATGGCAGCGTGAAAGAACCGATGTTATCGGGTTGGCGTTCTTTGAGGCGATAGCCGTTGAGCACTTCGACCACAATAGCCGGATCGTCGCTTTGCAGCAGTGTATTGTACATACCGGCGGCTTGCACCATATTGCGGGGGACACAAATCCACATGCCCCGCAGCGAACCGAGCATCATGCCCATGGGCGAACCGCTGTGCCAGACGCCGACGAGCCGGTGGCCGCGGGTACGAATGATGGCCGGCGCAATTTGTAGATTGTTGGAGCGCCAGCGCAGCGTACACAGATCGTCGGATAAAGGCGATAGCCCGTACAGTAAGTAATCGAGGTATTGAATTTCAGCAATGGGTCGCAGTCCGCGCATCGCCATGCCAATTGCCTGGCCCATAATGGTCCATTCGCGAATGCCGGTATCGAAGATGCGTTCCTCGCCATATTTTTGTTGCAGACCGCGAAATCCCTGGTTTACATCGCCGATATGCCCTACGTCTTCGCCAAAAGCATAGAGGTTGCCGTATTTTTCAAAATTCTGATCAAAACAGGCATTCAAAATTTCATAACCGTCTTTGGAAGGCGAATCCGCCGAGTATACAGGCGCAATCACCTGGACGCGCAGGGCCGATCTGGGGGAATCGCTGAGCAGGTTTTCACTGTAGATGCGATTGCCTTCCTGCATTTCCGTTGCGATAAAAAGGGCAAGATTATCTTTCGCGATACTGGTATTTTCAGATAAAGCAAATAAAGCCCGGCGCGCTACCTGGACCAGATCGGAGCGCAACGGCTCGCGTTTCTGCGTAAACTCAGGCAAGAGTTCCGATAAAGTAATGACATCCGGGTGCGCCGTGTGGGCTGCCTCGAGCAGCACAATGAGTTCTTTGCGCACGTCCGCGACCTTGTCGTGGTAACCACGATAAGCGCGTTGGGCGGCGGCTACGGCTTCGCGCTTGGCCTCCTTTTTAATCCGGTCGATATCTTCGACCGTAGCCAGGCCACTTTCGATCATCCATTCGGCCATGCGGACATTACAATCGAAGTTCTCTTCGAACGCCAGCCGTTCCGGGGTTTTGTAGCGGCGATGGTCGCCGGATGTGGAGTGGCCCAGTTGTTGGGTAACTTCTTCGATGTGGAAAAGAGCCGGGCAATGCGTGGTGCGGACTTCCGCAATGCCGCTGCGATACAATTCGCAGAGACCCGGATAATCCCAGGCTTTACCACGGTAGATCTGCATACCGGTATTGCCATCGGTTTGCATACCGGACAATGCTTCGGAAATACTTTCCTTGGTCGTCTGGTATTTTTTCGGGACGGAAATACCATAGCCATCGTCCCAGACACTGACGGCCAACGGAACCTGCAACACGCCGGCCGCATTCATTGTTTCCCAGAACGGTCCTTCGGAAGTGGAGGCATCGCCGATGGTGAGGAAAGAAACTTCATTGCCATTTTCGGAAAAATCGCCGGCAATGGCGGGGTTTTCCCGGTATTTTTTGGAGGCAAAAGCCAGGCCCAGTCCGCGGGCCACTTGTCCGGCCGTCGGTGCCGTATCGGAAGTGATATTGAAACGGTTTTTATGATCGGTCCAGTTGCCGTCTTTATCGACCAGTTCGGTGGCGAAGTGGCAGTTCATCTGGCGGCCGCCGGAAAACGGATCGGCATAAGGATCGCCGTAGAGCTGGGCGAAAAATTCGTCGAGCGTCATGAGGTCCAGCGCGAGCATGAGCGTCTGGTCGCGGTAGTAACCGGCGCGGAAATCGCCTTTTTGCCAAGCCTTTGCCATGGCCACCTGCGCCACCTCCTTCCCGTCGCCGATGATGCCGAAATTAGCGCGGCCGGTCAGTACTTCCTTGCGGGCGACGACGCTGGCTTCGCGGCTGAGACAGCAAATACGAAAGTCGCGCAGCACTTCCTGGCGGTAAGCGTCCGTAGGTGTGGAGTTGGTTTGCAAAGGTGCCGTGGGGTGTGGTGTGGCGATCGTTACAGGCATTATTTCAACGGATTCGGTTAGGTATTATGCAAAATATGGGCGAAAGTATAGCTTTTTTCAGCGCAAAATCACATTTCTCCGACGGTGTATTTTACTGGTTTTTTTGTTTTTTCACCGCTAAACCGGATATTTCAGATGATCTTTTTGACAATGCTATACTATGATAATATTAAATTTTTGAAATCCTTGGTTTATCAGTGTTATTTTTGCCCTAATTTTGCAGCCGCAAACCGGCATTTTTCACGCATACCTTAATATTAACCTCGGCTTATGTCCACTGATTTAAAAATACGATACAGTGATGAAGATTTGCAAGAATTCAAACTGCTGATAGAAAGTAAGTTAACGCAAGCACAAGACGAACTGAGCACGACCGAACGGCAGATCGCCGATCTCAATGAAAACGGTTTTAATCAGCAGGGCGGTGACTGGTACGATGACTCTACGGCCCACACTGATCTGGAAATGTTGCAACGCATGCTTACCCGGCAACAGCGTTATGTTACTGACCTGGGCAATGCCTTGCTGCGGGTGCAAAACAAAACCTATGGCATTTGCATCGTGACGGGTCAACTCATCAGCAAAGAACGCCTGCGTCTGGTGCCGCACGCTACCAAAAGTATCGACGGAAAGAACCTGGCCAACGCCGGGAAAGATTTGCCGCCGGGGGTGTCCGGGAATGAAGACCCATTTGCCGGTAGTCCCGATGATGACCGCCCGATCGGCAAACCGATTGGCGACAAAGTACGACTACCCAATAATAAACGCCCCTCGCGCAATGGCGGGGATGAATGGGAAGCCGACAATGAGACCATGGAGGATGCAGGTTATCAGAAACGCACAAAATTCGACGACGAAGAGTAATTTTCGGGGTCTAAGGCTTGTTTTATTGCAATGGTGGCACGGCGTGAATCCGTGCCACCAATTTTTAAGGCGCTTTGATAAAGTCAATAATGGCGGCCACGACGTCTGGACCCTGCATCCCGTGTCCCAGCCCCCGGGTTTCCATAAAGGTAGCTCCCCAGGCATCCGCCAATTGACGACCTTCGGCTATCGGTGCGAAGTCATCGTCTATATCGTGCATTACCAGCCCCTTTACATCCGTAAGCGTCGCAACTTTGGCCGCTACGGCGTAGTCGGCTATGGAAAACCCGCTGCGGCGTTCGAGTTCGCGATCGACCTGGTTCAGCACAATTTCCTCTAGGCCCATAATGGCCCCAAAATCGCGGATCACCCGGCTTGGCTGGTCAAAAGCGCTCAACAGAATCAGTTTTTTGGGACGTTCGGCCTGCAATACGGCCAAACTCATGACGGCGGCCGCGCCACCCAGCGAATGCCCGACAATCGCGTAGGGAGTGCCGTTTTTCGCAATAAATGCCTGTACTACCTGGCTGAATAAGATCATATTCAGCATGCGTCCCGTTGAAAAGCCACTCGCCGGCCCGTCGATCGCGTAAACCGAAAACCCTTCGGCGATCAGGGCATGGATATGCTGCTGCCAGCGGGCACTGTGCGACTCCCAGCCATGCAAGACCAGGACGGTTCGCGCCGACGCTGTCGCCGGCCAGTGATAGACACGAATGACCAAGCGTTTTACCTTCAACTGCGACTGGATGGCAGTGTGCAAAAAAGCATGGTCATCTGCGTGCATAGGCAGCCGGCGCGGCGCGCAAAATATGCGGAACGCCACCTGCCCTGCCAGCGCAGGCGACACCCTCGCCAGTGCATTCAGCGCCCTGCCGGCACGCCGTACTTTACGCAGAAAATCACTGGATAGGTGTGGAGGCATCAGGCTTTATTCAAATCTTCTTTTGTAAAACCAGGTATTGTCGTTGAGCGTGAATCCAAGCGTGATCCGGAAATAAGTCTCTTCGATGGAAGCGGTAGTGCCCAGCTTACCTATCTCAAATGCCGTATTGACAAAAGAGGTTTGCTGACGTGGCAGGGTGATCGGGAAACCGAAGCCGAAGGTAGCCCCGATATCGTCCAGATCAACACCGTTGATCGAACGCGGGTCTTGCCGGAAATAACCACCCAAGCGGTAGCGAATGCGGCGGCTGTAGTGATTGTAAGACGCGTAGTCGGGCGTATACTCCACACCGCCGGATACCGACACCGTGTTGCGCAGGCGCTCCGGACGGGCTTCATTGGTGTATTGCGACCAACTTTCCACCCCGAACTGTGCGCCTACCCGCCATTTAGCGTCGCGGTTGTATTGAATGCCCAGCGTGAAGGTACCTGGCAAGGTCATTTTTTGCCGATTGCCAGTCTGGTATAACAGCGTATCCGTGCCAATAACCTGCGCGCCATTGGTGAAGCGATAGCGCGCCCGGTATTTATCGGCCTGGACGCGGATGCTGTGTTTGCTTTCCAGGGTAGCGCCCAGTGTAATCCAGCGCGTGGGCACTTCTTTGTCGTTTACGGCGTGTTTCAAAATGATGTCGTGTTGCACGCCGATATTCCATAAAAAGCCATTGATGCCCAGATCGTCGCGGAACAAGTCCTGAAACGTGAGGGAGGAATCGATAAATTCTGTACGGGTCTCGTAGGCTGCCTTGCCAAACAGCCAGCCGAGGTTGACCCCGAATGACGTATTTTTATACTTGGCGGAACTGCCCCAGGTAAACCGGTAGGTGCCGCCGGTACCCTGAAAAAAATTGGCGATGGAGTCGACGCCGGGTTCGTTGCTGCGCGTCTCCACATTATAGCCGACCTCTGAATAGGGCGTCAGGGAGATACCCATGCCGTATTTCCAGGGTGATTTATTTTTGTCCAGCACCTCGTTGATCGGGCTTTTCAAGGTGAACCCAAGCGCAAAATAGGCCAGATTGCCGCTCCATTGATCCAGTTTAGCACCAGTGTTGGTGGTCAGGTGGTTGTATTTGGCGTACAGCCCCGTTTCAAATGCTGTCGTGCGCAGGCTGGCGTACGAGGCGGGATTGACCAGATTCAGGTGGTATGGGTCGTGAAAAGCGGCAGTTTGCCCACCCCACGCAGCCTGGTTGGCCAGCGTCTGGGGCAGGATATCGCCGATGCCGAAGCGCGAATACGGCGAGTTTTGTTTAGGCTGGGCAAAAAGAGTAGCGGTGGCAAAAAGAAGACCAAGTGCTGCGAAAAATCTCATAGTTCGTGTGTGTAGCAAAAAATGGGGTTTGAAAGTGTAGCCATTGCGGGTTTCGCTTTTGCTACACTTTGCCGGTGTTGAATTGCAAAATATGGTTTAATCCAAAAAGTGTCAGGTTCGGTTCGATGATTTGGTCGGGATAATTCAGGTATTTTCCAATAAAACCGGCGTCGCCACCGGTCAAAATAATTCGCAATGGGGCATTATCCGGGTTCATTATCCGTATAAAACCCTGTATTTCCAGGATAGCCCCGCGCAGCGCTCCATTTTGCAGGGCAGTTTCGGTGGTGTCGCCGATGACCTGTTGCGGCATCGACATGGGCACTTCCGGCAGCCGGGCGGTGAAATGATGCATTGCCTGGATGCGCATGTGCAATCCCGGCGCGATATTGCCGCCCCGGTATCCGCCGTCTGCCAGAAACAGGTCGTACTTGATGCAGGTACCGCCGTCGATCACCAGCCCATTTTCACCGGGGAACAATGCCTGCACGCCCGCCACCCCGGCCACCCGGTCTTTTCCGAGCGTTTGCGGGGTTTTATAGTGGTTTTCAAAGGGTAAAGGCGTTTCATGGGTTAATACGACCACTGAAAAATCCGCAGCCAGTTGTGCGACCGCTTCCATTTCCACCGCCGTTACGGCCGATACGATAATCTGTTGCACCCTGTGGTCGCGGCAGTACGTCGGCAATGCTGCTAACGTATCGCGGTTCCAAATCGCTTGCTCGCGCAGGTTATTTTCCTGAAAAAGCCCCGATTTAATGCGGGTATTGCCAATATCGAGGGTTAGGTTGGTCATTTTATTGCGCCGGTGCGGTCAGGACCTGACTTGCGGGCGCAAATGTCCGCTTTTTTTGCGAAATGTGGATGGGGTAGGCGGTTATTGGTGGATTAGTTGACCGGGTAATGGATATGGGACATCGTGAAGTGAAAACGCACGATGCTAAAGACAGCCTTTAGCAAGACACTTGACCATTGCAAAAATCACATTTTGCTATTTGCTCAGTAATATTGGTTTCGTTGTATATACTTGACCCTGATTATCAAAAACATTTAAAAAGTATAATCCACTTGGCAGTGTACTTAAGTCTAAATCGTTATTGCCGGTCAACTGTAAAATCCATACCTGTCCCAGTGTGTTGCAGACACGAACTTGCGTAATGCCAATAGGAAGCCGTTCAAGTCGCACAATACCTGTGGCCGGGTTTGGTGCAATAGTAATAGAATGGTTCACATTCACTACACTATCATTACTGCTGGTAGGTGCGTTAATGCCTAATGTATCGCAGACACTACCAGGCAAATCATATAATCGAAAATTTGGGAAAGTAGGTAAATCTTTAGCCATGTAAGTGGGCAACTGTATCTCATGCTGGCTAAACTGGCAGTCGTTGCCGTATCCATTTGGATTATTGATAACATGTAAGACGTTTGTTCCATCGGCAGTACTTATATAAATCTTTCCATCAGGTGCCAGCGCATGATGGAAAAAAGTCGTTTTGAAAGGGGAATAATAACCATCCCAGATAGCAATTAGTTTACGGGAGTTTTTAATATTGGCGGCAACCAAATCATACTGGTATAAATGGTATGCAGTAGTCAAATATAAAAATCTGGAATTCGGGGAGACTGAAAAGCTGCAATGCTCGAGCGAGTCAAGACCCTGTAGATTAAATTGCGTTTTGAGATTGAATTGCCCGGAACAGCGATCGAAACTGGCAATCTTAACACCTGTGCCTGGATTGCCACTGATATATTTAGTCCCGTCGGGTGTGAATACGGCTGATCCAGAATAATCTTTATTATTCCAGTTAATACCCCATTGCCGGATTTCCGGGCCAATAAATCCTTGAGGCGTAAGCTGCCATATCCAATACCTATTTGTTAATGTCTCTGGTAGCACAATCCACCAATCTCGTCCGTTGCCATGCCGCACCGCAGTTAATGCCTGGACAAACTTAGCCGTAGCCAACGCGTTATTTTTAGACATTACCTGCCCCAATCCATTTTGGGCAGCCATATTGATACTGGAGTATAGCAAATCATACGTGTAATAGTCTTCGTGGTATCGTAAGTGCAACATTGCGAATTGGTCACTTGTACCTGGAATGGGTAGGCTCATAACGCTCTGCAATATCGGATAACCGTGGTCGCAATATATTTCATGTGCTTCGCCAGGATTAATACTGTCTCCATTTATCATTAGCTGATGCTGAGCATTCATAATATCACAGGCATTTGAATAAAATAACAACTTACCCGCTGTATCGCAGATAGAGGTGTTCGCAAATAAATCAAAGTTGATATTGAAGAAACTTATTGATGGATCACCATTAGAAAAATCAAGCAACGAGCCGCCAAAATTACTTTGCGGAATATTTGGGGCATATCCTAATACCCAAATGTTGTCGTACTTGGACTGTGTGAAAGCAGTGTAAAAAGTAAATAATAATGCAGAGATTAGAAAATAGCGCATAAACAGGATTTTAAAAGGCCGACCAGAATAGATTCTGGTCGGCAGTCGTCGTTATTTGTTCGTGATCTTGACAATTTTAATCGAAGAAATTTTGCCCTCACCATCTATAATGGAGAAAAAGTATATTCCTTCGGGCTTTTCTTCTAAGTCCAGTAAAATATCTTGTTTTGGTTCACTATGTTGGCCAGTTATACAGCGGTTCTCGGTTTGTATTTAATAAAATGTGTAAAACGCACATTATCAATACTTTAAATTAAAATTAAACAATTTTCTAATGTGTTAATTTTTTGATTAAGTTATTGATTGTCAATTATTTAAACATTTTTTATTTTACAAAGCGAGAACCGCTGCCAGTTATACACACTTCAAAGTGGTTATGAAAAGCGATGCCCGGCTTTCGGGGCTCCCGAAAACCGTTGAAAATTTGGCGTCATCAGGGTTCTGAATTCTTCTTTATGCTGTTGGATATTTTCAAAAAATTTCATCACCGCCACCTTGAAGTCATCAAATTGGGTGTAATAATGCAGATTTATGACCTTTTTCGCAAATATTTCCATAATCGCTCTATCAGGTTCAAGTTTGGTGAATATGGCGGCAAAAGACGAGTTCGATCTTGGGATAATCGACTAACCATGCCTTTAGGGCTCTATTTGTTATGATACTTGGCATTGTCACAAACTAAATATATGGCATTTTTATCTTGGTATTTTATCAATATTTTTTCAAAAAGGGCTATGGTAGATTGTGCATTGATAGTTTCTGCCGCTACTGTTACAACCGCCATTTTCATAAACACTAACATCGTCACAAATTGTATTGCCAAAAACAAAAAACGCGTCACGCCGGAAGCAAATCCTCCGGCGTGACGCGTTGAAAAAATAAATTGCGGTTTTACGCCAACTGCCGCTCCGACCCAAACGCCGCTCCAGCGTATTCGCGGTTCATACGGGCTATATTTTCAATCGAAATTTCTTTCGGGCATTCGGCTTCGCAGGCAGTGACGTTCGAGCATTTGCCGAATCCTTCCTTGTCCATCTGGGCGATCATCGAGAGCACGCGATTCTGGCGTTCGACGTGGCCTTGTGGCAACAGCGCCAGATGCGAAACCTTGGCCGAGGTGAACAACATTGCCGAGGCGTTCGGACAAGCCGCCACACAGGCACCGCAACCGATACAGGCTGCTGCGTCGAAGGCGCGCAGGGCAGTGTCTTTTTCAATCGGAATAGAGTTGGCATCCTGGGCCTGGCCGGTGTTTACGCTGACATAACCACCCGACTGAATAATACGGTCGAACGCAGAACGATCGACCACCAGGTCTTTGATGACCGGAAAAGCCTTGGCGCGGAACGGCTCGATCACGATGGTCTCGCCGTCGTGGTAGTGGCGCATGTGCACCTGACAGGTAGTCGTCCCTTTCATCGGACCGTGGGCGCGTCCGTCAATTACGAGCGAGCAAGTACCGCAGATGCCCTCGCGGCAGTCGTGCTCAAACGAAACCGGCTCTTCCCGCTGGTGAATGAGTTGTTCGTTCAGCACGTCGAGCATTTCCAGAAAGGACATGTCGGGATTTACATTGTCTAAGGTGTAAGTGACAAATTCCCCTTTGTACTTGCCGCCTTGCCGCCAGATTTTCAGATTGAGCCGCATATTGTTGTTTTAATTATTAATTGAAAGTTGGTTGGTTTTTAGGGTAACAGGTTGATTATTTAGTCTTTACGATGGGCGAACAGTTGTCGATCAGCAGATTGCCATTCGTGCGCATGAATCCTTTGGCGTAATAGACCAGCAATTGTATTTCATCGTAATCACTCCCGCCTGGCTGTAGCGTGAACACGTATTGCAGCCAGCTTGCATGCAGCACCGGTTCCGTTTCCGCCAGCAGTTCCTCGGCTTTGGTCGTCGTATTTACGCCCCAGATTTTTAGCATTACCGGCTGGTTATAATCGGCCAGTTCGCCAGTCACTCTGGAAACCGCACGGTAATGCGGCGCAGTGGCCAGCCAAAGACCAAACTTATAGGTCGAATCCTTGGCCAGTTTACCGTTTAGTTGCTGGGCAATGCCTTCCCAGGTATTATTTTCTCGCGTCACCATGCCCACGTAATAACTGCCCGCCTGTGCTCTTTTGGTCACTTCAAACGATCCCGGTTGAATATCAGTCGGTGTCTCACTCGGGTTCCCCAAATCTCGCCAGAACATCGGTATCTGCCCCGGAAATTGCCGGTCCATCTCGAAAGAAGGATTGAGCAGATACAAGGTATCTTGTGCAACAACTCGCCATCCGGTAAAAAGTGACAAAGCAATAATGTAGATTTTCATAGCAACTGCACGCTTAACTTTTCACCTTTAACGCTGCTCCTATTTGTACGACCGCTGGGTCACTTTCACTTCTTCGTAATCGAGCGCTTCCTTGTGCAGGGTCTGCGGAATATTTTCGCCGTTCCACTCCCAGGCGGCTACGTACATGTAATTCACATCGTCGCGCAGCGCTTCCCCTTCTTCGGTCTGGTATTCTTCGCGGAAGTGACCGCCGCAACTTTCGTTGCGGTTGAGCGCATCCTGGCACATCAGTTCGCCGAGTTCCATAAAGTCGGCTACACGCCAGGCTTTTTCGAGTTCGGGGTTGAAATCGGCGTCCGTGCCGGGCACAAAGGCGTCGCGCCAGAATTCGGCCCGCAGTGCGCGGATCTCCTGAATGGCTTGCGTCAGCCCTGCTTCATTGCGGGCCATCCCGCATTTATCCCACATGATTTTGCCCAGCCGACGGTGGAAACTCTCGACGCTCTGCGTACCGCCCAGTTGCAATAACTGGTCAATGCGGGTGCGCACATCTTTTTCCGCCACGGCAAATTCGGGGGTATCGGTCGATACATCGCCGGTACGGATTTCTTTGGAAAGGTACGAGCCGATGGTATACGGCAAGACGAAATAACCGTCGGCCAATCCCTGCATCAGGGCCGAAGCCCCAAGCCGGTTCGCGCCGTGATCGCTGAAATTGGCTTCTCCACACGCATAAAGCCCTGGAATAGAAGTCATTAATTCATAATCGACCCACAGGCCACCCATCGTATAGTGCACGGCAGGGTAAATACGCATCGGCACTTCGTAGGGGTTGTCGCCGGTGATTTTGGCGTACATATCGAACAGGTTGCCGTAAGCAGCCTTTACATTGTCAAGTCCTTTGCGTTTGATGGCGTCGGCAAAATCAAGATATACGGCGAGGCCGGATTTGCCCACGCCCAGTCCTTCGTCGCAGGCCACTTTGGCAGCGCGGCTGGCAATGTCGCGCGGCACCAGGTTGCCAAAGGCAGGATACCGGCGTTCGAGGTAATAATCGCGGTCTTCCTCCGGGATCTGGCGTGGATCTTTCTGGCTGTCTTCGGCTTTTTTCGGCACCCACACCCGGCCGTCATTGCGCAGGGATTCGGACATCAGGGTCAGTTTCGACTGGTAATCGCCGGAAACCGGGATACAAGTGGGGTGGATCTGCGTGTAACAGGGATTGCTGAAAAATGCGCCGCGACGGTGTGCGCGCCAGGTTGCGGTCGTATTGCACAACATCGCATTGGTGCTCAGGTAGAATACGTTGCCATATCCGCCGGTGCACAATACCACTGCATGCGCGGCATGACGCTCCAGTTCGCCGGTGAGCAGGTTGCGGGCGATAATGCCGCGGCATTTACCGTCTACGGTCACTACATCCAGCATTTCATGGCGGTTGTAGAGTGTCACCGTGCCCAGGTGAATCTGACGGCTAAGCGCCTGGTATGCGCCGATCAGCAATTGTTGTCCAGTCTGGCCGCGGGCGTAAAACGTACGCGATACCTGGGTGCCGCCAAAAGAACGGTTATCCAGCAGACCGCCATATTCGCGGGCGAAAGGCACGCCTTGTGCGACACACTGGTCAATAATATGATTGGAGACCTCGGCCAGGCGGTGCACATTTCCTTCGCGCGCCCGGTAGTCGCCGCCCTTGATGGTATCGTAAAACAGGCGATAGACGGAGTCGCCGTCGTTGCGGTAGTTTTTAGCGGCATTGATACCGCCCTGGGCGGCGATCGAGTGTGCGCGGCGCGGACTGTCGTGAAAGGTAAAGGCTTTCACGTTGTAGCCCAGTTCGCCCAGCGAAGCCGCTGCCGAAGCACCGGCCAGGCCCGTACCCACGACGATGACATCGATACGGCGTTTGTTGTTGGGAGCCACCAACGGCACGTGGCCTTTGTAGGATTCCCACTTTTCTCCCATGTTGCCGGAAGGGACTTTGGAGTCCAGTTTGGTATCGGGTGCGAATTCTTGTACCATGTTATTACAGATAAACGGATGTGCTGATTTGGATAGGTTGATTATTAATTGCCCGACATGACCGGGGTGGTCTGCATCAATTTGGTGATGTAGAAAACAATCGGAATTACCGCAAAACCCAGTGGCACGCCGATGGAATAGAGGTAACCGACGCCCTTAATAATAGGCGTGTATTTGCGGTGATTGAGGCCGAGGGTCTGAAAAGAAGACCAGAAGCCGTGCCACAGGTGAAAGGCGATGACTACCATACACACCACGTAAAACAGGACGTAAAATGTATTAGAAAAGGCGTCTGCCACCGGAATGTACAGGTTATTGACCGGATGATCGTAGGCGGCCACATCCACTGCCGGCAAAGCGCCGAAGTGCATCTGGAACCAGAACTGCCACATGTGCAGGACGATGAACACCAGGATAATGATACCGAACCAGGCCATGTTACGCGCTGATGTTTCGGCCGGCCGGGCGTATTTCACGGCGTATTTGGTTGCGCCGCGCGCTGCGCTGTTCTGACGCCACAACATCAGTCCGCGGTAAGCGTGGTACAGAATAAAAAAGTAGTTGCCGTAGGAAATGACCTTGATGAGCGGGTTGTGGGTCATGAAAAAGGCATACGTGTTAAATGCTTCACCGCCATCATTTTGCAGCAATTGCAGATTGCCGATCAGGTGCACGATCAGAAAAAGCATCAGGAAGATGCCTGTCAGCGCCATCACGTATTTTTGGCCGATGGAAGAATTCAGAAAGTTAGTTAACCAAGTCATGGTTGAGCGTGTGTATTTTAGTCGTTTTTACCCGTTTTGCACCATTTTGGTGGCCGGATGCGCAAAGTAAAGCAACTTGCTAGCAGTATTTTAACAAATGTTTCATTTTTTACGGAACAAAACTACATAGGTCAACGCGGTTGCCAAATTTTCGTTTGAAAAACCGGGGGTCGGATAGACTATTTAGAAACGATAAAAACTCGCAGATGAAAAGTAACCAAATACGAATTACGGCATCCCGTTATAACTGTAACCGAGATGCCGTAATTCGTAATTTTTAATTCGTAATTTATTTTAGCGTTTTTGCCTGCGCGATCAGCGCCACTAACTCCGCCCGGTATCCGCCCGGATCGATCGCGCTGGCGGCCTGCGCCTGCATGAGCGCGTGGTCGTAACTGGCGGTGCCGGCGTATTTTGACTGGCGCAGCAACAAGCCGAATTCGGCAACCGCCGAGGCCAGTTTAAAATTGTTACTTTCCTTGCCGGCGGGTTGATTCAGCGCAGCTGCATGGAGGCGGTACTCCATCAACTGGCTCGGTGCGTTGCCCGACGGTTTTTTATAGCGCAACTGTAACACCATCAGGTCGGCGGCATGGATCTGCACGGCCGTATCGGGCTTGGCAACCACGACCAGCGAAGAATCGCTTTTGGTCAGGCTGGGTAATGGTTGTCCGGCGAGAATGATCTCATAGAGTGCGGTCACGCGGTGGCCGGCGCCGAGTTCGCCGGCGTCTTTGGCGTCGTTGTTGAAATCTTCGGTGGCCAGCATCCGGTTTTCATAGCCGATCAGGCGATAACCGGCAACGTGGGCCGGGTTAAAATGCAGTTGTAATTTTACGTCCTTGGCAATCGTGAACAACGTCCCGCCGAATTCCTTAACCAGTACTTTTTTGGCTTCGCTCAACTGGTCGATATAGGCGTGGTTGCCATTGCCTTTGTCGGCCAGCATCTGCATTTTACCGTCCTGGTAGTTGCCGGTTCCGAAACCGAGGATACTTAGATACACCCCGCTTTTGCGTTCTTTTTCGATCAGGGTAACCAACTCATTTTCACTGCTTTGGCCGACATTAAAATCGCCATCGCTGCAAAGGATCACGCGGTTGTTGCCACCGATGATGAAATTTTTGCGGGCTGTTTCGTAGGCTAGCAGAATGCCCGCGCTACCTGCCGTGCTGCCACCGGCCGAGAGCGCATCCAACGCCGCTTTGATTTTTACTTTGTCGGTGCCGGCCGTGCTGGGCAGCACTAAACCCGCCGCGCCGGCGTACACGACGATCGCTACCCGGTCGTTGGCGCGTAACTGGTCGGTGAGTAGGGAGAGCGATTGCTGGAGTAAGGGCAATTTATCGGCCGAATTCATGCTGCCCGATACGTCGATCAGGAATACGAGATTGCTGGCGGGCAGTTGACCGGCGTCGATTTGCTGGCCCTGCAGCCCGATCTGGAGCAGGCGGTGTTCGGGCGCCCAGGGGCAGGGTGCCATTTCGGTCGTCACCTCGAACGGATGCACACCTTTGGGCGCATTGTATTGATAATCAAAGTAGTTGATCATTTCTTCGATGCGTACGGCATCGACCGGCGGCAAGGAGTGGTCATTTAAAAAACGACGCACGTTGGCATAAGCCGCCCCGTCTACATCGATCGAGAACGTTGAAATGCCGTTGGACTGCACGTTTTGGAAGGGATTTTCGACGATTTGGTTGTATTGTTCGGTGGTCGATTCGGGCGTGGTGCCGTCATAGGAACGATCGGCCGCAATTTTTTCTTTCTGTTCGCGGCGGTCTTCTTTTTTTGCTTCACCCAACGGAGCATAATTATAAGGTTTGGTTGGCATTGGCGCACCAGCTGTAGCGCTCTTAGCATAGGTGACTGGTTGCGCACGGGCAGCCGGCATTTTTGTGGAACGGTGTTTGGCTTTTTTAGTGGCTCCGTATCCAGTTACAGCCACTTCTTGGAGTGTAGCGCCTGGTTTTAGGGCGAAATTTTGTACCGTTTTTTTTGTAGCAGCAACACTTATGGCAACTGCATTTTGTGGTGTGTAACCCGTATACGTTACACTTACCAGATAGGCACCCGGAAGCAAGGTGATGCTGTAATTGCCGTCAATATCGGTGGAAATGCTTTGCATAACTTTTTTGTTTTGCGATACTCTAACGCTGGCACCGATCAGACCTTCGCCGCTATCAGCATCCGTAACCTTACCGGTAAGTATTTGTGCAAATAAAGTACTGCCCAAAAACAGGCAGCATGCGATCAGTAAAAATGACTTTAAGGACATGGTAAATTAAATTTTGGACGATGAGAAATGTGTGATGCAGGGTGGATGCGGCCGACATATAAATTACACAAGCGGGTCGGAAGTTTTTTTACTTTTATGCCCGAAAGCCTTTTCACTTTAAATTCGACTGCACTTGCGCACTTTACTCGTCTCCTTATTCACCTTGCTGTGTACCGCAGTGGCCACTGCCCAGATCGATCTCTCCCAACCCTGGAAATTCAAAACGGGCGACCTGCCAGCCTGGGCAGATCCGGCCTTTGATGACCGCGACTGGGGGATGATTTCGCCCACCAAAGACTGGGAATCGCAGGGATTTGCCAATTACAACGGCTACGCCTGGTATCGGTTTCACTTCAATCTGCCCAGCAGTATGCGCGATCAATCGCACCTGAAAGACGGCCTGCGGTTGTTGCTCGGCAAAATCGACGATGTGGACATGGTCTTTTTGAACGGCAAAAAAATTGGACAAATGGGCCAGTTTCCCAGCGATCCGGGCGGATATGCCACGAAATGGGATGTGCCACGCCGGTATTTACTGCCGGTAGACGATCCGGCGTTGCGCTGGGATGCGGAGAATGTGCTGTCAGTACGCGTGTACGACGGTGATGGCGGCGGCGGATTTTTCGGCAACGATCCTAAAAATCTCAACATGGTCGACCTTTCCGATTTTTTAAGCGTCGATGCCACTTCCGAACCGTTTGTTTTTGCCGATAAAAAGATCCGAAAGAAAATTTTCCTGGAAAATAAATTCAACCGGCCTATCGACGGACAATATGTGGTGCAGGTTTTTGAAAACAAAAAAGACCAGCCGACCTACGAGCAAAAACTGGATATAACCCTGAACGCCAAAGAGCGACGCTCGCTCGACCTGGACTTCCCCAACCTGCAACGGGCCCGCGTACAGATTCGTTTTACCGAAAAAATAACCGCAGCCGTACTCAGCGCCGAACTGGAAACGCCCTATCTGCTGACTCCGCCGGAATCGCCGCGACCGCGCATCAACAATGCCGAAGTGTATGGTGCCCGCCCTGGACATCTGTTTTTGTACACCATTGCGGCCACTGGCGACCGGCCGATGCAGTACCAGGCGGCTAAGTTGCCAGCCGGATTAAGGATCGACGCCTTAACGGGCATTATTACCGGATCTACCAGCGAACGGGGCATTTTCTCGGTCACGCTTTCGGCCGCCAACAGCCTCGGCACCACCTCCAAAATTGTCAATTTTGTCATCGGTGACAATATCGCCCTGACGCCACCGATGGGCTGGAATTCCTGGAATTGCTGGGGATTAAGCGTCAGTGACGCCAAAGTGCGCCAGTCGGCCGATGCGTTATTGAAAAGCGGCCTCGCCAACCACGGCTGGAATTACATGAACATCGACGACGGCTGGGAGGCCCTGCGCGATACGGTGACCGGAGAAATCCTGACCAACGAGAAATTTCCCAACATGCGTGGACTAGCCGATTACCTGCACAGCCACGGCCTGAAAATGGGCATTTATTCCTCGCCTGGCCCCTTTACCTGCGGTGGCTACACGGCCACCTGGCAACACGAAGAACAAGATGCTATGACCTGGGCAAAATGGGGCGTCGACTACCTGAAATACGACTGGTGCAGTTACGGCCAGATCGCTCCGGCCAGTCCCAATCTGAAAGAAATGCAGCGGCCGTACCGCGTCATGCAGGCGGCGCTGGCCAAGACCAATCGCGATATCGTGTACTCGCTCTGTCAGTACGGCATGGGCAACGTCTGGGAGTGGGGCGATCAGGTCGGCGGCAATCTCTGGCGCACCACCGGCGATATCACCGATACCTGGGAAAGCCTGGAAGGGATTGGTTTTCAACAAAATATCTCGGCCCCCTACGCCAAATCCGGCCACTGGAACGACCCGGATATGCTCATCGTCGGCTGGGTAGGCTGGGGCGACAAACTGCATCAGACCCGCCTCACGCCTTCCGAACAATACACCCATATCAGTCTCTGGGCCATGCTTTCCGCGCCGTTATTGATCGGTTGCGACCTGGCCCGGCTCGATGATTTTACCAAAAACCTGCTGTCCAATGACGAAGTGATTGCCATCGACCAGGACGCCGCCGGCAAGGCCGGGCGTCTAGTGAAACAAGATGGCGATACACAGATTTGGGTAAAAGAGTTGAACGACGGCAGCCGGGCGGTCGCTATTTTCAATCGCAATATGGCCGATCGCAATGTGACGGTGAACTGGGCCGAACTGGGCCTGAAAAATTACGCGACGGTCCGCGACGTCTGGCGCCAACAGGATGTGGGCAAATTTAAAAAGACCCTTACCACCGCAGTGTACGGACATGGTGTGGTGTTGCTACGGGTGTATTAAAGTTGTATTAGTTTAGGTTTGGCGTTGATATTCCCCGTACCTTTGCGCCTTATTTTTTCATTATTCCGACAACACAATGGTTATTGAACCGAAAAAAGTAGTGACAGTACACTACACCCTGACCGAAGGCACTGCTGAAGGTGAATTAGTAGAAACCACCAATGGCGGCGAGCCGCTGGCGTTTATCTACGGAACCGGCTCTATGATTCCCGATTTTGAAAAGAATCTTTCCGGCATGAAAGTGGGCGATACGTTCGCTTTTGGTATCCAAGCCGCAAACGCTTATGGCGAATATGACGATACAGCGTTGGTCGAAGTGGTTAAAAGTATGTTCGAAGTGGACGGGAAAATCCCGGACGGACTGCTGGAAGTGGGCAACATGTTGCCCCTCACCGACCAGGATGGCAATCACTTTCAAGGCATGGTCGCCTGGGTTGGCGACGACCAGGTGAAAATTGACTTCAATCACCCGATGGCGGGCGTTGATCTCTTTTTTACCGGCCATGTCGACGCAGTCCGCGAGGCGGATGAGACGGAATTGGCGCACGGACACGTCCACGGCGCCGGCGGTCATCAGCATTGATAACTGTGTAGTCCTGCCAAAAAAGAACGCCCTTGTTTCCGGTTGGAATGCAGGGGCGTTCTTTTTTTGATTGATGATGTAGCCGATATGCTTCAGATGCGCAGGAATGCAAAAGTGGGTGTAATAACTCAATCACCGCCAGGCGCCTAAATGGAAAATAAACACTTCAATGGATGCCACGCACACGCCCGCACATCAAAAATCATTAATCTTAAATCAAATTAGTACGCCTTTGCTTCGGCCTGTTGCAGCAGATTTTGCAACATATCCTTCGTCATGGCCGGCAAATCGAATTCCGGTTTCCAGCCCCAGTCGCGCCGCGCCGCGGAATCGTCGATCGAAGCTGGCCAGGAATCGGCGATGGCCTGCCGGAAATCCGGTTTGTAGGAAATTTTAAAACCGGGCAGCAGCTGGCGGATACTGGCGGCTACTTCATCCGGCGTAAAACTCATGCCGGCCAGGTTATAACTGGTGCGCACCGAAAGGCGGTTCGAGGGCGCTTCCATCAGTTCCAGCGTGCCGCGAATGGCGTCGGGCATATACAACATCGGCAGACGCGTCTCAGCGCTCAAAAAACACTGATATGCCTCTTGTCGCACCGCATAATGGTAAATGTCGACTGCGTAGTCGGTCGTGCCGCCGCCGGGCATACTTTGATAGCCGACGATACCCGGATAACGCAACGAGCGCACATCCACCCCATAGCGCCGGTAGTAATAATTTGCCCAGTTCTCACCGGCTACCTTACTGATCCCGTACACCGTCTCCGGAATTAGTACTTCATTTTGAGGTGTTTCGGTATGTACGGCTTCCCGGCCGAACACGGCAATGGACGATGGGAAATACACCTTGTCCAGGTTGCGTGTACGGGCTATTTCCAGAACATTGAACAGGCTGCGCATGTTAATGTCCCAAGCCCAGAGCGGATTTTTTTCGCCGTTGGCGCTCAGGATAGCAGCGAGGTGATAAATTTGGGTAATGCCCCATTTTTTTACGAGGTCTTGCAGTGCTTGTGGGTCCAGTGCATCGAGGGCGGCGGTTGGCCCCGCTTGCTGGCCGAGATCGCGGAGATCGGAAGCGACGACCTGGTCAGAGCCATGCACTTCGCGAAGGGCTTCGGTTAAGACGGCTCCAATCTGGCCGCCTGCACCGATCACTAAAATCTTATCTTGTTTCATACTGCTGTTTGGTCGGGCGATAATACGCGGCGAAAGTAGCAGGTTTTTTGAAAAGGAAAAAAACACGGGCAACCCGAGGCCATAGAATTGCACCATTTGCAACAAATGTCTCCGGATAAGTATTTGCGATTTACTATGAAACAGCAACGTCTACACATTCTCTTATTTCTACTGGTAGCCAGCGTCGCACAAGCGCAAACAACGCTTACGCTGCAACATACCCTGCAATGGGCCGCTGTGCCCGGTAAATACCCGCTTTCCGACGGTACAACGCTGGAATACTGGAAATTTGACGGCTGTACCTATGGCGATCAAGCGCCGGCGTTGCCGGTTTTTGCCGAGCGTTTTGCTTTGCCGGGCCGTTCGGTAGTGACTGCGGAAATTACGGCAGTGCAATACGAATCATTTACCAAAAAACCGGCTGCAGGCGACGATCAGCTCGGTGCGGACCTGCAATTGACCGCTTTGGCCGAGCAGGATCGCGCCCAATATTTTGGCTGGGTGCGTTTTATTCCCATTCGCAAAGCCGGCAGCGGCTTTGAACGCGTCGTTTCTTTTACCATTACCGTGCGTATCACGCCGGAAGCGACGCCGGTAACCGAGCGGGGCGGGCCTTTTACGACACTTTCGGCCCTGAATACCGGCACCATTTACAAATTCGGCGTGACGCAAACCGGTATTTACAAACTGGATTACAGTTATCTGAAAAATCAACTGGGCATCAGCGATCTGGATAATCTCGATCCGCGTACCCTGCGTTTATATGGTAATGGCGGCAAAATGTTGCCCGAGAGGAATATTGATGCCCGGCCCGATGATTTGATTGAAAATGCCATTCAGGTGGTCGGCGAGGCCGACGGGAAATTCGACCAGAGCGATTATATTTTATTTTATGCCCAAGGTCCGGCGCCCTGGTCGTATCGCGCCAGTGCGACCGATCCGGAAATTACCATTAAAAAACATTTATACGATCTTAATGCCTGGTATTTCCTGAAAACCGGCGATGGGACCGGCCAGCGGGTCGCCGACGTGGCCAGCGTGCCGGCTGCATTTGTCAGCGAGTCGTTTGACGATGTACAGCGCAAAGAAGACGAACTGGTCAATCTGCTGGATTTCAATGCGTCCGCACAAGGCTCGGGCAAACGCTGGTTTGGCGATTACTTTTTCCAGACCCGTGAAAAAGACTATTCCTTTGATTTTCCCAATGTAGTGGAAGGCAGTACCGGTCGCATTCGCGCCGAGTTTGCCGGTCGCAGTGCCGTAAGTACCACCGTGGTGCTGACTACCGCTGGCACCACGCTGACGCGTACGATCAATAGCGTAGCCGTAAGCAACAACGAATCTTCCTATGCCGCCAATGCAGTCCTGGCAGGTTCCTTTCAGCCCGCGTCTGCTACGGTTAAAATTACCCTGAAATATCCGCAAACCGGCTCGACCAGTGAAGGTTGGCTGGATTATATTGAAGTAAACGTGCGTCGGCGATTGGCCATGACCGGTTCTACAATGGAATTCCGGGATCTAAAAACCATCGCGCAGCCAGCCAGCACCTTCCGCATCAGCGAGGTAAATGGCAATACCGCCTTCAGCGTCTGGAACATTACCAATCCGCAAGTCCCTGGTCGTCAAACCTACACGCAAAACGGTTCGACCGTTGAATTTGGCGCGAATACGCAGGATAACCTGCGCAGTTTTGTGGCTTTTTTCGACGATAATACCTTGCCAAAACCGGAAGTGAAAGTTGGAAAAATCGCCAATCAGAACCTGCACGGCCTAGATAATGTCGATATGGCGATCATTTATCACCCTGAATTTCAGGCACAGGCTTCGCAACTAGCCGAACACCGCAAAAGTTTCAGCGGTCTGGATGTGGTGCTGGTAGATGTCAACCAATTGTACAACGAGTTTTCCTCAGGCGCGAAAGATGTGGCCGCCATTCGTGACTTTGCCAAGATGCTGTACGACCGGAACCCGGGAAAATTTCAGTACCTGCTCCTCTTTGGCGACGGTTCGTTCGATCCTAAAAACAACACCAACAGCGCCGACAACCTCGATTTTATCCCGGTTTTTGAAACGGCCGAATCTTTCAGCCCGATTTCCGGCTTTCCTTCCGACGACTTTGTGGGTTTGCTGGGTGATACGGAAGGCAATGCCTTGCTCGGCGCGCTTGATATTGCCGTGGGGCGTTTGACCACCCGTAATACCGGAGATGCCCAGGCAGTGGTAGATAAAATAATTTCTTACGATAAAGACCCGGCTTCGCTTGGCGATTGGCGCTTGCGTCAACTCTACATCGGCGATGATGACGAAGGCAATGTGCACTCCGATCAGGCCGATAAACTGGCGAACGAAGCCATCAGTGCGGAAACCTGGTTCAATGTGGACAAGGTGTATTTCGATGCATATCAACAAGTTGCAACATCCGGTGGCCAGCGTTATCCGGATGCGAAGGCTGCTATTAATGCCGATATTTTCAAAGGAAATCTGGTGACACAGTACATCGGCCACGGTGGCCCGCGCGGCTGGGCGCAGGAACGCGTGGTGGATCAGGGCGATATCGCAGGCTGGGAAAACCCGAATCGTTATCCGCTAATCGTTACGGCGACGTGTTCGTTTGGCGGTTTCGACGACTACACGACCCTGACGGGCGGCGAACAAGCGCTCGTGAAAGAAAAATCCGGTGCGGTGGCGCTTTTTACCACCGTCCGTGCCGTATATATTTATGCCAATGAATACCTGACGAATGGCGTGCAGGATTACATTTTCCAGCGCGTGAACGGTCAGTACCGCAGTATCGGCAACATTCTGCGGGTGGCCAAAAACAACTTGGGCGTGGGTGGCTCCGGTGGCGATGAAAACTCGCGCCGTTTTACCCTGTTGGGCGACCCGGCCATGTTCCTGGCCTTGCCGGAATACCGCGTTGCCACTACGAAAATTGGTGGTCGTCCCGTTGTAGCCGGTCAGCCGGATACCCTGAAAGCGCTTATGCCTGTAGAATTGGAAGGCACAGTGACCGATCAGGCTGGCAATTTACTGGGCGATTTTAACGGTAAAGTGACGGTTTCGATCTTTGACAAAGTGCAAAAACTACAAACCCTGGGACAAGACGACGGTAGTATTGTGCGGCCGTTTACAGTCCAGCGCAACGTCATTTTCAAAGGCAGCGCAACGGTGACCAATGGATTATTCAAGATCAGTTTTATTGTTCCCAAAGACATCAACTACGCTTACGGCGCGGGCAAGATCAGTTATTATGCCGAGAACGGCACGCCACTGGATGCAGCAGGCGGCGACCGAAATATTATTGTGGGCGGGAATGCCAATATCGTAAAAGACGACCAGCCGCCGTTGGTACAAGCCTTTTTGAATACCGACGCATTTGCGCTGGGCGGTATTACCAATACGGACCCTAAAATACTAGTGAAATGCTCCGACGACTATGGCATGAACGTCAGTGGCAGCAGTCTGGGTCATGACCTGACCGCCATCTTGGACGATAATGTACTGGAAACCATTGTGTTGAATGATTTTTATGAAAGTGCGCAGGATAATTATCGCAAAGGTCAGGCTGTATACCCGTTGCGAAATATCGCGCCCGGCCGGCATAAATTGCGGGTAAAAGGCTGGGATATCGCCAACAACCCGGGCGAAGGATACACGGAATTCGTGGTCGCGGAAGACGGTAAAGCCGCACTAGACCATGTGCTCAATTACCCGAATCCATTTACCACCAACACCGATTTTCAGTTTGAACACAACCTGGCCGGTCAACTGCTGGATGTGCAAGTGAGCATCTTCTCGGTATCGGGCAAACTGGTCAAAACGATCATCCATTCTGCGCCTACCGATGGTTTCCGGGTAACCGATATTAACTGGAATGGCCGGGACGAGTATGGCGATCCGCTGGCGCGCGGGGTGTATTTGTACCGCGTCAAAGTGCGTGGCACCGATCTTTCAGGAGCAACGACAACTGCCGAAAGCGATTTTGAAAAATTAGTAATTTTGAAATAAAGTGTACCAGACACGCCTTTGCAGCGTACTTTTGCACACCTTTTGCCTTTACATGTCCAGCGCGTTTCGGATCGAATCATTCAAAAAACGAAAAACTCCGGCACGCCATCTATTCAACCAGATTTACTCAAAAAAACTCCTAATTCTCGAACTTTTAAAATTCTTTTGTTCACATGAAAAAGTTAGTTGTACAGCCGATTATCGTTGCAGTTTTGGCATTGATGGGAACGGCATTAATGGCCCAGAACGTGACACCACGCTGCGTAAATGGCTACAATCCGGTCACCGGCGAACGTTGCGCCAATGCGGTTACCTCGGCCGTACCTTTCCTGCGTATCGTACCCGATGCCCGCGGTGGTGCCATGGGCGATGCCGGTATCGCGACGTCGGCCGATGCCAACAGTATGCACTACAACGCCTCCAAAATGGCGTTTGCGGATAAAAATATTTCCATTTCGGCTACCTACACGCCCTGGATGCGCAATTTAGGTTTGCAGGACGTGTACCTGGCCTATTTGTCGGGTTACAAAAAATTGGACGATCGCCAGGCCGTGGGTTTGAGCCTGCGTTATTTTTCGCTGGGCGATATCGAATTTACCAATGAAAACGGCAACCCGCTGGGTCAGGGCCGCCCCAATGAATTCGAAGTAGCCGCCGGTTATGCCCGTAAATTATCGGATCGTTTTTCCGGTGCATTGTCGGCCAAATTCATCTACTCCAACTTGGCTTCCGGCCAGTCGGTGGGTGGGGTCGACATCAAGCCCGGGATCGCCGGTGCAGCCGATATCTCGATGACTTATAAAGCGCCGATCAAAGTGAACCGCCAGAAAAGTGAACTGACTATAGGTGCCGCTATTACGAATCTGGGTAGCAAAATTACCTATACCAGTTCCACCAACCGTGACTTTATCCCTACCAACCTGGGATTGGGCGGTGCCTGGAAGTTTAACCTCGATGAATTCAACACGCTGACGTTCACGACGGATTTTAATAAACTGCTGGTGCCAACGCCGCGTCCGGATATCGATGCGGATGGAGATGGTCGTCCCGATTACCGCGACTACTCGCCGGTAACCGGTGTGTTCAAGTCCTTCAGTGACGCCCCCGGCGGTTTCAGTGAAGAATTGAAGGAAATTACGACCAGCGTGGGTGCTGAGTATTGGTACGACGACCAGTTTGCCATACGCATGGGTTATTTCTACGAGCACTACTCCAAGGGTAATCGTAAATATTTCAGCGTTGGTCTGGGCGTGAAATACAATATTTTCGGGTTGAATTTCTCGTACCTGGTACCGACCAGCAACCAACGAAATCCGCTGGATAATACCCTGCGCTTCTCGCTGTTGTTTGATTTCGACGCATTTGACGCGGACGAAAAATAGGGCCAGCAAGGTAACTTAACGTAAAAAGGGTAAGGTGCCAATCACGCACCTTACCCTTTTTAATTGTAGTCTATTGCAAAACACTAAAAGATGACAATTTTTGGCAACGTCTGCCTGATATTTGCTACGCTGGCTTACCTGGTATTGATGTACGCCTTTTTAACCAGGACTTTGCCCACGGCAGCGATGGTGGGATGGAGTATTCGGTTTCAAAACTAACCTATGGGTGCTCTCTTCTGGCTTTTTTGGGCAATTGATCTGGTTCTATGCGTCGTCTTGCTTATCGCAGGCGATTTTCGAAAGAGTTTCACCGGCAATAATCCGGAGGGATGGGTGGCTGTATTACTCCTGCTTTGCGTGCTCGCAAGTCCGTTGCTACGCTTTGTTTTCCGACGGCGTCTGGCGAGTTTGATTGTGGCTGCGTTGCCATTATTAATAATGCTGGTCTGGTACCTGATCGATAAAGCGAAAGGATCAAACGCCTGATTACTCCTCAAAATCCACTTTCTCCTTTTTACCTATACCCAGCGCCGCCAGTCCGCGGTCGAACATCCAATACACCACCGGCACTACGATGAGCGAGAGTAGCATCGACGAACTCAAGCCGCCGATAATCGCCCAAGCCAGGCCGTTTTTCCAGTCCGAACCTGCACCCGAAGCCAATGCAATGGGTAACAGGCCAATCACCATCGCAATATTGGTCATCAGAACCGGCCGGAAACGCAACTTGGTGGCTTCCAGCAGCGCTTCTCGCAGCGGTCGCCCTTCTTCCTTGAGCTGATTGGCAAAGTCGACTACCAGAATGGCGTTTTTCCCCACCAGTCCTACCAGCATCAGCAAGCCAAGGCCGGTAAATACGGTGATGTTTTCCTGCGCCAGGGCCAGGGCTAGCAAAGCGCCGATCAGCGACAAGGGGATAGAAATCAGGACCACCAGCGGATAAATCCAGTTGTCGTACAGCGCCACCATGATTAAATAAACCAATACCAGCGACGTCCACAGGGCAAACCCCATCGAACCGAGGCCCTGCTCCTGTCGCCGCAAGTCACCGCCATATTTGATCACAGTACCGGGTGGCATGCGCAGTTCCGTCAGTTTTTCCTTGATCTCGCGGTTGACCGAGCCACTGGGTCGACCGATCGCCTGGGCGGTCAGCATGACCGACGGTCCGCGGTCGCGGCGTTCCAGTCGGGTAGGGGCGGTGCTGGCTTGTACGTCGGCGAATTGTTTCAGATAGACCGTACTGCCGAGTGGATTGACAAATGAAATTTGCCGGATATCTTCGGCGCTGCGGCGGTTGAAGGCGTCCATCGATACGCGGATGGGGTATTCGTAGGGCCCTTCCCGGTATTTGGCGTCGGTGTTGCCGGAAAACGCGGTTTGCAACGTGAGACCGACCTGTGCCATCGTCAGGCCGTTGTCGGCCATGCGCTGGCGATTCACGTCCACTTTTACTTCCGGGTTGCCGCCTTCTACGGTCGGCACCACTTCTACGCAACCGGACACCGTTTCCATGACACTTTTCACTTGTTTCGAGAGTACGAGCAGGCTGTCCAGGTCAGGCCCGTTCAATTTTACTTCGATGGGCGCGAACGACAGCCCGAGAATATCGATTGGCGAGGCTTTGATATTTGCGCCGGCGACCAATTCATTGAGTTTTATTTTGGTTTTCTGGGCGAATACGGCGGTTGTCTCGGTGCGTTTTTTGCCGTAAGGCGTCAAAAAAACCATGATTTCGGCCACAAATGGTGCATTTAACCCAAAAGACTTATTAGTCGTGCCGACGGTCGTGAAAGACTTGGTCACTTCCGGCTGACTGTGCAGCCAGTTTTCGATTTGTTTGGCGGCTGCATCCGTTTGTGCCAGCGAAGCGTCTTTGGGCAAGTCTATTTGCAGTAAAAATTCGCCGCGTTCGCCGGGTTCGAAAAATGCGTTGCCGATTAATCCGGAGCGCAGCAGCAGAAACGAAGCGCCAAACATGGCAATCGCAACCAAAACAGTAAGGACGCGGGAAATTTTGGTTTTGAGGGCTACCGTCAGCACCGACACAAAGCCGTCGGATATTTTATCCAGGAAATTTTCAAACTGTAGCGCAAAACGCCCGGCCAGGTTGGTGCCTTTAAAACGATGCGCCTTGGCAAACCGGGACGTCAGCCAAGGCACCAGGGTGAATGAAACAAACAGTGACATCAGCGTCGAGGTAAGTACCGTCATGCAAAACTGCCGCAACAGATTCGGCACGAGACCTACCGTAAAAACAATGGGCAGGAAAACCACGACGTCCACCAGCGTGATACTAATCGCGGTAAAGCCGATCTCCTGCCGGCCGTCATAACTCGCCTGCACCCGGTTTTTACCCATCTCCAAGTGCCGGTAAATATTTTCGATGACCACGATCGCGTCGTCCACCAGGATGCCGATCGACAGCGAAAGGCCCAGGAGCGACATCAGGTTGAGCGAATACCCCATTACTTTCATCATCACAAACGTGCTGACGATCGAGGTGGGGATCGAAACCAATACGATAAAGGCGTTGCGCAGGCTGTGTAAAAACAGCAGCATGACCAGTCCGACCAATAAAATAGCGATAAACAAGTCGTGAATGACCGCATCGGTTGCCTGGCGGGTGAATTCGCTGCTATTGGCGATCACCTGAAAATGCAGGCCTTCCTGGGCATAGATTTTCTCCAGTTCCGTCAGTTTTTGCAGCACCAGGTCGGACATTTCCACCGCATTGGCATCGCCCTGTTTACGAATTGTCAGACCGACGGAAGGTTGTCCGTTGGTACGGCACACAATATCGCGGTCGCGGCTGCCATCCTGCACTTCGGCGATATCTTTGATGTACATCGACGACCCGAAGCGGTTTTTGCCGACCACCAGATTACGGATATCGTCGAGGGTCAGAAACTTGCCGGCGAGGCGAATCCGGATCGAGTTGTCCTCATTGGTTACTTTGCCAGTAGGGAAATCGAGGTTGGCCGTTTGTACAGCCTGGGTTATCTGTAGGAGCGACAGGCCGTATTGTTCCAGGCGTTCGCTGGAAATATTGATCTTGATTTCACGCTCTTCGCCGCCGAGGATACTTGCCTGCGCGACGCCTTTAATGCGCGTAATTTCCGGTACCACCCGGTTTTTAATCAAGTCGAAAAAAGCGGTTCCGGTCAGATTGCCCGATACGCCGAGGCGCAGAATGGGCAATTCATCGAGCGCAAATTTATTCACCACCGGCGGCCGCACTTCTTTGGGTAAGGTGGGCAGGATCTGGTTGATTTTCCGCTGAATTTCCGGTACCGCCTGGTCTATGTTGACAGTCTGGTTCATTTCCAGGGCAATAAAACAGGAGTTTTCCATCGATCCGATCTGGATCTGCTCGATCCCTTCCAGGCTCGAGACCACGTCCTCGATCGGCTTGCTCACCGCATTTTCGACTTCCGAAGGAGACGCACCCGGGTAAATCGTGGTGATCGTAACTACGGGCGGATTGAATTTGGGTACCAGTTCGATGGGCAGATTCCGGTAACTCGCTACGCCCATAAAGGTCAGAACGGCAAAGATCACGATAATCAGCGAGGGGCGGCGAATGGATACGGCGGTTATATTCACGGAGGTGCGGTAGGCGGTTAGGTTCGGTAAATGACAAAGGTAAGAAACCGTGGGGAAACACCTATTTTGACGGTGGCCCAACGTTTTGTCCATATTTTCCCGTCTTGACGGGTATCATCAAAATTTCACCCACCTAAACAACGAAAAATGCCAAAATCAATCTACGTACTCGTCCTTGTGCTTTTATTTTGCGGTACTGCTTTCGGGCAGATAACCTGGGAGGCATTGAATGGGCCGACCGCTGCCAGAAACATCAAGATTTTCGCCGTTGACCAGAGCGACCGAATTTTTTTACGCCATGAACAGGGATTATTTACTTCTACTGATAACGGAAATACCTGGATCAATAGTAGTGGTGGTATATCGGCGGACAAAATTGGATCTATTTATTCTATAATTGTATTTCCATCGGGTAAAGTAATTGCTCAGGTTCGGATTGCAGCAGTAACTGCTTATTATAAATACAATGTCGGTAGCAATAATTGGTCACTCGACACCCAACTTACCAGTAATAGTTTCGGTGCCCTTTCTTTCGATGGGCAGCAGCGGCTTTGGCAGGCTTATGGACAATTCCTATCCTACTCTACAGATGGTGGTGCGGTCTTTAATCCAATATTACAAACGGATGGCCCCGCGCTCTTTATGGCTAACTATAATGATAGCCATAACCTTGTCGCCGTACAATATTCAAATTCAGGTAAAGTTTTCCATTTTAACACCGATGGGGTATCCACTTTGGTCAAAGAAATAGGCAGTGTTTCCGCCTATATAAGTTATAGCCCATACACAGGCGCGGCCTTTCTTTCTGACTATGCACAGAATTGGCGCTCCATAGACGGTGGAGTAACCTGGGAGGAGATTATTTTAAAAATCAACCCATCCGATCCCTATGCTGCGCCTATTACAGGCCTTTTCTACGAATCGGCGGCCAAAATATGGGCTGCTACCAGCAAAGGTATTTTCCTTTCCGAGAACGGTGGCGCAACCTGGATTCCTTTTTTTGTAGAGCACAACCAGTATGGAACATTCGCATACAGAAAAGCAGACGGTACCTTGTTTATTAACCGGCCCTGCTCTAATTACGGGTTTTCGCGCTCAACGGATGCCGGACAAACCTGGGAAAACCTTTCCTATTCTTTTAAGAAACCAAATGTGCTGCAAACTATCGTGGCTAAAAATGACATCCTGTATGCACAGACTTGTAACGGGTACGTGCGCTCTAGCGATGGCGGCCAGACGTGGTCTTCTGCCATGATTTTTGACAGCATCGCTACTCAGATGGACAATCTTGCTGTACAACCAGACGGCGACCTGTTTGCAATTTCCCCCAATCACCACATCGTTCGCTCTACTGACGGCGGCAATAATTGGAATGTAGTAACACAGCCTACCAGCATTTGGGCAGGCACTTCTCATGCGGTAGGCACGGACGCTTTTGGAAATGTTTACGCACTTTACAATGCTCCGGGGTCTTTTAAATCTTCGGATAAAGGCCAAACCTGGCAACCTATCAATTTTAATTATTTTGGTGCATTTGACCCAAAAAGTTTGCTGTTTCGTTCGGATGGAGACATGTTTCAGATTGGAACCAACTCTGCAAACATTAGGCACTATATTGCCGCTCAAGACATCGCTGTCATTGAAAATTTATCGACAATAATAATAAGAGCAACTATCAATGCGCAGGATAATTTGCTCTTGCTGGGTGCATTGTATGTTGGAGGGCCTCCTAAAATGTATCGTTATACGGGTACCGCGCAAAAAGAACAAATCACAAGTTTACCTACCGCTGGTCTCAGTTTTGTGACAGCAGCGACAAATGGTTTGACCTTTGTGTTAAGGCATGATTCCATTTTCCAATCCGATGATATTGCATTACAATGGACTTTTACCGCGAAGATTCCCTCCACTGCTCACAGCATACTTCAAAATATTCAAATTGGCAATGATCAGCATCTTTACCTGTCCTACCAGGGTGATGAAGTTTATCGCAGCGATTTAGCTTTGGCGACGAGAAAAATGATTACAGGCACTGTATTTTACGATGAAAGTAGCAATAACTGTACGCTTGATGCGAATGAACCGGTCGTTGCGAATCGGTATGTGCAGGCAAAAGCAACTGACAGTTACGGCACCTATTCTTCTTTGAGTGGAAAATACAGAATATTTGTTCCGGAAGGTACTTATGCATTATCGGTACAAGCGCCTAATGCTTTGTTTACTGCTTGTATGCCGGTAACGGTTACTTTGAACGGTCAAAATGATACCGCTTTTGCAGATGCCGGCTTGCGTCAGGCTGTTCCATGTTCTTACTTAAGCGTAAATGCTTCAACGCCGTTCTTACGCCGGTGTTTTTCAAATATTTATACCATCCGCTACGCAAATGAAGGATCAGATGTAGCAGTCGGCGCGACAATCGAGGTAACATTGGATTCTTCTTTTGAATTCTTGTCCGCTTCCATTCCGCTTATCAGTCAGAACGGCCAGGTACTAAGATTCCAGCTCGGTGATCTTGCTCCTGCTTCGTCGGGATATTTTCAGACTAACATATCCGTCTCCTGCACGGCTTCCCTACAGCAATTACACTGCTTTAAAGCCCGGATTCTCCCAGGAACTCCCTGCCTGCCCGACTTACCCGATCTATCTTATAGCGAAGAATGCCGCAGCAATATCGGCTCTTATGACCCCAATGAAAAACACGCCTTCGTAAATGGGAAGGAAGATCCTACGGGCGTGTTGCCTGACCAGCCGATCGAATACCTGATCAACTTTCAAAATACCGGCACCGATACGGCCTTTACGGTGGTAGTGCAAGATCGTATCCCCGGCACTCTGGATATTGCCTCGGTAACGCCGCTGGTGGCGAGTCACCCATTTTCGATGGAACTTGACGGCGACCGGAACCTGCGCTTTATTTTCAACAATATCCTCTTGCCCGATAGCAATATCAATGAAGTGGCCTCGCATGGATTTATCAAATTTGCGATCAAACAGTTGCCAAATCTGCCTTCCGGTACGCTTATTCGCAATATTGCCGCGATTTATTTCGATTTCAATGCGCCAGTGCTGACCGATCCCTCGGAACTGGTGGTCACGTTACCGACCCGGGTGTATGAACCGATGCCGGGTTATACGGTGCAGGTATTTCCCAATCCGTTTCATGAACTGCTTACTTTCCAAATCGCCGGTCCGGTATCTGAGGTGGCTGGTACGCTTTTGCTGATCGATGCGCTGGGGCGTTTGGTCCGCCGGGAAATATTCACTGGGAATACCCTGCAAGTATCGCGTAAAGACTTGCCAGCAGGAATTTACTTTTTCAAAATGCTGGGCGAGAATGGCCGCTGGATGGCGGCAGGAAGGATAGTGGCTGATT
>JBBRDQ010000020.1:0-39954 GCA_038203695.1 Chitinophagales bacterium
GACTGGGAGACTGCCTCGGAGCGCAACAACCGCGGTTTTCAGATCGAGCGCAGCGCAGGCAATGCTTTTGATTTCCGTCCGATTGGCTGGAAGGAAGGTCATGGGACCACCACCGCAAAGGAAACCTATTCGTTTGAAGATACCGACGTCAAGGCAGGTGCTGTATATTATTACCGCCTGCAGCAAGTCGACCTTGACGCAACCCAAAAGGCGTCGGAAATAAGGGTGGTGGTGACGGAAGGCGGCGCTATTTCTATTGTGCCCAACCCAGCCGTCTCGTCCGTGAAAATTACCCTGCCGGTTTCAATTGGCGACGCAGCGCTCCAGACCTCCGTGCTCAATACCGCCGGTCAGTTGCTGTTGTCCGCAACGCTCCAGAATAATGCAGTGCTGGATGTGGCAAATCTGCCGGATGGGGTTTATTTCTTGCGCGTCGTGGTCGATAACACGGTGTACCAGGGCCGTTTTATCAAAGAATAATCGCGCAACACTGTGCAAAAAATGTAAATTTTTAACCGGAGCACCTTGCAGGAACGCAGTTTCCGCAAGGTGCTTATCTTTGCCGCTCTTATGCGGATTTTTAGGGATTTTAATGATTTACCGCCTTTTCGCGGCACTGTGTTGACCATTGGCTCCTTTGATGGCGTGCATACGGGGCATCGGCGTATTTTGGAACAGGTTTGCGCTTTGGCCAGGGAGTCGGGTGGTGAAAGTGTGGTTATTACGTTTGATCCGCATCCGCGTACGGTGTTGAAACCGGATGACACCACGTTCAAATTGATCACCACCACCGCCGAAAAAATGATTTTGCTGGCGCAATGTGGGATCGACAATGTCGTCATCGTGCCGTTTTCCGCCGAATTTGCCCGGCTCACCGCACAGGAATACGTCCAGGATTTTTTAGTCGGACAACTCCATCCGCAGCATGTGGTTATTGGATACGACCACCGTTTTGGTGCCAACCGCGAAGGCAATCTGGCTTTTTTAAAGGAACAGGCACCGGTATTCGGTTTTGAAATCACCGAAATACCCGCGCACGAAGTGGACGAAATTGCGGTCAGCTCTTCCAAAATCCGCCGGGCGCTGGAAGTTTCCGACCTGCCACTTGCCAATCGCCTGCTCGGTCACCCGTTTTTCTTTTCCGGCACAGTGGTGGCAGGCAACCGCATCGGACGCACCATCGGTTTTCCGACTGCCAATATCGCGATCAGCGATCCGCACAAGTTTATTCTGCCGCAGGGCATTTACGCCGCGCAGGTAAAATTGCCCTCGCAAGAGATTCATCCCGCTATGCTGTATATCGGTAATCGCCCGACCATCGAAGGCGACGACCACCAGGTTATTGAAGTCAATATCCTTGATTTCGACGGCGATTTGTACGGGCAGGATCTGACGGTGGATGTGCTCGATTTTATTCGTCCGGACAAAAAACTGGATGGACTGGAGGCTTTAAAGGCACAAATTGAAGCTGATAAACAGGAGATCGTCCAACGCTTTTCTTCCCTGCCGCCGCCAGCCATCGCCGAATCAATTTCAATGCAACATACCGCCAGCCGCGCCGAATCGGTGGCTATTGTAATTCTTAACTACAATACGCGCAAACACCTGGAAACGTATTTGCCTTCGGTGGTCGCGCACAGCGCCGGCGCGCGGATCATCGTCGCGGACAATGGTTCGCCCGACGACTCGGTCGCATTTTTGCGCGCGCATTATCCGGCAATCGAGGTCATTGAAATAACCGATAATCAGGGTTTTGCCGCCGGTTACAACACAGCCTTACAGGGGGTGGATGCCGATGTGTACGTGATTCTCAACTCGGATGTCGAGGTGACGCCGGGCTGGATGGAACCCGTATTATTGGCGATGCAGCAAGATCCGACCATTGCGATTGCGCAGCCGAAAATCTTGTCCTGGACCGGAAAAACGCGTTTTGAGCATGCCGGTGCGGCGGGTGGCTGGATGGACACGCTCGGGTATCCATTTTGCCGGGGGCGCATTTTCAACCACGTGGAAGAAGATCGCGGGCAGTACGATACCCCGCAGGATTGTTTCTGGGCGGCCGGCGCGGCCTTTTTTATCCGCGCCAAATTATACCATGCCTTTGGCGGTTTCGACGGCGACTATTTTGCGCACAACGAAGAAATCGACCTGTGCTGGCGGCTCAAACGGGCCGGTTATGCCGTCTGGTGTATTCCGCAATCGGTCGTCTATCACCTGGGCGGCGGCACGCTCGGGTACGATAGTCCGCGCAAGGTGTTTCTCAATTTCCGCAACAGTCTGTATACGCTGCTGAAAAATGAACGAACTGCCAGGTTGTTCCTGCTGATTCCGGCCCGTCTGTTACTGGACGGGGTGGCTGCCCTGTTATTTGTTTCCAAGGGCCAGTTTGCGGCGATTAGCGCGATCCTCCGCAGCCATTTTTCGTTTTATGGAAATTTCGGCAAAACGCTGACAAAGCGACGTGCAGTAGCACAGATTATTGATAGTCAACGTATTGGACCGGAAAATAAAGCCGGTGTGTACAATGGCAGCGTGGTGTGGCGACATTACGTGGGGCGAATAAAAGAATTCGTGGGGTTAGTAGATAAATGATATTTCTGTACGTTGATAATGTATTGGATCTAACCATCGCGCTCGGTAAAATGTCCTGGTTTCCTTGCTTACCGGTCGCTAAAACCGCCAGACCAATCCCACCGACTGCCCGTCAAAACCCAGTGATGTATTTTGCAGAAACGGCTTTAAATCCTTTTCTAACTGTTGATGATAAATAACAGCACCGACATCAAAGGCAAATAGAAATGCGCCCTGCAAGACCAGCGATTTGCCAAAACCCCGCAAGCGTTCCGGGCGTTTGACGGTCGTTTTCGCGCGTTCCTGGAGCCAGAAACCGGCTGTCATATATCCCACATCCAGGCCGGCGTTGAACAGAAAAATCTTTTGTAATTTATGGTGTTGCAAGGTGGTGTTATATAAATCGAATGCGGCCGGGTCGGAGTGCGTGGCCGTCCACCATCCACTGGCGGCGAGGCCGAGATTGACCACGCCCCAGCCCAGATTCATTTGGTGAAAAGCGCGTTGTTCGCCTTGCGAGCGGCTCATGCCAATAGCGCCGACGGCAATATTAGCAGTAGCCCAGGTGCCGAGCACCAGCATACTGTTACGCGTATGCGCGAGGCGATCGCGGTTGAAATCCGCCAGCGTGCGGGTTTGGGCGAGCAGGGGCGCGGCTTCTAACAGCAACAGCAAAACGATACCACAGATTTGTTTCATCAGATAAATAAATTCAAGAGTAAAACGCCCGCCAGTCCCATGACCGAGACAATCGTTTCCATGACCGACCAGGACTTTAACGTATCTTTCAGGCTAAGGTTGAAATATTCTTTAAACATCCAGAAACCCGAATCGTTAACGTGGGAAAATAACAAACTACCGGCACCGATGGATAACACCATCAGGCTGGGATGCACCGACATCTGATCTATAATCGGCGCAATAATCCCGACTGCCGTCACACCGGCGACCGTGGCCGAACCGATGCACACCCGGATGATGGCGGCAATCAGCCAGCCCAACAGCAGGGGATGGATGGGCCAGTGCTGTACGGCCAACCCGATTTCCCGGCTCACGCCACTGTCGATAAAAACTTGTTTGAGCCCGCCCGCTCCGCCCAGGATGAGGAGCAAAACGGCAATGTCTTTCACCGCATCGTTGTACGTATCCATGATCGATTGCATGGATTTGCCCAGATGCAGTCCGAGCGACCAGGTGGCTACGCCCAACGCCAGCAGCATGACCATGGCCGGGTCACCCAGGAACTTCAGGAAGTCGCGCAGCAGACCTGCTTCGGGGGAAAAAAACGGGGTCAAAGCCGTGATGCCCATCAAAATAACCGGCAAAAGCGAGGATAAAAAACTGTTTGGCACACTCGGCAAAAATTCCGGCGAAAGTGATTTTGCCGCAAACGTTTTTAATGGAACCGACACCATATTTTTAAGCGTCCTGGCAAAAATCGGACCTGCCACAATGACCGTCGGAATGGCAACTATGAGTCCGAACAGCATGGTCAGGGCCATATTGGCGTGCAATTCTTTCACCAGATTCACCGGTGAAGGGTGGGGCGGCAGAAATCCGTGCGTGACGGAAAGCGACGCCAGCATCGGTAAACCGATGTACACTGCCGGTAATTTATACTGGTACACGACCGAAAAGATCAGCGGCACCATCAATACAAAGCCCACATTGTAAAACAACGGAATACCGACGATAAAACCGGTGGCCATCAAGGCCCACTGAATGTATTTTTCGCCAAAAATGCGCATCATGCGACTGGCAATTTGCTGTGCCGCACCGCTCTCCGCCACTAATTTGCCGAGCATAGCGCCTAAGGCCACGATAATTACCAGCGACCCTAACGTATCGCCTACCCCTTTTTGTACCGAGTCGATAATACTGTTAAATGGAATACCGGCCGCCAGTCCGGTGCCGATCGCGACGACGAGGAAAGCGATAAAGGCATTGACCTTGCCCCAACTGATGAGCAGAATTAAGGCAGCGATACAACCAAAAATAAGGAGCAGAAGGTGTGCGAATGGCATTGCAGAAGCGTTTTATCTAGCTAACAATGGATTAATGGATCATCAGGCACTGTCTAATTCGCCGTATCGCGGTACGGCGTTTGCTTAGAAAATAAAGCATCCGGCGATCGGCATCGACCGGCTGATTAGTGAGCCAAGTACGGCGTTTTCCCGGATAGGTAGTTTATTATTCGCGCTAAAAAATTAGCGGGTCATCCATGCGGCGAAAAGGCGGTGTATGCTTAATTTTGCCCGATCGCGCATCTTTCCAGCAAATTCCATTTGAAACACATGGCAACATTTAAAGAACGATTTTTAATTGGACAGGGCTTTTTTAGTGGCTACCTGTCCGTTTTTCTGGCTTCGCTGGCACTGGCGGGCGTTTTATGTTTTCATTTTCCCGAGCAATTGACTACGCCGGAGTTCCGCGAAGTGTACACGGGGACTTTCATGAAAACCCTGCTGGTCTCTACGCTCATCGCCTCGATGTTTTTTGCGTTGATCAGTTTTGTACTCAGCCAGTCGAAACAACGCGCCGTGTTTGCGCTGGTTTTATGTACCACCGCAGTCATTATCGGCGGATTCAGCGTTGAAGGGCGGGCAGTTGAAAAAGCCAACTGGCATCTTGGTCTCGACTGGCTATTGCTCGATCTGCTGCTGATGGCCGTGATCTTTATCCCGATTGAAATGGTGTTTCCCAAACGGGACGAACAACCGCGCTTCCACGAAGAGTGGCGCACCGATCTGATCTATTTTGTGATCAGTCACCTGTTTATCCAGTTTTTCGGGGTAATTACCCAAAAACCGGCCACTCTTTTCTTTGGCTGGATGAAATTGGACGGCCTCCGGCACTGGGTGCAGCAATTGCCGTTTCTCCTGGAGTTGACACTGGCGTTTTTCCTGACCGATCTGTTTCAGTACTGGGCGCACCGCTTTTTTCATTCGCATCCTTACCTGTGGCGGTTTCATTCCATTCATCACTCGACGCAGGCGATGGATTGGCTGGCCGGTTCGCGTACCCATTTCGTGGATATTTTCGTGACCCGGTCGATGTCGTTCATTCCGTTGTACGTTTTTAATTTTTCGGAAATAACCTTCAATACCTACATTTTCATCATTGCCATTCACGCCGTATTTATCCACGCGAATACCCGGATCAACTTCGGTTTTCTGAAATACATTTTCACTACACCGCAATACCACCACTGGCATCATTGCAACGATCCAAAGTATTACGGCAAGAATTTCGCGGTGTTTTTCCCCTTTATCGACCGTATGTTCGGCACATATTACTTGCCGGATAATCTATGGCCTACCGGTACCGGCCTAGAAGAAACCTACTATCCCAAAGGGTACGCCAAGCAACTGGTTTACCCCTTCCAGAAAAGCCCGTTTGGCGATAGTTCGGATATCGCGGAAGAGCAGCGCAGTAAGCGATGATGGTTTAATGGTTAACGGTTAATGGTTAACGATTAATGTATAATGATTAATCATTATATTAATTTGGTGTTTCCTATTTTGCCGGTTCGGTTTTTCGGAAATCCAGGTTATGAAAATAGAAAAGCCGGATCGTGTGGAGGGTACGGTATTTATTGCCGGCGGGTAGTTGTTGAAAAACGTTCATGTAGCCCAATTGTACATTCGATTCTTGGGTTATCTGATAGGCGAAGCCGCCGAACAGGCGGTTCTGATCGAAGTAATTGTACACGATGTTTTTGCCAAAATTGACCATCATTTCATCATTCAGAACGAACTGAAAACCTTTGGGTCCCAAGCCTTTTTTGCTGAGTGGCAGGAACAGCGAAAAGTTGTAGCGAATGCGCCAGTTGAATTTGTACCCGTCGGCCAGTTCGCGGTCGTTTTTGATTTTCCGGCGGAACCGCTCTTCCAGCCGTACCCGCTGCATCAGCCGACCGACCGGAAATTTGGTGTGCCACTGGATTTGCTGAAAAAGCCGGTGTTCCGGCTGCGAAATATCGGTATGCGTTTCTTCTGGAAAATGATTGATAAAACTGTAACCAACCGTCAGGCGTGCATCGTTGGTTAGATAGTACGTGGGCCCCACGCGGACTAAAAACTGGGCGGGTGCTTTGATGAAATCATCTTTCAGGCGAAAATGCAGATCGGCCCACAAACCCCATCTATTGGTAAAACGGGTTTGGTTGAAGATACCCAGCCACAATTGTTCTTCTTGGGCGGTAGTTTTCTGGGCGATTACTTGACCGTACAGGCTCAGCAACAGGGTGCTTAACAGCAGGATTTTCTTCATTAAAACAGATGTTTTACGGAAAAAGAGGCAAACGAAAAGCGCCATAACGCTCACCGCTTGCCTCTTTGTGCTATATTTTGACGAACGATTTTAAGACTTTTTCTTTTACACCGATTCTCTTTGGTTCATTTTTTACACCCTACCGGATTATGCCGTTGTCAAATGTAAAGGCAATATAGTACAATCCGCCAAGTGTCGGTCCGGCGGCATACTGAATATAACGGTTATTAAAAATGTCGGAACCGCCCCACTTTAAGGGTCGTTTTCTACTGCGGGATGCGGACGTCGTCTTGTGCAGCCATGTCGGTAGTGGGTGTAAAAGCAAAGCCGAGGATTAAAAGGAAAAGGGTAGTGGTGTGTCTAAAATGCTGCATAGGAATTCATTTTTGTTGGACATTCATTTAATCGGCAGGTACACGGCAACGGTTGTTGCAACATACATCTGCTGCATTTCGCCGTAAAGGTAAATGTAATATATATAAAGCATATAGATTTAGTATGAATTTAAGAAAACATAATTCGGTAATTTTAGATAACAGACTGTAGTCATGTACAGTGCTGCCATCAAAAATACAGCGGTAATATAAAACTCACCTATTTAATGCGATAGCGTTTAGATACTCCAGTTGTTTACCGTGTGCATAAAACTGCCGGTGGCCAGATCCTCAATGGTCATTTTTTGCAGCACTTTCAGCGTCTCGTTGCGGACGTGGATCAGGGCATGGTGAATGCTGCACGTTTCTTCATTCGGGCAATCGGTGCAACGTTCGTAAAAATTCAACGAAGCGCAGGAGATGAGCGCAATGGGGCCGTCGATCAAACGGTACACTTCGGCAAGGGTCACGGTCTGCGGCGCTTTCGTGAAATAATAACCGCCTGCGCTGCCCTTCTTGCTGTTGATAATACGTCCTTTGCGCAGGTCGGTCAGAATTTGTTCCAGAAACTTGATCGGCACATTTCCTTTTTCAGCGATTACATTGGCACTCAGGTATTCTTCTTGTTTATTCGCAATTTCGATCAATGCTTTGAGGGCATATTTCATTTTTTTAGAAATCATAACCTTGTTTGTCAGTTGTGCGTGGTGGGCGGGTCAGGGAATTTCAACAATACCGTTCGCAACCAATATTTCCTGCAAATCGGGCAGCGAAGTACGGCATTTTTCGCCATAAATTGTAGCAGATATTCAAAATCCCAGCGTAAATCGGGTGGTACCGCCCAGCTCCGACTGTACCCGCATCGCGCCGCCGTGCATTTGCATGATCTGCAGCGAAATGCTCAATCCTACCCCGCTACCGGTCGCTTTGGTCGTATAAAACGGAATAAAAATCTCCTGCAATAACGTGGGATCGATACCGGGTCCGTTGTCTTCCATTTCAATATAAACGTGGTTTTTGCTGTCTTTACCGGCGTAAATGCGAATATCTTTAGCTGTATTGGTCGGGTCTGAAACCAGCGCTTCGCGGGCGTTTTTCAACAAATTGAGCATTACCATTTCTATTTGCGAGGCGTCGGCGCTGATTTCCAGCGTATCGGGCTCGATGGTGGTATGGATAGTTACTTTGGCAGTATGCATATCGGGCGCGACCAGGTTGAGTACATTATCCAGCAGTTTTTTCACCGGGACCGGCGCCAGTAAAGGTTCCGGAAGTGCCGTGAAAGAACGGTACGCCTGCACAAAATCCATCAGGCCGCGACCGCGGATGGCCACCACCTCCAACGCCTCTTCCAGGTCGGCCAGCGCGGGGTTGGATGTGTCTTCCATTTTCAGGTCGTGGTGTACGATATCCTGCATGGTCTCCACCAGCGAAACAATCGGCGTCACGGAATTCATAATTTCATGGCGCAAGACGCGCGTCAAGTCGCGCCAGGCGTCCAGTTCTTTTTCCTGGAGTTCCGGGTGGATATTTTGCAGGGTAATCAATAAAACCGAGCGGCCTTGCAGATTCATCTGTACGCCCTGTACCGACAATTGCCGCCCGGTTTCCGACTGGTACAACATCTTGCCTTTGGTAGCGAGATTTTCCACAAAATCGCGCAATGCGGCGTGGTTGCCGGGCAGATCGTTCAGGTGGTGCAGGCGGTACAGACCGAGCGCCTGAAAGGCAGAATTATTGGAGAGCAGCACGTTTTTCTGCGCGTCAAAAACGACGATGCCGGCGCTTAAATGTTGCACGACGGTATTGATAAACAATAGATTAGCCTCTTTTTCTGCACGGGTTTGGCGAAAGGATTCCAGTACCTCATTGAAGGCCGTATTGACCTGTTCAAACGAGGAGCCTTTCTCCCGGGAAGTCGCAAAACGGATGGCAAAATCGGAATACCGCACACTCTCGAAAAAACGCGCCAGCCGCCGGTTGATATCGTTGACATAGTGGTGCAAATTGATCGCCACCAGGAGGGCCACGACCGCCAGCAACAGCGCCGGAAACCACTGATTGCCGGATATCCACACCAGTGCAGCCCCGGCCGAAGCAGCCGCCAGCAGTACGATGCGCCAAAGAAAGGAGAAGGTAAAACTGTGTTTCAAGGTGAATTTGCTTTTTGTATTTCCGGGAGGAAGGGATGGTGGATTTGAATATCCGCCAATCCGTACCACCTCACAAATTATATTTTTCAATGCGCCGGTACAAAGATGCACGCGTCAGTCCAAGTTCAAATGCGGCTTCGGTAATATTGCCGAAATGTTTACTCAATGTCTTCATAATCAATTGTTTCTCTACTTCGTTCAGGTTGGTGACGCCAGATACGGAGTCGCCGACTGCGGCGGGCCGGCCCACCCCTTGAAAGAAAAAATCTTCTACCTGGAGCGTATCGCTTTTGGCCATGATGACCGCCCGCTCCACGGCGTGCTGGAGTTCGCGGACATTACCGGGCCACGGGTACCGCCGCATTTCCTTGAGCAGGGCAGCACTGAATCCTTGTTTGACACGCTTGTATTTTTGGGAAAATTGCTGCAAAAAGTGCGTCGCCAGCGCTTCGATGTCTTCGATACGCTCGCGCAGGGGTGGCAATTGAATTTCAATCGTATTGATGCGATACAACAAATCCTGCCGGAAGGTGCGGTTTTGCACCATATCGAACAGGTTCTGGTTGGTAGCGGCGATCACCCGTACATTCACCGCCCGCTGGCGGTTGTCGCCCACGCGGGTGACCATGCGGTTTTGCAGCACCGAGAGGATTTTGGCCTGTTGTGGCAACGGCAGATTGCCGATTTCATCCAGGAAAATAGAGCCGCCGTCGGCCACTTCGAACCGGCCCGGCCGGTCTTCGCGCGCGTCGGTAAAAGCACCCTTGACGTGGCCGAACAGTTCACTTTCAAACAGTGTTTCGGTCAGTGCGCCCAGGTCTACCTTCACAAAATTCTCCGCTGCCCGTTCCGATTGCGCATGAATGGCCTGGGCAATGAGGTCTTTACCGGTGCCGTTTTCACCGAGCAGTAGCACATTCGCGTCGGTCTGCGCCACCTGGCCGATCATCTCGAATACGCGGACCATCGCGTCGCTTTCGTAAACCAGTGTGGGCATATTGCGCACCTCGGCGAGGTTGCGACCGGTCTGTTTGGTTTTCAGGTGGCTGGTTTCATCCTGACTCACCTTGAGCCGCATGGCTGACGTGAGCGTCGCCAGAAGTTTTTCATTGTCCCAGGGCTTGAGCACAAAATCGGTCGCGCCGTTTTTGATCGCCTGGACGGCCAGTTGTACGTCGCCATACGCTGTAATCAGCACGACCGCAACGGTTGGATCCAGTTCCAGGATGCGTTTCAGCCAGTCTAGTCCTTCCTGTCCGGTATTTTTGGAGCGGTTGAAATTCATATCCAGCAGCACCAGATCGAAGTGCTGGGCACCAAATCGCTGCGGGATCTCGGCCGGGTCGCGCGCGGTATCGACGTCGGAGAAGTGTCGTTTTAAAAACAGTTTGCCCGCACTCAAAACGCCCGGGTTGTCGTCGACAATTAGTATGCTTGCCTGTGTCATAAGTGGTTGCCGGTAAAATTGACTGGTTAATGCTATAATGCTGCGCAAAGACAGTGCCGCGCCGCAACTGCCTGCAAATCAATGCTTTTTTATTTTGTTCGTGTCCGATTTCGTACACTTGTGTTCGGTTTTGAACGAAATGATAACCATTCAGTTGAGATAAAATGCTGATTATCAAATTTTTACAAACTTGGCATGGAATTGCAATCTACCCTCTCTGTGCGGTTGATCGCCGGCCAGACAAACTTTAAAAGAATGACAGCGCAGTAACATGGATAAGCAAATTAAAAAGAAAAAATTTACACCACAACGCATCGCGCTCGGCGTCGGAGTGCTGGCGTTTCTGGCCTTTTCAATTTACAGTATTACCCTGGCTGGCAGCCGTAGCAGCCTGAATGTCAACAAGGATAAAATTACTATTTCTGAAGTTACCAAAGGCGTATTCGATGAATTCATCGTCGTCACCGGCGTCGTGCAACCTTTGAAAACCTACCAACTCGATGCGATCGAAGGCGGTTATGTGGTGCAAAAATACCTCGACGGCGGCGCTTCGGTCAAAAAAGGCGATCTGATCCTGCGACTGCAAAACCAGCGGCTGGAGATGGAATTCATCAATCGCGAAACCGAAATGTACGACCTGATCAATAACCTGGAAAACACCCGTTTGCGCCTGCGACAGGATAAATTTGCCCTGAAACGCACGCTGTCGGAGCTGGAGTTTCAATCGCAGCAAGCCAAGGACGAATATGACCTCAATGTGGTCCTTTTTAGAGATAAGGTCATCAGCGAACAGGAGTATACCAAAACCAGAATTACCTACGAACGCCTGCAAAAACAGCGCTCGATCGAAGTAGAGAACCAGCAGTTTCAGGAAGAAAACAGCGTCACCCAGATCAAACAACTGGAAGGCACGCTCGACCGCACCAAACTCAACCTGAAAATGATGAAGGATAACCTGAACAACCTGTTTGTAAAAGCGCCGGTTGACGGACTGATCTCGCGCGTAGATGTTGAAGTCGGACAGAATATCAATGCCGGCCAGAATATCGGGCAGATCGACGACCTGGACGGCTTTAAAATGCGCGTGGAAGTCGACGAACATTACGGGTCGCGCATTTTTCCGGGTTTGGAAGGGTCTTTCGAACTTAACGGTGTACTGGTGAAACTGGTAGTCAATAAAGTCTATCCAGAAGTGAAAAACGGCCGGTTGGATGTGGATATGGGTTTTGCGGGTAAAATCCCCGAAGGGATCCGTCGCGGACAATCGGTGCCAGTACGCCTGCAACTCGGCAAACCGGCCGAAGCTGTCCTGCTGGCCACCGGTGGATTTTTCAGCGATACGGGCGGCAGTTGGGTGTATGTTTTAGATGAAAACGGCACCAAAGCCACCAAACGCACGATCTCGCTGGGTCGCAAGAATCCGCAATTTTTTGAAGTGCTCACCGGCTTGAAAGCAGGAGAGCGCGTGATTACCAGTTCATACGAGAATTTTGGCGACAAGGATATTCTGGTGTTTTAGAAAGTGATGGGTTGTAGGATTATGAGTTATGGAAAGTAAACACCTGGCCTTTCGACCTCATCCAACCACCAGTTTATTGGTGGTCAAAACACCAACCCGCCAATTTATTGGCTACCCAAATCAAAGCCGCGAAGACACCGACAAATTTTTTCTTTTCAACCCACCAATTTATTGGTGGTGAAAATGCCCTACCAGCCAATTTATTGGTGGTGAAAAACACCCGACCCACCAATTTATGGGTGGTCAAAAAAAGACATATAAAACAAAGCGTCATGATAAAAACAACCAATCTCCAGAAAATATTCACCACCGACGAAGTGGAAACCACCGCCCTCAACGGCATCAACATGGAAATTCAGGCAGGTGAATTTGTGGCCATCATGGGCCCATCTGGCTGTGGAAAATCCACCTTGCTTAACATCATTGGACTACTCGATAATCCGAGCGAAGGCGACTACAATTTCTTCGGAACAGAAGTGGCCAAAATGAGCGAACGCCACCGCGCCAACCACCGCAAAGGCAACATCGGCTTCGTATTCCAGTCCTTCAACCTGATCGACGAACTGACGGTGTATGAAAACGTAGAACTGCCGCTGCTCTACCTGAAAGTGCCGGCCGGCGAGCGCAAAAAACGCGTCGAAACCGCCCTCGAGCGTATGAACATCATGCACCGCCGCAACCACTTTCCACAGCAACTTTCCGGCGGACAACAACAGCGCGTCGCCATCGCCCGCGCCGTGGTCGCCGAACCCAAAGTTATCTTGGCCGACGAACCAACCGGTAACCTGGACTCCGCGAATGGCCTGGAAGTCATGAACTTATTGACCCAACTCAACCAGGGTGGCACCACCATCGTCATGGTAACGCACTCGCCACACGACGCCGGGTTTGCGCACCGGATCGTGAATTTATTCGACGGGAAAGTGGTGACGGAGAATTTCCGGGCGTAGGAGGAAGAAGTGAAAAATGAAGAATGTGTCAGGTGAATTAGGACTAATGGCAAGCGGCAAAGTCCAGGCAGTCCAGAATAACGCATAACTTATAACTCATAACGAACAACCGTGCTCGAACTTAAAAACATTGAACGCTATTACCAAAATGGCGCGACTAAATCCTACATCCTGCGCTACATCAACGCCCGCGTGCAGGAAGGTGAATTTGTCAGCATTATGGGGCCGTCCGGTTCCGGCAAAAGCACCCTGCTCAGCATTCTGGGTATGCTCGATGAGCCGACCGACGGCGAATACTGGTTTTTGGGCGAATCGGTGCATAAATTCAACGAGCGGAAGCGCACCGAACTCTACCAGCAGTATATCGGCTTCGTTTTCCAGGCGTATCACCTGATCGACGATCTGACGGTATATGAAAATCTGGAAACCCCGTTGCTGTACAAAAAAGTACCGTCTGCCGAACGCAAAAGCCGTATTGCCGACTTACTCGACCGGTTTAATATCGTCGCGAAAAAAGACCTGTTCCCCAATCAATTGTCCGGCGGACAACAGCAACTCGTCGGTATCGCCCGGGCGCTGATCGGCAACCCCAAACTCATCCTGGCCGACGAGCCGACCGGCAACCTGCAAAGTCAGCAGGCGCAGGAAATCATGGAGGTATTCCAGAAATTAAACCAGGAAGACGGTGTAACCATCGTACAGGTCACCCATGCGCCGGAGAATGCGCGTTACGGCAACCGAATTCTGCACTTGAAGGATGGCAGGGTGGAAAGCGAAGAAGTAGTGAAATAGAGGCAGTCAAGCGGCGTGTCTAGACGCTTAGGCAGCCACTTCGTCTTCATTCTCAAATACCTTGTCTACGGAAATCGAAATATTCAGTATACCATCGGTCAGCATACCGGAATCGAAAGTTTGGTAGTCATCGGGAGCGGCATACACAACAATCGTCTGGATAGGCGGAATGACCAGCCAAACCGATTTAACGCCTGCTTCGAAGTATCGAACTGCCTTATCGTATTGATCTTGAATACTTTGTGAAGGAGAAACGATTTCAATAACGCCCAACGGCGGCTCCGTCATCTGAATTTTATCCCGCAGGAAATTGGCTTTCATATGAAAGAAAATCCCCAGATCCGGTGTAGAGGACCAACCGTCAAGTTTCAGCGATATTTCACTGAGAATGCGGTATTGCGTACGATATTGGAGCAGGAGTAAGAAGACTAAATTGGCTTGAATAATTCCGTGATTGAGGCTAGGCATAGGTTTTCCGCGTTCGATTTCATATTCAGAAAGGATTTCGACCATTGTATTTTCCATGTGCCGGCTATTTTTCAGGCAAAGTAAAACAAAATTAAGCACAACCGCAATACATATCATACCATGTTACAGAACTATCTCCGGCTCGCCCTGCGCCACCTGCAAAACCATAAAGGGCAGACGTTTATCAATGTTTTCGGTTTAGCAGTCGGTGTATGCGCTGCGCTGCTGATTTACCGGATGGTAACGTATGAATTGAGTTTCAATAAAAACTTCAAAAATTACGATCGCATCGTGCGGGCCGTGACCACCGAAACGGGCAACGACGGCGTGGAAAATTACACCCGGGGAGTACCTGGCTCGGCCATGGTGGCCATGCAGAACACCGTATCGCAGTTCTCGGTGACCAGCCGTATCCAGGAAGCCTGGCCTACCGTGCTGGTACCCAATCCAACCGGCGGACCCGCCCTGAAGAAATTCAATACTGCTGCAGGTCAAATCTCCTTTTTCGTAGAGCCTGGATTTTTCCAAATATTTGATTTTCAGTGGCTTGTCGGTGATCCGGCCACGGCATTGAAAGAACCAAATACCGTCGTCCTGACCCGCAGCATGGCCGAAAAATGTTTTGGTAACAGCACTGCCGCGCTCGGCCAGACCCTCTTATTATACAACGATCCGATGATCGTACGCGGCATCGTCGAAGATGGTGCGCTGAATTCGGATTTGCCGATCAACCTCGTCATCTCCTACGCTACACTGCCAGCCAATAAAGCAAAATACCAATACCAGGAGATATGGGACGGCATCAGCAGCAATGACCAGTTTTTCGCACTGCTGCACGATGAAAACCAACGCGCCACTGCCGACTTGACCATGGCCACCATCGGTAAGAAAGAATATCGCAACGTCAAGAAGAACCATCATTTACAGCCTTTGTCGGAAATCCACTTTGACGATCGCTACGGCACTTCCGCTACGACGGTTGTTTCCAAAAGCAAATTGTGGGTGTTGTCGTCGATTGGTCTGCTGGTACTGCTGATGGCCTGTTTTAACTTTATCAATCTTTCTACTGCACAGGCACTGCGCCGTTCCAAAGAAGTGGGCGTGCGCAAAACCCTGGGTGGTAGCCGTGGCATTCTGTTCCGGCAATTTATGGGCGAGACGGCCCTGGTCGTCGTGTTTTCGGTCGGTTTAGGGGCCGTCTTAGCGAGTATAGCGGCACCCTTGCTAAAACTGATTTCCGATGTGCCGGATGCCCTGCCGTTTTTGTCCAACCCGTTGGCCTGGGCATTTCTGGCCGCACTGACCGTGCTGATTACCTTGCTTTCCGGTGCCTATCCGGCGCTGGTAATGGCCGGTTTCAATCCGGTGCGTGCGTTGAAAAACGATATTTCTACCCGGGCAGGCGGCGGCGTTTCCGTGCGCAAGGGGCTGGTCGTATTACAATTTGCCATCGCGCAGGTTTTGGTCATCGGTACCATCATCACGCTGGGTCAACTGCAATACCTGCGCAACATGGACCTGGGTTTCAAAAAAGACCTGGTGTACAATTTCAACATTGACGGCGACAGCACGAGTCAGGCTAAAATGGACGGTATGAAACAGCGTTTGCTACAAATTCCCGGCGTGCAGGCCGTTTCGTTGCAAGGCGATAAACCAGCATCCGGCAATACCTGGTCTTCTAATTTCGCCTTCGGTCGCGGCAGCCAGGATGCCACTTTCAATACCGCGCTTAAATATTGCGACGCCGACTTTCAAAAGGTGTATGACCTGAGAATGCTGGCCGGTCGCTGGTTGCAACCCAGCGACACCACCCGCGAGTACGTGATCAACGAAACGCTGTTGAAAAAAGCCGGCGTCAACAATCCGGAGGAAGCCATAGGCAAGGAACTGCGCATTGGAAGCAGCCCGTGGCGTACCATAGTAGGCGTAGTGAAAGATTTTCATTCGCATTCGGCGCACAACGAACTAGAACCACTGATCATGATGAGCAGCCGCAAACGCTTTTACGGCGCAGGGGTCAAAATCCTGCCGCAGAACATCACGGCCACTACTGCCGCCGTTCAACGCATCTTCGACGATACCTACCCCGAACAGTTTTTCGACGCCTCGTTTTTTGATGCATCAATTGCTGAGTTTTACACGGCAGAAGACCGTTTCTCCTCCACCTGCAAAGGTTTTGCCCTGCTGGCCATCCTCATTTCCTGTCTCGGTTTATTCGGCCTGGCTGCCCACGCGGCTCAACAACGCACCAAGGAAATCGGGGTGCGCAAAGTCCTCGGCGCTTCGGTCGCGGGCATTATCGGCCTGCTTTCGCGGGATTTCCTGAAACTAGTGGTGATCGCCATCGTGATTGCCACGCCACTCGCCTGGTATTTTATGCATCAATGGCTGGCTGGTTTTGTGTATCGCATCGATATGCAATGGTGGATGTTCGTACTGGCCGGCCTGCTGGCGATAGCGGTAGCGCTGCTGACCGTCGGGTATCAGAGCCTGCGGGCCGCCCTGGCCGATCCGGTGAAAAGTTTGCGCAGCGAGTAAAAGCGACCGCAACCCATTCATCCTTCCTCATTTATAATGCATTATTGTAAAAGGCCATGATTTCCAATTATTTTAAACTCGCCCTGCGCAACCTGCTTAAAAACCGGCTCTATTCCCTGTTGAATATCAGCGGGCTGGCGATCGGCGTGGCTGCTTGTATGCTCATTTTAGTATTCGTTACCCACGAATTGAGCTACGATCGCTGGAACCCGCAGGCCGACCGGATCGTGCGGCCAACTTATCATATTAAAATTAACGGATTTGAAGAAGACCACGGTAGCGTCGACGCAATCGTCGGACCAGATGCTGCTGCCAACTTGCCGGAAATAGAGGCGTGGTGCCGGATTAGCCGCAGCGGCATTTGGCGTACACGTCGGGAAGGGCAGCCTGAACAAAGCGGCCGCGAGCAAACAGTATTAACGGTAGACAGTAGTTTTTTTACCGTATTTCCCCTGAGAATCCTGGCCGGTGATGCACAACACGCACTCAATCAACCCGGTACACTGGCCATCTCGCGCAAAATGGCAGAGTCGTATTTTTCTTCTCCGGCGCAGGCGATGGGCCAAACCCTGCTCATCGGCAAAAACGAACAGCGGCAGCAAGTGAAGGCAGTTTTTGAAGATATTCCCGCTAATACGCACTTCCACACCGATATGCTGCTGCCGCTTACCGGCGATGCCGAAGTGAAAAAAGCGCCGACCTACTGGGGCTATAACAACATGTATTTTACGTATTTTCTGTTGCGTACAGGAACGGACAAAGCGACTTTTGCTCAAAAATTTACCACATTGGCCGCAGATAAGGTCCGCCTGTTGCTTAAAGATCTGTTTGCCACCACAACGGCTGATTTTGAGAAATCAGGGAAAATAGCCCGGTTCGATCTGCAAAACTTGACCGATATTAACCTGTATTCCGCTAAACGCTCGGAATTGCAGGCCAACGGCAATATCCGGTATGTCTGGATATTCAGTGCGATTGCTTTTTTTATCCTGCTGATCGCCTGCATCAACTTCATGAACCTGGCTACGGCGCGTTCCGCCAGCCGGGCGCGGGAAGTGGGCGTGCGCAAAGTGCTGGGCAGTTCCCGCGCTGCCCTGGCCGGACAATTTCTGATCGAATCCGTGGCACTGACTGCGCTGGCCATGATGCTGGCGCTGGCTATGACTACATTGGCATTGCCGGCGTTTGGTGAACTGGCTGGTCGCGATCTGTCCATGCCCTGGAGTTATCCTGTTTTATGGGTTTCCCTGCTGGGTGGTACACTGGCCGTAGGTTTGCTGGCGGGCAGTTATCCGGCCCTTTTCCTGTCGGCTTTTCAGACGATCAAAGTGCTGAAAGGAGCGAGCGCACAGGCGTCTAATGGCAAAGGCGGTCAGTTGCGCAAAGGACTGGTGGTGTTTCAGTTTGCCATTTCGACGGTACTAATTATTTCTACTGTGCTGGTTTACACTCAGTTGCGTTTCATGCAACAGAAAAGCCTGGGCTTCGACAAAAGTCAGATATTGATTGTGGACAATGCCAATGCGCTGGGTCAAAACGCCAAAACCCTGGAGACGCAGATGCGCCAGAATGCCCATGTGGAAAGTGTGTCGCGCACCAATTTTCTGCCCCTGCCCGACAAAGACCGCAGCAACTGTATTATTTCCCAAACACCCACCACGCACGGCGCAAACAATGTACTGCAACGCTGGCTGGTCGATGCCGACTATATTCGTACGCTTGGTATGCACCTCCGCTTGGGGCGGGATTTCGATCCGGCGCGTGTGACCGATAGTTCGGCGATCATCCTCAATGAAACCGCCGCCAAAGCACTCGGTTTCGCCGATCCGATCGGGCAAAAAATGTACCGCTCAAAATCTAACGAAGTGACTTCAAAACCGCAAGATTTTGAGGAATTTACCATTATCGGCGTGATAAGTGATTTCCATTATGAAAGTCTGCACGCGCCGATCGGCGGTTTGTTTTTACAACTGGGCCAATCCAACGGTGCTATCAGTCTGCGCATGTCCGGTGCAAACGCCGCCGCAGTCATCGCCGACCTCGAACAAAGATGGCAGGCATTTACGCCGGACCGGCCGGTCAGTTATCATTTTATGGATGAATCCCTGGACCGCCGGTATGCTGCCGAACAACGCATCGGGCTGATCGCCCTGATCTTCGCGCTGTTGTCGGTGCTGGTCTCCTGCCTGGGTCTGTTTGGGCTGGCCGCCTTCACGGCAGAGCAGCGCACCAAGGAAATCGGGGTGCGCAAAGTCCTCGGCGCTTCCATCGCCGGTATCGCGGCACTTTTGACTAAAGATTTTTTGAAATTGGTCGTGCTGGCAATTGTCCTGGCTACTCCCATCGCCTGGTATACGATGCACGAATGGCTGGCCGATTTTGCCTATCGCATCGATATGCAATGGTGGATGTTTGTTTCAGCGGGCGCTATCGCGGCGCTGATCGCCTTTTTGACGGTGAGCGGACAGGCAGTCAAGGCTGCGCTGGCCAATCCGGTAAAATCGCTGCGGAGCGAATGATACACTTACCATCCTGGCATGGCGATGCTCTGGCAGGCAGATTATGCCCAATGCAATACCCGCAGGCTATTAATTCCCCTCATTTGGACTTGGGCGGGTTTAATAAATTGATAATCAATGAATTAAATTTATAATTCGCATAACTCATAACCCATAAATTTTCAAAGATGTTTTCCAACTATTTTAAAGTTGCCCTGCGGAGTCTTGCTAAAAACCGGTTTTTTACGGCCCTCAATATTGTGGGTTTATCCATCGGATTGGCTACAGGCTTGTTGATACTGCTGTGGGTGAAAGACGAACTTTCCTTTGATCACTTTCACCCGCAGGTAGCGCAGATTTACCGAGAAAATGCCAATTTCAAAGCGGGTAATGAAATACAGGTATGGGAAAGTTGCCCTGCGCCACACGCTGCGTACGCGCTGCGCGAAATCCCGGAAGTGGAAAAAGCCGTTCGGATAGTCAATGCAGGTGCGCCATTGATCCGGCACGACGAAACAGGCAATGTCGAAAAACGCGGTGTATTTGCGGATACTTCCTTTTTTCAGGTATTCCGTACCGATCTGTTGGTGGGCAATCCTGGCCAGCCCTTTGGCGACATCAATACCGTAGTGCTGACCGAGTCATTTGCCCGCAAGTACTTTGGTAAATCGGCCAGTCTTGCATCCATATTGGGGCAGGTTTTACAAATTGACAAAGACCTGACGGTAGTGAGTGCCATTATTCGCGATTTTCCGGGCAATACCATGTTTCAGTACGATTATATCCGGCCCTACGAATACCTCAAAGCAAAATTTCAGGCCAATGAAATGTGGAAGAGCCGCGAAGAAGATTGGGGTAACTATAACAACGCGACCTATTATCGGCTGCGTACCGGCGCAAATGTGGCGGCGGTACAACACAAATTAGATGTCTTGCAGCACGCCCATAATCAGTACGATCCAGGTTCATTTTACACCCTGCAGCCCTTTGACCAAATTCACTTATACGATGCAGACGGCAGCGATGCCGGCGCTCAAATGGTACGGATCATGGGCATTGCAGCGTTGTTTATTTTGCTGATCGCCTGTATCAACTATATCAATCTGGCTACTGCCAAAGCCACCAGACGCGCCCGGGAAGTGGGCATGCGCAAGGCGATCGGCGCCAAACGGAGCCAGTTGATCTGGCAATTTTTAGTCGAATCCAGCCTGGTTTTCATTGTTTCTTCCGCTTTAGCCTTGGCATTAACTTATATTTTATTGCCCTATTGCAATGAAATTGCCGATAAAAAACTGCGCATAGACTGGTCAGATGGACGTATTCCCCTCCTCATGGCGGGCGTCCTGGGCGTGGCGTTGCTGCTATCGGCTGTATATCCGGCGCTTGTTTTGTCTGCCTTCAATCCCCTGCGGGTAATGAAAGGGCAACTTACGGCCGGCAAAGATAGTCAGGCAAACCTGCGCAAAGGGCTGGTTGTATTGCAATTCGTGTGCTCATCGGCTTTGCTGCTGGCCATGTTCGTCATCAATCGGCAAATGAACTACATCCAGACCAAAAATCTGGGATACGACCGCGAAAATGTGTTTCAGATTGACCTAAGCGAACTTACGTACAAAAATCGCGAGGCCATCGTGCAAGAGCTCAAAAACAGCCCGGGCGTAGTAAATGTGACCAGTGCTTCCGGCAGCATTCTGCAATCCCCAAGCACAACGGGCGATACCAAATGGGAAGGGAAAACGGATGACAACAATATGATTGTTTCACCTTTGGCCATTGCACCCGATTACCTCGCCTTTTTTAAATTGAATCTGGTATCCGGCAACACTTTTACCGGTACCAAAGCAGATTCCACGTCTTTTATTATCAATGAAACGGCTGCCGCTCAAATGAATGTGGGCGATCCTGTCGGCAAACGATTTACGCTGTGGCAAACCGAAGGAACCATCATTGGCGTGGTGAAAGATTTCCATTTTGCTTCTTTGCACGAGACCATCAAACCGGCCATCTTTTTTGCAAATCCGGAGTGGCATGGCGTCATTTGTGTGAAAACGACGGGTAAAGATGCCAGTAAAGCCATTGCCGCCGCCGAATCGCTCTGGAAACGCTTCGATTCGACTTATCCTTTTGATTACACCTTCATGGACCAGTCTTTCGATAAGATGTACCGCAAAGATCAGCGTACGTCCCAATTATTTAAGGCATTCGGACTGATTGCGCTGCTGATCTCCTGCCTGGGTCTGTTTGGTTTATCGGCGTTTACGGTGGAGCAGCGCACCAAAGAGATTGGTATCCGCAAGGTGTTGGGCGCGTCTGTACGCAGTGTTACTGCGCTGCTGGCTAAGGACTTTCTGACCCTGGTGCTGGTCGCTTTTCTCATCGCTTCGCCGCTGGCCTACTGGAGCATGCAAAAATGGCTGGCCGATTTCGCTTACAGCATCCAATTGCAATGGTGGATGTTTGCGCTCACGGGAGCGGTGGCGATACTGGTGGCATTTTTGACCGTCGGTTTTCAATCGGTGAAAGCGGCCTTGGCCAATCCGGTACAATCGCTGAAAAGCGAATAAGACGCCTGCGCAAATATTATTCATCATGTATCATTACAAACGCCATGTTAAGCAATTATCTGAAACTCGCCTTCCGCAACCTCCGCAAAAACCGGCTTTATTCCGGTCTGAACATCTTCGGCTTGTCGCTCGGGGTCGCGGCGTGTCTGCTGATCCTGCTCTATGTATCGCACGAACTCACGTATGACCGCTGGAATCCCAATGCGGATCGGATCGTACGTGCCGTGTCTGACATCAATTTCGGCGGTACGCAATACCACATGGCGGTCGTGTCCTCGGTTATGGCACCCGATGCTGGGCGGGAACTGCCGGAAGTACAAGCCTGGTGCCGTTTCCGGCAATATGGCAGTTTTCTCGTAAAACGCGATGCTGCCGGCCAGCCCAATATGCGGGAGGAAGATGTGCTGCTGGTGGACAGCAGTTTTTTTGAACTGTTTCCGTTGAAAATACTGCAAGGCGACGCCGTGCATTGTCTCACCCAACCCGATGCAGTAGTGCTGTCGCGCAGCCGGGCGGAAAAGTATTTTTCCACACCGGAAAGAGCGATGGGGCAAATTCTGATTATGGGCAATGAAGAGCGCCGGCAGGTAACCGCGGTGTATGAGGATATGCCGGTGAATTCGCATTTTCAAACCCATTTGCTGCTGTCGATGAATGGCAACGAGGAAATAAAAGCCGATCCGCCGTTCTGGGCTTCGAATAATAATTTCCAGTCCTATCTGCTGCTGCGCAAGGGTACGGATATGGATGCTTTTAATAAAAAATTTGCCGCTTTATCAAGGGCAAAAATCAGTATCACGGCCCGAGATGCGATGGGCACTTCTATGGAGGAGATCGAAAAAAGTGGCAATTATGCCCAGTACAGTTTACAGCATCTTACCGATATTCACCTATATTCCGATTATGCGATCGAACTCGCGCCCAACGGCAGCATTCGTTACGTGTGGATTTTCAGCGCCATTGCCGCGTTTATTCTGCTGATCGCCTGTATCAATTTTATGAATCTTTCGACGGCCCGTTCGGCCGGGCGGGCCAGAGAAGTAGGGATGCGCAAAGTGCTGGGCAGTCGTCGTTCGGCACTGATCGGTCAGTTTTTGAGCGAATCGCTGGTCATTTCCGCCTTTGCGGTATTACTAGCGGTGGCAATAGCGGCAATGGCCATGCCTTGGTACCGCGACCTGACTGGCCGCGATCTGGCGATGCCTTGGCGTAGTCCGGCATTCTGGTCGGCGCTGGCTGGCGGTACGCTGGTGGTGTCTTTATTAGCCGGTAGTTACCCGGCCTTTTTCCTGTCGGCTTTCAACTCGCTGCGTGTGCTGAAAGGGCAGGCGACCGGAGTGGGTAAAGGTGGCCGTTTCCGCAGTGTGCTGGTAGTGTTTCAGTTCACGGTTTCGGTGGCGCTGATCATTGCTACTATGCTGGTTTTTAGACAATTAAATTATATCCAGCATAAAAAATTGGGCTACGAAAAAAATCAGGTGCTGATCCTTGACGACGCCTATTCGCTGGGCGATAAAGTGTACACGCTGAAGCAGGAAATGCTGCGCGAACCAGGTGTAAAAAGCGCTACGGTCTCCAGTTTTCTGCCTGTGCCGTCCAATCGCACCGACTATCCATTTTCCAAAAAGCCTGCTTTCAGCAAAGAAGACGTTGTTTCCATGCAGCGCTGGACAATCGACAGCGATTATTTCACCACCATGGGCATGGAAATAGTCCAGGGCCGGGCGTTCGATCCGAAGCGCACCACCGACAGTAGCGGCCTGATTATCAATGAAACGGCAGCGCGGTTGTTTGGCTTCGGCAAGGATGCGGTGGATAAGCCCATTTATTACCTCAATAAAAACCTGGGTGGTATTCCCCGCCCGGAAGATTTTCTGGTGCTGCATGTCGTAGGTGTCGTGAAGGATTTCCATTTTTCAACGATGCACGATAACATTGGTGCTTTGTGTTTCAAACTGGATGATTCCAGGAATTTTGCCTGTTTCCGCTACGAAGGTGCGGAGACCGCGCCGGTCATCGCTGCGCTGGAGAAAAACTGGAAAGCGCTTTCGCCCGAGCAGCCTTTCTCGTATCGTTTTCTCGACGAGTCGTTCGCCAAAATGTATGAGGCAGAACAGCGTATCGGTAAGATCGCCAGCGTATTTGCACTGCTGTCGATTCTCGTTTCCTGCCTGGGTTTGTTTGGGCTGGCGGCTTTTACTACCGAACAACGGACCAAAGAGATCGGCATCCGCAAAGTGCTGGGTGCTTCGATCGCCGGGATCACCGGCCTGTTGGCGAAAGATTTCATGAAACTGGTCGTATTGTCTATCGTCCTGGCCGTGCCGATCGCCTGGTATTTTATGCAACAGTGGCTCAAAGATTTTGCCTACCGCATTGATATGCAATGGTGGATGTTCATCGCTGCCGGCGCGATCGCGGTTTTGATTGCCTTTTTGACGGTGAGCGGACAAGCGATAAGGGCCGCCCTGGCCAATCCGGTGAAGTCGCTGCGCAGCGAGTAAAGTCGTTCATCATTTATAACGCATCATTCATCATTGATAAGCAGCCATGATTCAGAACTATTTCAAAATCGCCTTGCGTAATCTCGCCAAAAACAAGGTGTATTCCTTTATCAATATCGTCGGTCTTTCCATCGGGCTGGCGGGCTGTATGCTTATTTATCTCTACACAAAAGATGAAGTGAGCTACGACCGGTTTCATGTCAACAATCCCAACGTTTACCGGATCGTGAACGAATGGCATAATCCGGACGGCAGTTTGACACACGGTGATGGCAATACGGGTTTTTTCCCAGGACCGAAATTCGCGGAAAAAATCCCGGAAATGCCGGCTTTTGTGCGCATGCAATCCGATTTCCACGACATACGCCGGACTACCGAAGTGAAAGGGTATGAAATGCTCGAAACAGACCCCAATTTCTTTGCGGTCTTTACTTTTCCACTGCTGAGCGGCGATCCGAATACGGCGTTGCAACAACCCAATGCCGTGGTCATTTCGGAAGACATGGCCGAGACGTTTTTCGGCACCAAAGAAGTGCTGGGTAAAACGCTGGATTTCAAAAATAAGGATGCGTTCGAACCGTACGTGATTACCGGCGTCGCTAAAAAATGCCCGCAAAACTCTTCGATCAAGTTCGATTTTCTGCTGCCCTTAACCATCGCGAACGACGAATTTGCCAATAATGAAAACTGGTTTAATTTCTTTTTGAACACCTTCGTGGTCGTTTCGTCAAAGGCGGATATCAAGGCGGTGGAAGCCAAAATGAAGCAGGTGTACGAATCGGACGCCGCAGCAACCATCAAGTCGATGGCGGCAAAATACGACATCACCGAGTCGGCTACTTATCGCCTGCAGCCGCTGATGGATATGCACCTGAGCACGGAATATGCAGCGAACAATGGCTTGAAAGACAGCAGCAAACCGATGTTTTCCTACATTTTGCTGGGGATCGCACTGTTTATTTTACTAATCGCCTGTATCAATTTTATCAATCTGACTATCGCACGTTCGCTGAAACGGGCCAAGGAAATCGGCGTCCGAAAAGTGGTGGGCGGCGATCGCAAACAATTGATTCTCCAGTTTTTAGGTGAATCATTTACGCTCAATGCGCTGGCTTTCGCGCTGGCTTTTGGGATTGTGCAATTGACCTTGCCGGCATTCAACCGGGTGGCCAATAAAGCCCTGGCCCTCTCTTATTTACTGGACTGGAAACTGGTGGCGGGGTATGCGGGCATTTTCCTGTTGACCGGTTTCCTGGCCGGATTTTATCCTGCACTGATTATGTCCGGTTTTAGTCCGGTCAAGACGCTGTATGGCCGTTTCAATTTTTCGGGTAAAAACTACCTGCAAAAGGGTTTGGTGGTCCTGCAATTTGCGCTGGCTTCGTTCCTGATTATTGCTACCCTTACCGTTTTTTCCCAATTCAATTACCTGACGCACAAAGACCTGGGTTATGATGACAGGAATGTCGTGCTGGTGGAAAACAGGAGTTTGCGCAAAGAGAAAGTGCAGGTATTAAAAGATGAATTGTTGAAAAGCGATAACATTATCAGCGTGGCACCCAAAAATGGCGGCAATTGGGGCACGGTCGCCAAAATAAATGGCGAAACCCAAATCGCTTTCAACTACGAAACTATTGATGAAAATTTCCTGCCGTTATTCAAAATTCCGCTGTTGCAGGGCCGTAATTTCTCCCCGGATTTTCCGGCAGATTCCAGTCATTCGGTATTGGTCAACGAGTCCTTCGTGCAAGAAGCGGGCTGGCGCGAGCCGATCGGGCAGACGGTTAATTTTTGGTACGACAAGGCCATCTACACGGTCGTAGGCGTCGTAAAGGACTATCATTTTGCAGACCTGACGCACAAGATCGGACCCCAGGTATTTACTATGAAAAAAGACAATGGGTACGGTGTGGTCTACCTGAAAATCAAACCCAATTCCGAAACGGCCAGCCTGGCACATATCGAAGCGACCTTTAAAAGTATTTTTCCCTACAGTCCATACAGTTACGAATTCAAGGATGTAGCCAATGTCAAAAGTTACGAATCGGAAGCAAAATGGCAACAAATCATGCTTTTTGGCGCGCTGCTGACTATTTTTATTTCCTGTATCGGTTTGTTCGGGCTGGCCACTTTAGCGGCGCAAAAGCGCACCAAAGAGATCGGCATCCGTAAAACGCTGGGCGCACCGGTGGCCAATATCGTGCAGATGTTGTCGATGGATTTCCTGAAACTGGTCAGTCTTTCTTTCGTATTTTCTTTTCCGATAGCCTGGTATGCCACCCGGCAATGGCTGCATGATTATCCATATCAGGTCGGTTTCAACGGCGGTATTTTTGTTTTTACCGCCGGGATTACGATTTGTGTGGCGTTGCTAACGGTTGGTTTTCAAGCGATTAAAGCAGCACTCATCAATCCGGTTAAATCCCTGCGCAGCGAGTGATGCAAGTAAAAGCGCAGGTAGTCACTTGCTTTTTCTCTTGCCGCTTCATAAAACAATTAAAACAAGCCGATCGCCATGTTACAAAACTATCTCACCCTGACACTCCGGCACTTGCGCCGCAACGGTCGCTACCTGCTCATCAATGTGCTGGGACTCGGTTTTGCGCTCGGCTTCTGCATTTTATCGTACCTGAATTACCAGTTCGCCAACACCTACGACCATTGGCATCGCGACGCAGATCGCATCGTACGGACTGAAATTATCAAAGCCTCGAATGGCGAACCATATGGTGTCTGCCCGTCTGCACTCGGTCCGCTGGCAGCCGCGCAATTAGCCGGCGTGACCGATCAATGTCGCTATGATTCGCGCGGTACGGTGGTCAAACGCGGCGATGCGGTGTTCAATGAACCCATGCATTTCGCCGACGATAATTTCTTTCAATTCTTTGATTTTGAAGTAGTTGCCGGCCGGGCTGATCTGCGTGATCACAATCAGGTCGTGATCGATGAAGCGGTAGCGCAAAAATACTTTGGCACGGAAAATCCTATCGGGCAAACCTTGCTTTTTTACGCCGATACCGACCAGCGCATGCCGCTCACGGTGGGTGGTGTGGTGAAAAAAATCCCCCTCAATTCGAGCATCCGTTTTCGTTTTATCACCCACCTCGACAACCAGTTGGACGGCAATAAACGCATTGATTATACCGACTGGAAATGGTGGGTAGATGCTGTATTCCTGAAATTGAAAAGCACCGCCGACGTCCCTGCTGTCACTGCCGGGCTGCAACAATATGTCGCGCCACGCAACACTGCCCGCCCGGACTGGACGCTGAGCGGCTACCGGCTCACTCCGCTGCGCGATCTCGCCATGTCCAGCCGACTGCTGCGCAGCAATAGCCTCTGGCCGGGTATTCCACCGTCCGCTGTGTGGGGCAATCTGGTCATGGCGATCCTGCTGTTGCTTACCGCAGCACTCAATTTTGCCAATATGACCATCGCCGTCTGCAACCGTCGCCTGCGCGAAATGGGTGTGCGCAAAGTGATGGGCGGTACGCGTTTCCAACTCATGCGGCAATTACTGGGTGAAAGCCTGGTCGTGGTCACGTTGGCTGCCGTTCTGGGTATGGTGCTGGCCTACCCAATCTGCGACTGGTTCAATGCGACCTGGAAATTTACCGATCTGCAGGTAAATTATGCGGACCCGGATTTGTTGGCCTATATCTTTGGTAGTGTGCTGGTTACGACGCTGATTGCCGGTAGTTATCCGGCATTTTATATCTCGTCATTTCGCCCGTCGAGTATTTTTCGGGGTGGGGTATTATTCGGTGGCAGCAACCTGTTCAGTCGCCTGATGATGGGCATGCAGGTGACTATTTCCTTGATTGCAGTGGTGACGGGCATGAGTTTTGCGCGCAATGCGGAATTTAATCGCCGGGCCGATATCGGGTTTGATTATCAGCCTATTTTACAAGCGTTTTTGCCCAATGCCTCGGATTACCGGCGGTTCAACGATGCCGTGCAGCCTATTCCGGGCGTAGTGGCCACGGCCGGTTCGCAACACTTGCCCGGGTTTGGCTACAATACCATCGAATTCAACTGGCAGGGCGAAGGCCAAGAGGCCAGCCTGTACGATGTGGGCAATGATTTCCCGGCAGTAATGGGCATGCGACTGGCCCAAGGTACCTGGGCTGCTCCGGCCGGCGACACGACTGCTTCTGCGGAAGTAATTGTCAATCAAACCTTTGCCCGCCAATACGGCGGTCCTGAGAAAGTAATCGGACAAGAAATTACCTATAATAAACAGCAGGTGCGTATTGCGGGCGTGGTATCCGATTTCATGACCAATACGCCTTTTATGCCTATTGGCCCAGCCGTTCTGCATCCCGTTCCTATGCGTGACTGGCGGCGTTGCATTATAAAAACGGCCGGCACCGTACAGCAACCGCAGGTCATGGCGGCCATTGAAACTACCTGGAAACAATTGTTTCCTTATACACCTTTCAATGTCGGTTACCAGAATGAGATGTTGCGGGAAGCCATCGAAGCATCCGATAATATTGCCAACAGTATGATGGTATTTGCGGGCGTCGCTATTCTATTGACGATTACGGGCTTGTTCTCGCTGGTGTCGCTCAATGTGTTGCGACGGATGCGGGAAGTGGCGGTCCGCCGGGTGCTGGGCGCCTCGGCAGGTCAGGTAGCCTGGGTGCTCAATAAAAGTTACGGCTGGATTTTCGGTTTTGCTGTGGTACTGGGCTGTGTCGGCGGCCGTTTCCTGGCTACGTTGCTGATGAACAGTATTTTCAAGATTAATATCGGCGTGCAACCTGCTGCGCTGGTCTGGAGTACACTCGGCGTACTGGCGGTGGCTGCTGCGACGATCGGCCTGAAACTCTGGCAGACCTTGCGGATGAATGCGGCGGTAGTGTTGCGGGGGGAATAACCTACTATTCGCTTGGAATGATGCCCCGTTGGGATTAAGGTATTGATAGTCAAATAATTGCACTTGCATCTAGATAACTCATAACCCATAACTTTTCCCTATGTCCTATCTGAAATTTGCCGTCAGAAATTTTCGCCGCAACGCATTTTTCTCTTTCGTCAATGTGAGTGGTCTGGCCATCGGACTCGCAGCGTGCTGGCTCATTGGGTTGTACGTCGTACATGAAAGGAGTTATGACCGGTTTTTGCCGCATGCGGATCGGATCTGTGCGGTGGCACTCGATCTGAAAATGGGCAATGAGGAAGGCCGCACGACCAATACACCGCCGCCAATCGGTCCGCGGCTGGCCGCTGATTTTCCCGAAATTGAAACCACGGCACGTACTTTTTCTTTGGGTAGCGTCGTGGTGCGGCGCGACTGGCCCGGCCATGCACCGTTGATTTTTAACGAAGAGGGCGCAATGGCGGCCGATACGGCTTTGCTGGAAATATTCGACTTTCCGATGGTTGCCGGCGCAAATGCGTCGGCGCTGGATCGACCCGGTAGCCTGGCTTTGACCGAGCAAATGGCGCAAAAATATTTTGGTGGCTCGTCCGCCATAGGGCAGACGCTGATCGTCAACGACCGGCCTTTTACGGTGACCGGTGTGGTAAAGAACCTGCCATCTACATCCACGATGCAGTTCGATTTCCTGTTGCCCATGGCCGATTATAAAGTGGTCGACCGGTTTGCCTGGAGTTGGGTGTGGATGCAGGTAGATACCTGGGCCTTGCTGCGCACCACGCCGTCGACCGAAAGTCTGGCGGCCTTGGAGGCGAAATTTCCAGCGATGGTGCGCACGTATGCGCCGGCAGCCTACGAAAGGATCGGGCAAAATTTTGACGAACAACTTAAAAGAGGGGATCGTTACGATATCCGCCTGCTCCCGCTGGAGTCCTTGCATTTAACGGATATGCCCTTAATCGCCTCGCGCCTGCTCACGCTTGGCGATGCGCAACAGGTGCAAGTTTTTAGCCTGATCGGCTTATTGATCCTGCTGCTGGCCTGCGTAAATTTTATGAATTTGTCGACCGCCCGGTCCATGAAACGGGCGCGGGAAGTGGGCGTGCGCAAAGCCCTGGGTTCGCAGCGCGGCGCTTTGATCGGCCAGTTTCTGACAGAATCGCTGGTGCTGAGTTTTGTGGCATTCTGGTTCGCGACCGTTATTGTGATGGCAGTTTTACCGTTTTTTAACCGGTTTGCGGCACTGGAATTTACGGCGGCCGATGTATTTGCACCCAAAATTATCGGCTTGGTGGCGCTACTGCCCTTGCTGACGGCGGTGCTCGGCGGACTCTACCCAGCATTTTATTTATCGCGATTTAAAACGGCCGAGGTGTTCAAAGCGCCGGTCGGTTCGACCAAAGGTGGGCATCCCGGTGTTCGCAGTGCATTGGTCGTATTTCAGTTTTCCGTTTCTATTGCGCTGATGCTCGGTTCGTGGGTAGTGTACCGCCAACTGGATTATGCCAGAAAGCAAGCGCCGGGTTTGCAGCGTGAAAACGTACTGGTCATCCCGAATGTCCGGCATCTGGAAAATCCTTATGCCCGGGAAACATTTCGCCGGCAATTGCTGCAAATGCCGGAAGCGATCGACGCAACCCACTCGACTTTCTTGCCGTCTTTGGGCAGTTTTGGCGATTTTTACGAACCGGAACAAGGATCACAGTCCCACGCTGTCGTACACAATCTGCCCATTTCTTCCTTCCTCACCGACGCTGATTTCGTACCCACGCTCGGGATCGATCTGTTGGAAGGCCGCAATTTCCTGCCCAATTCCACCAACGATTCGGCGTCCGTTATTTTGAATGAAACAGCCGTCAAAGCCATTGGCTGGGAACACCCGCTCGGCCAATGGATGCAGTATCCCGGCAATGGCAACCAGCGCTTTCAGGTCATCGGCGTTATGCGTGATTTCCATGCCGGCTCGCTCAAAATGCCGATCGAACCGATGGCGCTGTTCCATGAGTCGTCCAAAACCTACCAGACCTGGGGTTCTTATATGGCGATCCGGCTACAGGCAGGTTCGGAAAAAACCGCCATTGCCAAGACGGAAGCCCTCTGGAAAGCGACCGTGCCGGGCACACCTTTCGAATATGATTTCCTGGATGCTTCATTCGCCGCACTGTACCGGACTGAGGCAAAAACCAGCATGATACTGGTCGTTTTCACGCTGCTGGCCTTACTGATCGGATGCCTCGGTTTATTTGCACTGGCCGCTTTTACCGCCGAACAACGCACCAAGGAAATCGGTATCCGCAAAGTCCTGGGCGCTTCGGTGGCCGGCATTACGGGTTTACTGGCGAAGGATTTTTTGAAACTGGTCGCCATTGCCATCGTTATTGCCTGCCCGGTCGCCTGGTATTTCATGCAAAAATGGCTGGCGGGTTTTGCCTATCGGGTCGATGTGCCCTGGTGGATGTTTGCGGCAGCGGGTGGCGCAGCGATCGTGATTGCGTTTTTGACGGTGGGTTTTCAATCGGTGAAAGCGGCGCTGGCTAATCCGGTGAAGAGTTTGCGGAGCGAGTAAGTCTGCTTGGTCTTTATCTATACTTTACTACCAATCAAGTACTTATAACGAAAATATTATGTCGAACCTGAAATGGATGCCCATCATCCGCAATCTGCTCCGCAATCGCCTGTACACGGTACTCAACCTTTCTGGGCTTACTATCGGCATGGCTGCCGCTATGCTTATCGCCTTATGGGTGCAAAATGAACTGCGTTTCGATCGCTACCATCGCCGGGCCGACAATCTGTGGCGGGTTAAAACCGACCTTAAAATAAGTGATACCGAAACGTGGCACTGGGGCCAGACGCCATTGAAAGTCCTTGAACTGTGTGAACAAATCCCTGGTATTGTATCCGGCACCCAGTTATTGCAGGCCGATCACCTGAAAGCAGTCCTACGGCATGGACCGGAAACGTTCCTGGAAGAAAAAATGGGCTATATAGGTCCCAGATGGTTTGAGACCTTCGATTACAATTTTGTCGAAGGCAGTGCTGCCGGATTCGGCGACCGGCCCAATGATATTATCCTGACGGAAAGCCTGGCGCACAAAATTTTCGGCGATCACAGTGCGCTGGGTAGTGTAGTAAGGATCGATTCTATGGATTATGCGGTGCATGCGGTACTACGGGATTCGCGCCCGGAATCGAGTTTCCGGCAAAATATTTTATTGCCCATGGAGGCATTTCTGCGCCAGAGCGATAACCGCAAAAACGATGAGCGCTGGAGCAATTTTAATTACATCACCTTTCTGGAACTACGCCCCGATGCAAAAACAGACGTGATCGCTACACAATTGACCCAGGCATTGCAAACCGCCAAACAAGACCCCAAAGTCAGCATACTGCTGGTTCCATTGGCTGATACACATTTCGATACCAGCGTAGAAGGCGATGTTTTTGAAAAAGGAAGCCTGCAATCGATCTGGTCATTCGGGCTGATCGGTTTGCTGGTGCTGGTCATGGCGGCCATCAATTACGTCAGTCTCACCACGGCCCGCGCCCAAACCCGTGCCCGCGAGGTTGGCATTCGCAAAATCGTCGGTGCCAGCAAGGCCAGCATTTTCCGGCAATTTCTTCAGGAATCGCTGTTGCTGGCCGGATTGGCCGCACTGCTGGCGCTGGTAGTCGTACATACTGCCTTGCCCTGGTTCAGCGAAGTGGCCGGTCATACGTTCCAACTGGACTGGAAAAGTCCCTTGCCGTGGCTGCTTACGGGCGGCACCCTGGCTGGAACGGTACTATTAGCGGGCATTTATCCGGCGCTGCTGCTGGCGGGCTTTCAGCCCATGCTGGCGTTGCGCGGACAAGGCAAAAAGAGCGGTATGCGCGCTTTTTTTCGGCAGAGTCTGGTGGTGCTACAATTTTCAATTTCCGTGGCGCTGCTGATTTGCACCATTGTGATTGGCCGGCAGCGCTCTTTTATCGAGCATACCGCCATGGGGTACGACCGCGCCCAGGTATTCGGCTTTACCGTCGGCTTTTCGGATTATTACGCGCAGGGTAAAGAACGCGGTGAAAGTATGGTCAAGGCCATCGAACAGCATTTACAGCAATCGTCGGCCATTGCCGCAATAAGTCGCGCCAACGACTCGCCGGTCCATATCAAAAGTACGCACAGCGGTTCGGTAAAATTCAACGGCCTGCCCGAAGACGCCACGCCAACCGTAGCGCAACTCTCTGCCGATGAACACTTTGCGGACCTGTTTGGCCTGCAACTGGCGGAAGGCCGCTGGTTTGAAAAGGATAAAACGAGCGACGTTGACAACGTCATTCTGAATGAAACGGCTGCCCGGAAACTGGGTTTGCCCCAACCCTGGCTCGGACAGCGTTTCGGGTTTCACCAACACGAGGGACAAGTGATCGGGATCGTCCGCGATTTCCATTTTTTATCGCTGCATGAGGCCATTACCCCGCTGGTGATTTACAATTCCGAGGGTTGGCGCGGCAATTTTTTTGTTAAAACCCAACCGGGCCAAAGTGTCCAGGCACTGGCCGCCGTAGCAGCGGTCTGGAAAGAATGGCTTCCGCAACGCCCGTTTGAATACACCTTTCTGGACGAAGATTTTGACAAAATGTACCGCAGCGAACAACGCGCGTCCCTGCTCTTCAACCTGTTTGCCGGCATCACTATTTTCATTTCCTGTCTCGGACTGTTCGGACTGGCCACCTTTGTAGCGGTTCAGCGCACCAAAGAGATTGGCATCCGCAAAGTGCTCGGCGCTTCGGTGGCCGGTATCACGGGATTGTTGGCCGGCGATTTTCTGAAACTGGTGTTGATCGCGATTGTGGTGGCCTGTCCGGTAGCCTGGTATTGCATGCGGCAATGGCTCGCCGATTTTGCCTATCGTGTTGATTTGCAGTGGTGGATGTTTGCGCTGGCAGGTGCTGCGGCGGTGGGAATTTCACTGCTGACCGTGGGTGTGCAGAGTGTGAAAGCGGCGCTGGCCAATCCGGTGCAGTCGCTGCGGAGTGAGTAGGTGCAAATTAATTCAACCAGTATTCATGCGCTTTAACCAATAAAACAATAGGTTTGCCTGGTAATCATATCCGGATACAAACGCCTCGAATCTTAGTAGGGGCGTTTGGTCAAAAATATTTTACCATGACGGCCTTAGCCCAACAAATCATTGAACACGAACGCCAAACCCGCACCGGTTACTTAGACCTCGGGCGCTGCGGTCTGACCGAGATGCCCGACCTCTCCGACCTGGACTGGTTGGACACCTTGATTTTGTCAAATGCGTGGTGGGATTGGGAGCAACAAGAACGAGTATATAGTCGAAATACAGGCAGTGACAATCAACTTGCTACGCCACAGTCAAATTATTTTCCGGCAAGGCTGAGAAAATTGGTGTTGGGGGGTGGAAATTGGGGGATCAGCGACGGGTCTTTTTTGTCGCCCCTTACGGGTCTGACGAGTCTTGATCTTAGTTCCAATCAAATCAGCGACGGGTCTTTTTTGTCTGCTCTCCCCGGATTAAGGAAAATTGACTTGAGCAACAACCAATTGACCGACCTGTTGCCCTTGCAATACTTTTTTCAGGAAAAAGGGCTGCAGGTGGTCTGGAAAGAACGTTATAATACAAATGATTGGGAAATCAATGTAAAAGATAATCCGTTAGTCAATCCGCCGGTCGAGATCGTTCAGCAAGGTAATGCAGCGATCCTCGAATATTTTCGTCAGAAAGATAAAGCCGGTGTAACACCGCTGCTCGAAGCCAAACTTATCCTGCTCGGCGACGGCAGGGCGGGTAAAACCTCTCTTGCCAATCGCTTACTCGGCAAGCCCCTGCCCAAAGAAGCCAATCGCACCCAAGGCGTAGACATTATCATTGGCGAATACGAGTTCGAGGTGACAGAAGGTCGCTTTAAACTGCATATCTGGGATTTTGCGGGGCAGGACAAGTACAAACCGCTCCACCAGTTTTTTTATACCGAAGGTGCCGTGTATGTTCTAGTGGCCGATAGCGGCAATGCGGGAACCGATTATGATGATTGGCTGCAAACTGCCCAATTGTTCGGCGCAGGCAGTCCGCTGCTAATCGCCCTTAATGAGTTCCGCGCCGGCATGGGTTACGGTGTTTTTGATGAAGAACATTGGAAAAAACGCTTTCCTGCGCTGGTAAAAGAAGTGCATTTAGTCAACTTGCTTACCCAAGATGGAGTAGCGGCTTTGGAAAAAGACATTCGTTTATTTGCCCAACGCCTTCCGCATACAGCGCAGGAATACCCCAAAAACTGGGCGGCCATCCGGCAGGAATTGGAACGCCGCCGCGACGAGAACTTTATCTCTTGGACCGAATACCAACGTATTTGCCGCGACAATGACCTGCCAGAACGGGAAAGCGCCTTGATCCTGAGTGGTATCCTGCACAAAGTGGGCGTATGCCTCCACTACCAGCAAAGTCCATTGCTGCAACAATATGTCATCCTGAAAAACGAATGGGCGACCGACGCGGTCTATCGCGTGCTCGAAGACCGTATCGTAGCAGAAGATAAAAAAGGTTTTTTCGATTGGGCCGATCTGCGCCGTATCTGGTCGAACGAAGCCTATCGGGACATGTGCCCTCAACTGCTCGAATTAATGCAGTACTTTGAATTGGCTTATCCGCTGTCCAATAAAAAGGAATACGTCACGCCGCCATTGTTACCACCTGCCCCGCCGCCGGGCTGGGAAATGCCAGAGGGCGAGTCTCTGCAACTGTTGATCGAGTACGAGTTTTTGCCCAAGGCATTGCTGACGCAGTTCATCGTGCAGCGGCATACTGATATTGACCAGGGGCGCACGCTGGTTTGGCGCAATGGTGTAGTATTGCGCTGGCCGGATGCGCTGGCCGAAGTAGTCAAGACCAAATCGCAGGGCCGCGATACCTTCGCCGTCCAGGTGCAGGGCCACAACCGAAAAGGACTGCTGACCTCCATACTCAAAACCTTTCGCGACCTGCACGCCGAATATAAGGGCATCCGGGCTTTTGAAATTGTACCCTGCCCTTGTGCGGGATGCAAGTCAAAAAAGAACAAGCAGCACTTTTTTGACTTGGAAAACCTGAAAAACCGTTTTGAAAAAGGTCGTCGTACGGTGGAGTGTGATAAATCGCTGGAAGAGGTCGAATTGCTGCAATTACTGGGCGATTTACTGGTATTTGAGCATTTGAGCGCGGGAGAGCCTTTGATATTGAAAGATGTGAAATCGGGTGGTAGTGTTCCGATAACTGAAAGTCATGCCGATACTAACATGGAGTTAGCACTAAAATATGAAGATAGGCGTGAATTTAAAAAGCCCATCTCTCCACTTAAATCCAGTGTTTTAGAAAAAGCAATGCTAGCAGGAACAAGCCCAAATCTTTCGATATTGATGTTAACAGCTAATCCTGCTAGTACGATAAATCTTAAAATTAAAGAGGAACATTCTGCAATATTAAAAGAATTAGAAGGTCGAAAGAATATAACTGTTACATTGCGTCCGTCTGTTAACAAATCAGAATTTATGAAGTTCCCTGAAGAAATAAGGCCAGATATACTACACTTTTCAGGTCATGGTTATGGTGGAGATGAAATAGGAACAGGTATTATTGTACAAAACGATGATAAAAATAAACCTGATCTCATAACGCTGGGATCCTTAGATTCGCTTTTTCAATATTATAAAAGATATGAGATCGTTTTCAAATCAGTCATACTTAATGCCTGTTATACAGATGAACAAGCCGAAATAATCGCACAATATGTTCCTTTTGTTATTGGAGTTACAGTAGCGGTTATTGACGAACACTCTATCGCTTTTAGCAAGGGCTTTTACTCAGAACTGTCAAGTTCAACAAAATTTGATTTTATAAAGGCGTTCGATAAAGGTAAAACTCGCGCATGTCTCGAGGGTGCGAAGGAAGAACACTTTGTGCTTTTTAAAGATGGAAAGAAATTTGATTTTGAAAAAAGTTAAAAAACTATTCAACAGTTAACAATATGGTAAGTAATTCTTTGAAAGAATATTTAAAGTCGCTAGTTTTGAATGCCAACGAGAAGGTTGCTATTGCAACACTTTATAATTGGACTAACGAACATGATCAGCGTCTTAACAATGATGCCATTCAACTCAGTGCAAGATTTGCTCGTTTAGAGCGAGAGATTAATCAATCAGTTCTTGATTCTAGAGAAGCCAAGGTATTTATGGCACAAATAACAAATTCTTTAAATACACTGATTGACCAATTACCCAATCATGCGGAAGCGCCGTCTGGTGCTGACTCTCAGCAAACTATTCTTGGCAAAGATGCAAAAAAGCCAAAAGAAAATGGCCCTGTTAAAATTCTAATGCTCACAGCCAACCCTTCTGGAACAACTAAACTGAATCTGGACAAAGAACATTCGCGGATCGCAGAAAAACTCCAGAGTAAGCAAGATCAATTTAATTTAATAGTTCAAAGAGCTGTAGATAATATTCAGTTTAAAGAATTTACGGAAACTGTAAAACCGCAGATTCTTCATTTTTCGGGACATGGCGAAGCGGGTGAGCATGGCGGTATCATTGTTCAGAACGAGGATAAAAATGGATTAACTATGATCTCGCCTACAAGTTTGGATGTGCTATTTGAATATTTTAAGGAAGAAGGGATTGATATAAATGCTGTAATATTAAATGCCTGTTATTCCGAAGATCAAGCACTGGCAATATCCAAACACATTTCTTATGTCGTATGTACAACAGCCGCAATTGAAGATGTTTTTGCCATTGCTTTCAGTGTTGGTTTTTACTTTAAATTAATGGGCTCTGATCTTGATTTTGAGCAAGCCTATAAATCTGGACGTGCACAAGCCGTAATATCCGGAGCAAATAAATCTCATTTTATTCTTTATAAAAACAATTTAAAACTTGAAATATGAAACTAATTTTTATTCATGGCAGGGCTCAACAAGAATATGAAGAACTTAAACTCAAACAAGAATGGATAGATGCATGGACTAAAGGACTTGGTATAGCCAAATTGACCATGTCAGAAAACCTTAAAATCGAATTTCCTTATTATGGTAAGTTGCTAATTAATCTCATGTATGAGGTTGAAGCACCCAAAATTAAAGTTGAAGCGCGAAGAAGCGACGATCCTGTACCGGAATCAGTGAAAAATGAATTTTATGAAGATTTTTTGAAAGAAATTGCTGAAAAAAGCCCCTTAACAAAAGAAGAAAGAATTGAATTTAATGAAATTCAGAATGCGCGAAGAGGTAAAGAGGATTGGCCTGCTTTACACAAACTATTAAAATTTTTGGATAAAAGTTCTGTCGCTTCAAACTTGGCAATTGGAGCCTTTACAAAAGATGTTTTTATGTATTTGATTATGAACAAGATCCAAAAAGGTATCAATGACCATGTATTAAAAAGTTTTGACCAAGAGCCATGCGTTGTAGTTGGCCATTCTTTGGGAAGTGTTGTAGCCTATTTAATTTTAAAGAACAATCCTAGTCTGAACGTAAAAAAGTTTATTACACTTGGCTCGCCGCTTGGTATTTCAGGCATACGAAAAAATGTAGGAGTAGAAATGCCAAAATGCGTTCAAAATGGATGGTTTAATGCTTTTGATAGCCGGGATATAGTGGCGTTACGACCTCTTAATCAAGAATTTTTTAATGTAAGGCCATCTATTGAGAACAAAAATGATGTGAATAATCTTACCTCCAATCATCATGGTATTGGTGGTTATCTGGATGATCCCGTTATTGCGCAAAAAATTCAGGAAGCTTTGACAATGTAAACTACTCAGGAAATCAAACTTAAGGTCGTTTTGGCTATGCGACTGCTCCGGAACTTCCTTCGAAAGATGTAAGCACTGGCGCGAAAAGATAAAATCATTGGCGACAACCCCAAAAACGACGGAGTTTGGACAGAGGTGATAAAGGAAGTAGCGGAACTGCTTTAAAAGGTGCTTTCAAACAAAAAGCCATATCCACCTGTCCGGACCCGAACGACCCACGTTCAGATCCGGACATTTTTTTAGGTGTTTTACTGACTTAAAGTATTGATTTTTAACACCTTAAAAAACTGGTATAACAAGTGCGCGCATGGGTAGTCAACCGCCGGTACGGAATGCTTGAAACCATATCCTTTCACCAAACCAGTTCCACATTGCCATACCCATCCCGTCCATCCCCGGAAAACAGGACATCGAGATCGAAGTAACAATCAATGGCGCCAAACCGCAACTGCATTACCGGGTCGAAAGTGGCCGACTACGCTTGAGATGTCGCACGAATGCAAAAACGGCTGCCATCAATACGATCATCGCTAAACACCCGAACGGCAAACAAACCATTCAGTAAATGCCCGGCACACGCCAAAACATCAACAATCAACATTCCCCAATCGGAAATCAAAAATCA
>JBBRDQ010000021.1:0-39067 GCA_038203695.1 Chitinophagales bacterium
TAATGATTACCGGATCAGTAGGTTCGCTTACCAAATCCAGTAGAAGAAGGATTGAAACCCCCAGTATCCCGGACTTTTACGAGTGCGGAGATGGGTTCGCTTACCAAATCCAGTAGAAGAAGGATTGAAACCCATCTACCATTTGGCCAGTTGCGGCCAATAGTTCGAAGTTCGCTTACCAAATCCAGTAGAAGAAGGATTGAAACATGGGACATATCTGCGCCGCATCCGGAATGCCACTGTGTTCGCTTACCAAATCCAGTAGAAGAAGGATTGAAACTGTGCAATCAAACAAGTAGCATGCCGGGTATTAATGTTCGCTTACCAAATCCAGTAGAAGAAGGATTGAAACGGCAACCAGTCTGCGGATTCGATTAAAACCGCAAACGGTTCGCTTACCAAATCCAGTAGAAGAAGGATTGAAACTTTTTTTGGTCTGGGGGAAATATGCCGCCAGAAGAATTGTTCGCTTACCAAATCCAGTAGAAGAAGGATTGAAACTTGGAATCAAGAACCTTAGTTGATGGGGGAGACATCGTTCGCTTACCAAATCCAGTAGAAGAAGGATTGAAACTCGACCTCGGCACGCTGTTCGAAATCACTCCGCTCCGTTCGCTTACCAAATCCAGTAGAAGAAGGATTGAAACCCACGCACAACACCATCGAACAAGGCCGATATGACGGTTCGCTTACCAAATCCAGTAGAAGAAGGATTGAAACGCGTTATTTGGCTGGTTGCTGGTTTTACTTGCAATCGTTCGCTTACCAAATCCAGTAGAAGAAGGATTGAAACCATCCAACCGCGTCCGCAATTATTACGGCCGGGTCTGTTCGCTTACCAAATCCAGTAGAAGAAGGATTGAAACCCGTAACCGACCCGGATACCGGTCTTCAATTTTCGGCGTTCGCTTACCAAATCCAGTAGAAGAAGGATTGAAACGTACTACTTGTAAACCCGTTGCTATTTTCATTGCATGTTCGCTTACCAAATCCAGTAGAAGAAGGATTGAAACCAATTCTACGCCCAGCATGGCGCGACAGAACTGGACAGTTCGCTTACCAAATCCAGTAGAAGAAGGATTGAAACATAGGAATCTGGAAGCGGCGATTAACCGGTTTTCCGTGTTCGCTTACCAAATCCAGTAGAAGAAGGATTGAAACATAGAATCACCGTAGGTTTTGCCCTGTTCCATCAGAAGTTCGCTTACCAAATCCAGTAGAAGAAGGATTGAAACAATTACTGTTTGTTTTTTGCCAGGTCCCCGTTGCTGGTTCGCTTACCAAATCCAGTAGAAGAAGGATTGAAACTCCGGTAAGAACGTGCCACTCCTAACCGTTGCAGTTGTTCGCTTACCAAATCCAGTAGAAGAAGGATTGAAACGAATAATATCGTCTGATCCAAACAGCGGCGACGGGTGTTCGCTTACCAAATCCAGTAGAAGAAGGATTGAAACTTTCGACACGATTCCAAGCAGCGGCAATGCAACCCGAGTTCGCTTACCAAATCCAGTAGAAGAAGGATTGAAACCGGCATTGATTTGCGCTACAGCCGCGGCATTTGCGGGTTCGCTTACCAAATCCAGTAGAAGAAGGATTGAAACGGGTAATTCATCAACCGCCACGTCAGGCGAAGGCGGTTCGCTTACCAAATCCAGTAGAAGAAGGATTGAAACCATACCCGTCAAACGATCCGCCGACGATAAAGTCCGGTTCGCTTACCAAATCCAGTAGAAGAAGGATTGAAACGTACCCTCCCCCCACACACTGCCACCCCAACGGCATTTTCCCACTTTTTTTAACTAAATCAGCAATACCCTGCCCATTAACCCGCCGGGCGTAGTATCTTTGTTATGCTTACTGATCCGTTTAGAAAGTAAATCATAATCTGTTTTAGATGATCCCTACTCCCCGTAGTTGATTTCTTCACTTATCCAAAATATTATTATGCGAACATTTTTTCTTACTGCACGCTTGCGGGCACTACAGCCTGTATTATACAGCTGTTTATTTTTCTTGTGCCTGGCCGGGGTGGCTTTGGCGCAGCCCAATCTGACGGTCGACAATACGGCATACAGTGTTGCTTATTCCGGCTCGTACCAGGACTTTACCGTACCGGGCAATGCTGCCCGTATTATCCTGAATCTCAAGGGCGGCGATGGTGGCAAGGCACAAATCCGGTATGCGGATTGCTGCGCGATCGACAATACCTGTTATGGGGATGGGGGCGCAGGCGCAACCGTGCGTGCAACTTTTGCCGTTGGCATGGGACCGGGAAAAATTCCACCCGGCAGTATTATTCGCTTTATCATTGGCGGCGCAGGCGCAACCGGCAACACTGGCAATACGTTCCTCGGCTGGGAGACCGGCGGCGGCGGCGGCGGTACGGGTATTTTATTTAAAGCACCCGGTGCGCCGAGTTTTACGCCGCTGACCATTGCTGGTGCGGGCGGCGGTGCTTACCGGGGTATCGTTTCCGGAATTTGCACAGATCAGTCCGAGGGTGGGGGCGGCAATTACGCCTCGAACGGCGACGGCGGTGGCGGTGATATCGCTTCCGGCGGTGGCGGTACCAACGGCAATGGCGGCGGCGGCAACGAGCTGGCCGGTGGCGGCGGTGGCGGTTACTTATCAGACGGCGACGGCGTGACGTGTGTAGGTCTCACTTCTTCCTTCGGATTTTTTTCAAATGAAGCCGGTGAAGGGCACCGGGCAGCCGATACCGGCAGTCCCGGCGGAACCAGTGAAGGTTGCACGGCTTTCACCGACTGGAAAAACGGTGGCTATGGCTATGGCAGCGGCGGCTCGAGCAGTGACGTCGGCGGCGGCGGCGGCGGTTATTCCGGCGGCGGTAAAGGCGGTACCACTGGCGGCGGCGGCGGTGGCGGCAGCTACGTTGATGCAATGCGCCTGTCCCAATCTGGCAGCGACGGCGCAACAACGGCTAGTCCGGGGGATGGTACGGCTTCGTACCAGGTCATTCCACGGCCCGACAACGACCTGTGTCCCGGCGCTCGCACGCTTACCTGCGGTAGCAGCAGTACCGGCAATACGGAATTTGCCACGGCCGATGATGCACCGTCTAATTGTGCAACCAGCAGCAATGTCGAAGGGGTTTGGTTCAAATTTGTGGGCACCGGCGATGTAATGGTCCTGTCTACTGTAGGCGTGAGCGGTTATTTTGACACGCAGATCAATGTATATACCGGTTCGTGCGGTAATCTTAGTTGCGTAGGTGGCAATGATGATAATGATGTCGAAACGTTTCTTTCGCGATACGAATTTTGCAGCGTCAAAAATGCCACCTATTATGTATATCTGGATGGATTTGGGGGCGCAACCGGTCCTTATCAAATCAACCTGAATTGCAGTTATACTAATCCTATGATCTCCTGCCCGACTGGTCCGACGGTTACGCCGACGGATGCGGTAGCCTGCACATCAGTGGTGAATAATCTGACGGCCACTTTCAGTGACAACTGTCCCAATCCATTATTGTCCTACACCACCACTGGCGCTACGACGCTCAGCGGCAACGGACAAATCAGTGGACAGACCTTCAACAGCGGGTTCACCAACGTGATCTACAAGGTGACGGATGGTGCCGGCCAGATGGCGTTCTGTAGTTTTACGGTGCGCGTCAATCCTTGTATCAGCGGTTCTATTCTGTGGTCGGACGATAAAACAACCGGCGTGAAAAGCGCAGTGGTCACTGTAACGGGCGATGCCAGCGGCTCGAGCATCACCGATGTGAATGGCAATTATTCCCTGACGCTGATGGGCGGAGCCAACTTCGTGGTTACGCCCAGTAAAAATATCAATAAACTGAACGGCGTCAATGCACAGGACGTCTGGCGCATCATTCAGCATGCGGCTACTAACCCGATCCCGATCGCCGATCCGTACAAACTGATTGCGGCCGACGTGGACAATAACAACGTGATCACCACCTTCGATGCCAATATTATCCAATTGTCGATCCTCGGTAATCCGCAGGCACTGGCGCAGTTCATCAAATCCTGGCGTTTTGTACCGAAAACATACGTACTGCCCAATCCACCATGGGGCTTCCCGGAAAGCATTTCAATTGTCAATACACCGGGGAAATCCGCTAATGTCGGTTTTTACGGCATCAAAATTGGCGATGTAGTACCTATTTCCGCCAATCCAGCCAATGTGAATGCAGAACCGGCCTTTGTACTGACCGCTTCGGACCGCGTGTTGCAAGCAGGCGAAGCACTGTCTGTAGATTTCCAGGCCGGTCAAACCGACGATCTCGCAGCATTCCAGTTCGGACTGCATTTCGATCCGTCTAGCCTGAAATTGATGGAAGTGCAATCGCTGACGGCTTTACCATTGTCCGACAGCAATTTTGGACTTCAGGGCGTCGATGATGGCGCTATCAATATGTTGTGGGCCGCCGGCCTAAAAACTGATGTGCCGGAAGCGGCACCGGTTTTCCGCCTGACTTTCCAGGCACTGACCAGCGGCGCTCAACTGAGCGATTTACTGTACCTGAACGAAGACGAACTGCCAGCCCGTGCCTACAAAGGCAATCTGGCGGAGTCGAATGTGGTCTTACACTTCCTCGGCGTGAGCGGTACCAGTAATCCGGGTGCCGGGCAACCGCGCTTGCAACTGCTGCAAAACCAGCCCAATCCGTTCAGTGACCGTACACAGATCGGTTTCGAACTGCCGGCAGCCTGCACGGCGCAATTGCGCATTTTCGATGCCAGTGGTCGTGTGGTCGCATTGCAAAATAAACAGTATGCGGCCGGCAAACACAGTGAAGTATTTGAGATCGAGCAGGTGTCTGGGGTATTGTACTACGACCTGACTACGCCGTTTGGCGTATTGTCGAAGAAAATGGTGGTCGTGAAGGAATGATGCAACTAGCTTCCTGGATTCTCGGGGAGCGTGTTTTCGCAGCATTTTTAGCGAAAAAAGCATATATGCAGGCCGTTTTACAGGTGACACTGTAAAACGGCCTGCTTGTAATAGGGCGGCCCGCATTGCTAGCATTAGTAATTTTAAAAAATGTAATACTAATACTATAGGATATAAAAACAAGCCTTTGCGCATACTAGATTAAATAGGACGTACGATGAAAAAACACTACAATTATTAATCGTACTCCTGTTACTCGGCAAGGTGGCATTTGCGCAGGGCATAACATTGACCTACGCGCTGTAAAAAGAAGGCGATTTTCTATTAGCGTGCTTACCTTGGTAGCGGCAAATAGTCTACGAATGAGATTTTTCTTTACGTTTTATACATTTTTGTTTTTTAGAACTGTTTTAGTATTTGCGCAACCGAATGTATTTGAGCGCATTACTATTGAAAATGGCCTTTCGCAGGGCATGATTTTCGATGTTTTACAGACCCGCGATGGCTTTCTCTGGGTGGCTACCAAAGATGGGCTCAACCGGTATGATGGCTACAACTTCAAGGTCTTTTCCAATGATCCGTTTGATCCACTTTCGCTCGCTGAAAACACGGTAACCAACCTGTTCGAAGACAGCCGGGGCTGGCTGTGGGTAGGCACTGAGAGTAAAGGGGTAGACGTATATGACCGGCAGACCGGGCAGTTTCATCATTTCGCCTTGAATTTTAACCATACTGGTAACTCGGGTTATTTTGAAGTCACCGCTATGACCGAGGCCGCTGATGGAAGCATGTATATGCTGCAAGCCAGCAGTGGACTGGTACACATTGTCTTGCCAAAGGCATGGCAAGGTAAATTGCCGGCTGAACCTGAACTAAGCCAATTGGCCACGGTGACCCTGTTTCCAGCGGACAGATTTCACGCAATAGACAATCTGCAAGCAAGTGAGTTGCGGGCGATCGCGCGGCAACCCGATGAAGCGATCTGGGTGTATTCCAGTGAAAGGATCTATTTAGTCGAGGCGGAAAAAAATATTATCACACCGGTACCGGCGCAAACAGCGGGTGGCGATTCGGGCAATGCGCAGAATTTTTGGGTTTCGAGCGATTTGCGTTTCACACTGTTTCACCAGGGAAAGGCTACGGTTTTTAATTTTCCTGACAGGGCAAAAAATATCTGGATCAGGAGTGTTGCCGGCCCAGATGGAACGTTCTGGCTGGGATTCAATCATCAGTTATGGTTGCTTTCTCCAGGCGAAATACCCGACTTCTCAAAACCGGACTGGGTATTGGATGAAAATATTACGACGGTGAAAACCGATCGCAATGGGAATGTCTGGATCGGGACGCAGGGATATGGACTGCGAAAATTCAACCCCCGGAAACAATCGTTTCATGCCGGTGCGGCCGGCACGAGCATCTGGGGGGTGTGGTGCGACAACCAGGGTAAGTACTACTGCAAAGTAGTAAACGAGGTATTTCCCTATGATCCGGTGAGTGGGCAGATTGGAACTACCCGGGCGTTTGCGGAAAAATCCAAGCGTGTGCTGGACATGTGTATCGATCCGCAGGGTTTGATCTGGCTGCTTGGCAGGGGGAATGAGGACAATGGAAAGGCATCGTTGTGGCGTGAAAATCCCCAAACCGGCGAATCACAAGCGTATCCGTTCGACTATGACTCCTATATATATGCCAGATTGTTGCGCAGTCCCAACGGACATTTCTGGATCACCGGACTCAATTGCCAGTTGATCCGCTTTAATCCAGAGACGGGCAATTTCGACTATTACAATTATGCAGCTCTTTTTGGGGAAAAAGTCAATACCGTGCGTGCTTTTGCCCTGGCGGAAGATGGCAACGGGATTTTATGGATCGGCACACAGCAAGGACTGGTTAAATGTATTCCCAACGGGACTTCTTTTAGTTTTGAATTGTTGAAAGCCGACCCTAAAAATCCGAATGGATTGAATAACAATGTAATCGCCTGCCTGTTGCCTGATCCGGCCCATCCGGGCGATGTGCTTTGGATCGGTACGAAAGGCGGTGGTATCAACCGGCTCGACCTGCGTAGCGGCCAATGCCAGCACATTACAACTGCCGATGGCTTGTCCGATAAAGTCATTTACGGCATATTGCCCGGAAACGAGCCTCCTGCTACCGCTGCGGTCAGTCTGTGGTGCAGTACCAACAGGGGGTTGGCGAAAATCATCCCACGCGCTACTACGCCGCCGTCCTATGAAATTACTACGTTTACGGCCACCAAGGGATTGCAAGACAACGAGTTTAACACCCAGGCATTTTTTAAAGCCGCGAGCGGCGAACTGATGTTCGGTGGCGTGAATGGTTTGAACCACTTTTTCCCGGGAGCGCTGCGCCGTGATACGATCCCGCCACCCGTTTTTATGGTCGGTATTGAAATCAATCATCAGCCGATCGAAGCAGTCCTGAAAGGGGACTCTTTGCCCACACCGGTAGAGTACCTGGAGGAATTGCACCTGACGTATGCGCAAAACAACCTTTCCTTTGAGTTTGCGGCCCTGGATTTCACTGATCCAGCGCAAAATCGCTATCGCTACCGATTGGTAGGGCTGGATGCAGACTGGGTCGAGACGGAAAATATCCGCTTTGCACACTTCACCCATCTTGCCCCGGGGCGATACGAATTCCGGGTACAGGGTAGTAATGGCGAAGGGGTCTGGAAAGACGCGGATCACGCCATTGTGGTAATTGTTCATCCTCCCTGGTATCGCTCCAATCTGGCTTACTTATCATACATATTGTTGTTCGCCTGGGCGGTTTGGTGGGCGTATCAGTTTCAGATAAGTCGATTAAAAGAGCGCGAACAACTGGTGTATGAACAGCGCGAAACCGAGCGCGTAAAAACGATGGAGCAAACCAAAACCAACTTTTTCAGCAATATCACCCATGAATTCCGCACCCCGCTTTCGTTGATTGTCGAACCCGCCCGCCGCATTCTGGCCAAAACGAAAGACCCTGAGATTATTGAAAATGCTCGTTATATCGAGACTAGCAGCCACCGGTTGCTGTCGCTGGTAAATCAATTGATGGATATGGCCAAGCTGGAAAGCGGCAGCATGGGACTGGACTTGCGGCGGGGTGATTTTGCAGCGTACCTGCGCAGCGTTTTCCAGTCTTTTAAGCCATTGGCAGCACGACGCGACATTCAATTTAGTTTAAAAATGCCCACTTTTCCGGAACCGCTTCTCTTTGATCCGGTTAAGGTTGAATTAGTGCTTAATAATCTGATCTCCAACGCTTTAAAATTTACACCCGCTGCCGGAGAAGTCACCGTTGCTTGTCTGCCCGCCTCCCCGGATACCTTAGTCATTACGGTCAGTGATACGGGTATCGGCATTCCCGCCGATGCGCTGGACAAGGTGTTCGACCGGTTCTACCAGGTCGATAGTTCCCATACGCGGGCTGGCGAAGGCACGGGTATCGGGCTGGCGCTCAGTAAAGAACTGGCTGAATTGATGGGTGGAAGCATCACGGTGCAAAGCGTGGCCGGCCAGGGTGCCACGTTCACTTTTTTGCTGCCAATGGTAACCAGCATCGGCGAAGGAAGGGTATCGGCTGATCCAATCATCACCCAGCCTGATGAGCGGATTGTAGCAGCCATCCAGTTGCAGCACACGGCTGAATTGCCCAGCGTTTTATTGATCGAAGATAATGCGGAACTGCGGTCTTTTGTAAAAGCCTGTATTGCCCATGCCTGGCAGGTAGTAGAAGCCTCCAACGGCGAGGAGGGGGTTGAAAAAGCCGTGGAATTGTTGCCTGATCTGGTTATTTCCGATGTAATGATGCCGAACAAAGATGGGTATGCCGTTTGCGATGCGTTGAAAACCAATGAATTGACTTCGCACATTCCCATTATACTGCTTACCGCCAAATCGACCACCGATGCCAAATTAAAAGGCTTGCGCATTGGCGCGGATGATTATCTGACCAAACCTTTCAACAGCGAAGAACTGCTGGCGCGGATGCAAAATCTGGTGGATATCCGCCGCTGCCTGCGGCGGCGATATGGACAGATTTCGCCAGTGGTGCGTACGCCCGACGAAACCGCAATTCTCAGCCTACGGGACCGGGAATTCCTGCACCGTTTTACCCTGATCGTCGAACAATACCTGTCGGACGAAACGATCGGCGTAGAAGACCTGGCGCAAAAAATGTTCGTGAGCCGCGTACAGCTCCACCGCAAATTAAAAGCCATCACCGATCACAATGTCACCGATTTTGTGCGCGATTACCGGCTGGAGCGCGCTATGTCTATGCTCAAAAATCGCGAGGGCTTGGTGTATGAGATAGCGTCCAGGGTGGGCTTTGGCAGTGAAAAATATTTTTCCAGGGCATTCAAGGAGAAATTTGGAGTGCCTCCGAGCCAAATCGCCTAACATAACCTGCGTGCTGCTACGCAGCAGGATACAAGCGATGCAACAATACTGTAACCATGGTCCACCTTTTTGTAACGACAAGTTACGTTTGCAAAAAATGTAACTACAGGATACCTTATTGAAACTAAAAGATACCGTATGCGATCGGTTCTGACTGCACTTTTGCCCCGTCAATAACTTGACAGCGAATGTGTTATGAAAATCATTGTATCCATCTTCTTGCTATTTTGTCTGGCCGGACCTGTTGCTACCCAGAGTCTGAGTAACTTCGATCTTACCTTAGATACGGTCTCTATACCGGGCTTGCCGGGTCTGCATTCTTTTGCCGCTGCGACCCATGCGGGCAAATGGCTCATCCTTGGCGGTCGCCGGGATGGTATGCACCAGAAATTTAATGCGTTTGGCACGAGTGCGGCCAACCAGCAAATTTATGTGGTGGCACCTGAATCGGGCGTGGTATGGCAGCGCGCCTTGAGCGAACTGCCGGATACTTTGCAGGAACAGCTCTACAGTGCGAATATGGAATTTTTACAGGAGGGGGCGACACTGCTTTTTGTCGGTGGTTATGGCCGTAGCGAGGCCGCTCAAAACCACATTACGTATCCTTATCTGACGCTGATCGATGTGCCGGGGTTGATGAATGCCGTGACCAATGGCGGTGAAATGAAGGCATATTTTCAACAAATCCGCGATACTTTTTTCGCGGTTACCGGCGGACAATTGCAGCAACTGGCCGATACTTTTTATCTGGTCGGGGGGCATCGTTTTGATGGCGTGTACTCGGCTAATTCCGCTAATCCGACCCAGTTTTATTCCAGTGCCATCCGAAAATTCACCCTCAGTTCCGGAGGCGCACAGCGGCAGGTGATTCATAAAAGCAAGGTGGTGGACGAGCTCAATTTGCATCGCCGCGATTACAACCTGACGCCGCAAGTATTCGCCAATGGCGAACTGGGTCTTACCGCTTTTTCGGGCGTTTTTCAGCCGGGCATTTCGCTGGCACCCTTTCTCAATATTGTGGAGATACGACCATCCGGTCACGCTCCGGTTAATGGATTCAACCAGTTTTTAGCGAATTACCACTGCGCCAAAATTCCGTTGTGGGCGCAATCGGCCAACGAGACACATACGCTTTTCTTTGGCGGTATCAGCAACTATTGGCTGGATGAAAATGACAGCCTGCGCAAGGATAATCGCCTGCCTTTCGTCAAAACCGTCAGCCGAGTCAGCCGCTTGCAGGATGGTACGTATCAGGAGGTTGCTTTTGCGGCTGAATTACCCTGGTATACCGGTACGAGCGCAGAATTTATGGTGGCCGAGGGTATCCCTACATTGCCAAACGGTATGGTGGATTACGATCAGCTGCCTTTGGGCAATCAACTGCTGGGTTATATCCTCGGCGGCATCGTCACGCCGGATAACCAGCCCAACCCGTTTGTGGCCAATACCGTTAACATCACCTCGGCAAGCGTCCGGTTGATCAAGGTTTTTCTGGAGAAAAAGACCGCCAATAGTGCGGCGCAACCACCGCTGGCCGGACACTTCGATCTAGAACTCGACATATCGCCCAATCCGACTACCGATCATTGGAATATAAGTTTGAAACTACCGCGCGCCGGTCGCCTGCGCACCACCTTGCAAGATGCGCAGGGGCGTATTGTCGCTAGCTCCGACCTGGGCGAATACCCTGCCGGAGCCACCACGTTTAGCCTGCCGGCTGTCGCATTGCTGGCGGGCGCCTATTGGTTGACCGTACATATCGATGCTGTTTATATGGAAACGAAAACTGTTTTGAAACAATAGTCACACTCGCCTCCGCCGCTCCTTTTTCAGGAAATTTTTTTGACAGAAAACAAACACGCCACCTGATAAGGAACGGCCGGCGAGGTGATCGCTTTGCCAACTATTCACTCTTACCCTATAAATTTTTTTCAATGAAACAATTTCTTCTACTATGCATCGCCGTTTCGGCAACCTGCTTTCAGCTCCGGGCACAGACGCCCACCGTTTTCGCTCAGGGTTTTGATAAAGGGCTGATCGGGGTAGACCTGGACGCGCAGGGCAATGTCTGGGTCACCGAACACGGGACCGGCAACGACGACGGTCAAATTACCATTATTGATCCGTCGGGCAATAAAACGCTGTTTATGAATGGCCTGCCAAGCACTTACAACCAGGCCGCCGGTGAAGTGGCCGGTTCATTTCGCACCTATCAAATGCCGAATAACCGCGTACTGGTCGTCGTGGGAGAAAGCCCGCACGAAAAAGCCGAAGCCTTATTAGTCGTTAATAAAAGCGACTTTACACCAGGCACGCCCCTGAATCTTGCCAATGTGGAGCAGATCATCAAACTTGGTACTTATGTCCATGCGCAGGGTATGCCACAATCGGATCCATTTCACGCTACTTGGGACGCCGCGGGCAATATTTATGTAGCGGATGCCGGTGCCAATTCTATTTTGAAATGGGACAAAACGACCGGCCAGGTTAGCATTGTCAAAACGTTCGCGCCGTTCCCGAATCCATTGCCGTTTGGTCCGCCAGTAGTGGATCAGGTACCCACCAAAGTGCTTGCTAAAGCGGACGGCACCTTTTACGTTTGCCAACTTACCGGTTTCCCGTTTGTGATAGGCGCTGCCAAAGTGTATAACCTGACCGCTGCCGGCGCTGCCACGGTGTATGCAGAAGGTTTTACCTGCCTTACCGACATGAATATCGACCCGAAAGACGGCAATCTGTGCGTGTTGCAGTTCGGTGAATTCGGCCTGGTCGATACCACCCTCAATTTCAAACTCGGCACCGCAGCCATTATCAAAATACTTCCGAATGGTCAACGCGACACCCTGGTACAAGGGGCTGTCAGTGGCCTGGCCCCGAGTTTTACCTTCGATGGACAAGGCGGCATGTACGTAACGGATCTGGTTTTCGGTCAGGTTTTGAAATATAGTCTGACCAGCGCAACACAGGAGTCAGCCGTAGTGGCCGCTTCGGTAAAAGCCTATCCGAATCCATTTAGCCAGCAGGTGACGATCGAATACCAGTTAACGGAAACAGCTCCGGTTGTGCTCGATATTTTCGACCTGAACGGCAAACGCATTGCCCGTTTCAATGAAGGCAAAAAAGGCGCGGGTAAGTACGCCGTACGTTGGAATGGCCTGAATGGTGCCGGCGAAAAAGTTACGCCCGGCATGTATGTCTACCGCCTGACGGTGGATAAGTCGCTGGTCAGTGGCTTCGTTCAGTTCGCTCATTAATAGGAGTAGTTGTTATTTATTATTGAACAGGTGCTGGGGGGACTGTTGTACTCATACGGCAGTTCCCCCGCACAGGTTGCCCACTTTCATCATTCACCATGCAATTTGTCATGAAAAACAAGATAACTATTCATCTGGCCAGCATTTTTTGCAGCATCGTCCTGCTCACACAATGCACGGAAAACAAACCTGCTGCCACCGTTATGGCCGGAAATGCAGAAAATGAAGCGGCCATTGTAAAAAGAGGCGAGTACCTGGTTGGCATCCTGGGCTGCCAGGACTGTCATTCGCCCAAACGAATGGGCGCGCAAGGGCCGGAAGTCATCCCGGAATTACATTTATCGGGTTATCCAGCCGAACAGCCGGTCGGGAGAATCGTCCCAGAAGCGTTGCAAAACGGCTGGCTGCTATTTGGCGCGGATGCTACTTCGGCCGTAGGCCCCTGGGGCGTCAGTTTTGCCGCCAATATTACCTCCGACGAATCAGGTATTGGCAGCTGGTCATTTGAGCAATTCAAAAAAGCCCTGACCCAGGGCAAATCCAAAGGATTAGACAATGGCCGCATGCTGTTGCCACCGATGCCCTGGCCTAATTATGTGAACATGAAACCGGAAGATATGGAAGCGGTGTTCAAGTATCTGAAGAGTACCAAGCCGGTACGCAACGTGGTGCCGGCGCCGATCCCGCCGGTTGCAGGGTAAATAAATAAGAACGCTAAATTTTTTGCAGCGTTTTATACAAATAGCGTCCGGTCAATCTTATGGCTGGACGTTATTTGTATTTAAACCGTTCGCGAATTCTGTACCGCCCAGACTAGCAAGGCATTTTTTTCGGCGGGCAGCCCGAGTTTGCGCATAATGTTATGCCGGTGATTTTCCACCGTTTTCTCGGCAATAAAAAGCAAACCGGCAATGTCTTTGGTGGTATGCTGCTGACCGATTAACTCCACGATCTTTTTTTCGGCAAATGTCAGTTTGTTCAGCACGTCTCCTTCCGCCGGAACCGTATCGAGGTAGAGGTTTTCGGTCAATTGATGACTGAACCAGGTTTCGCCGCGCAACACCGCCTGAATGCACTCATCCAGCACATCGGTAGAAAATTCCTTTAAGACGTAGCCTCTGACCCGCAGGGCCTTGGCCCGGTTGAAGACCGATATTTCCTTATGCATGGTGAGCAGGATAACTTTGGTGCGGATGGGAGCCGACAGTAGTTTTTCCAGGATTTCGAGCCCGTTCAAGCCCGGCATGCTCATATCCAGGAGTGCAATATCGGGCTGGTGGTGCAAAATCATGTTGTAGGCAGTGATACCGTTGCTGCACAATGCGCAGATATCATGGCCCAATGCCTGTATATAAGCCTTCGTACCCATGAGGGTAAAAGGATGGTCGTCGCTGATTAAGATGTTTGCCATGCGTGGTTAGTGTAGTATATTGTGGTAAAGATAAGCCTGCCAATCGTTTGCCCGGCATGCCGCAAGCAATATAGGGGCTAACATCTACAAGATTTTCGATGGCACGTCCACCTGCACCACGGTACCCTGTCCCGAAGATTTTATCATGGCTTTTCCTCCGATTGCCCTGCTGCGCTGCAACATACTGTTTAGCCCAAATGATTTTCCGCTGTGCAAGGCCCGTTCTACATCGAAACCTTTGCCGTTGTCCTGGATGACGATCTGGATATTGCCTTTATTGGTTTGCAATATGCTGAGTTTGGCAGCATTTGCCCGGGCATATTTAATGGAATTGGTGAGAGCCTCCTGCACAATGCGGAATACTTGCAATTCTGCGGAATTGGATAACTCGTTGTTGTACGCAATGTCGTGGGTAATAAACAATTCACCGTGTTCCATATACTGGTCACAGAGTGTTTCAAGGCTGAGTTGCAGGCCGATGCTTTCGAGCATCACCGGGTGCAGATTACGACTTATTTGACGGATGTCATTGATAATCAAATCAATTTTTTCCGCTGCTGATTGTTCGCCTTGTTGCTGCATGGATCGCTTGAGCGTGAGCAGTTCATGACTCACGCCGTCGTGCAGATCGCGGGCAATGCGGCTGCGTTCTTCTTCCGTATTTTCAAAAAGTTGCTGGGTAAACTGCGCCTGTCTGTTCGCTTCCTTTTTGGCGCGTTTCTGGTGCTGCCACAAGTAGACCGCCAAAGCGGTTAGCAGCAAGGCGCTCAAACTGGCGATCAGCAGACCAATCAACGTTTGCTGTTGCTCCAGTTGGCTGTGTTGCAGGGCGATTTGCTGCTCTTTTTTTTCTGTTTGGTATTTTTTGTCCAATTCTTTCACCTTGTCGTGCATCTCCTTTTCCCGCAGGCTGTCTCTGGCGTCTTCCGCTGACTGATTGTAATAATAAGCATTTTTGTAGTCCTTATGCAGCAGGGCATTTTCACTCAACAGGCTATTGAATAAAATCTGCCGGTTAAAATTCTGCATTTCCTTCAGCATCGGAAGTTGCTCTGCGTACAGTGCCGGATTGGCGATGCCTTTTTTTGATTTCAGGTCATATTCCGCCAGCGCATACAAGTAGTTGTCCGTAAAATAGACATTCTGCACCACCGCATACAGCGGTGCAATTTCGCGCAATATTTTTTGCGCTTCCGGCAGGTTGCCTGCTCGTACCAACCTCAGCGCATACAGACTCAATGCCCCTAATCTGTAATGCGCGCCCTGCGGTCTCCAGGCATTGTAAAAATGGTACAGGGTATCAATTAAGGGTAAAAGATCAGGATGGCTGATTTCATCATACAGCGCAATTTTATCGTAGTAAGCAATATACATATTGGCGCTGTCCCTGGCTTGTGCTGCAATAGCCATTGCCTGGTCTCCCAGTTTTTCAGCCGCTTCATAATCGCTCAGGTATTTGTAAACACCGGATAAGGTAGTGTAAATGGCCATCTTTCCACTTGTACTCTGCCACTTTTCAAACGTCCGCAGAGCGTCGTAGCCGATAAGCAGCGCGCTGTCCAGATTGCCGGTATTCTGAAAATTGTACATCAGACCGCTTTTGACGCTGGCTACATTCAGTTCGGTATCGTAATCGTCGGCGGTCGCGATAATACCCTTGTAGAAGTACATCTTACTGGTCGTGTAGTCTTCCACACTGGCATAGGAATCGCCGAGATTGCAGTAAATGCCCGTGCGGAACCGGTCGGGCAACTGCTTTTCATACTGACTGATAAAGAGTATGCTGGTCTGTACTAAAGTCGTATCGAATACGAAATGTACACAAGCCGTTTTTCCGGCAATCGCTAGCAGATGCGCCGCGGAGTCGATCCTTCCGGCTTCCATCTGCATATTAAAGTGCTGCTTGAAAAAAGCGTGAAACCCGGGATTGAGGTAATGGCCGTGGGTTTCGAGCCAGGCCCCGACGCTGTCGAGTGTTTCGATTGGCGGGGATTGGTACACAACAGACTGTACCGTTTTGGGGCGGGTACAACAAAATAGGATTGCCACAACCGGTAGTAAAAACAACAAGCGAAACAGGTGTATCATTTTCAATAAGATATACTACCGGGCTGCCCCGACAGACAATTAGCAGCCTCGAAGGTAAGAACTGTAGCCACATAAGTACCCTCAGCCTTGATATATGAGGGGTAACACCTATAGGCGGCAGGGGCTTCCCGCTGCCATCTTTGCACCGCGTTTTGCACCCCTTATCGGACAAAACAACAATGCCATCTCTCCTGACCAAAGTCAATTTACTCCTTTTGCCTATTACGCACGGACGGCAAAAAACACACTGGAGCATGCGGGCATGTTGCCTTCGTGCTGATTATATTTTTTCAAAAAAGTTGCATTTGCGACTTGAATCCAGACATTTTAACATGAAAAAAAATCTTTACATTTTGCTACTGACCCTATGCTTTTCGGCCTTTGAAGTGCGGGCTCAAATTACGGGTTCTCCAAATGCTCCGCAAGGAGTACAGGCGCCACCGGCAGGGTTTGCCAGGTCATTTACCCTTTCAGGTTCCGAACACCTGATTGTTAATGGTGTGTATGTCCTTAACGGGCTGAATAAACTCGGACAGCCACGCTACACCCACGATTCAGGGCAGTATGATCTGAACTATGACGGGAATGGAACCTGGTGGCTGAACACCGACAAAAATCTGTCGGGAGGCCCAAAGTACTACCGTGCCACAGGCGATAGTGAGGCGCCTCCGTCGACGGGTTGGGTAGATGATCAGGGCCAAAATACGGCTCTTACACTGATCGCTGATCCGCGTAATGCAGCGTTTGATAGCGTGCAAAATACCGCCAAACCGATCGTGTCGTATGTTTCGCGGGAGGGTACCGATGATATTGACCCGAATCAGGCAATCGAAGTGAAGCAAGTTGAAGCGACACAGATTTTGAATCCGGAGGCAAACACAATTGGCAGGTTGTCAAATGCAGAAAATGGTTTCCCCCCGACGTATTATGTATATAATCTGCGCATAGGTTGGTATCGTATCAATGATGACGGAGGTGGCTGTAATTTTTCTGGCGAAAACCCTGACCCGCGCTACCAAGTGAGTACTAATTCAGGTCTTTCCTTCTCCCAGACCATTAATGTAGGCAATGACAAAAACTGTGGCTGGCAGCGCATGGACAGAGATGGCCGATATATGCTGCCAAGCAATTTTGTAACCACCTCCTCCGCCGCGCCTTTTCAGTTTAATATGAATATTTTCAGCTGGGAAGAAGATGCCTGCGGTGGAGATAATACCTATGATGACAATTGCCTCTTAAACGATGACGACCATCCTACCTCCACCTCTACCACCATTACGCTTGACCCTGCATCGATGAGTTTGGGGTACAATTCTATGGACATTAACTGGTCGGGCAACGGTGCACAATATGGACTAAGATTAGAGTGGGAGTTGCTACCAGCGCTTAAAATAGCGACGCTGTATGCCGATGGTAATCTTACCGGCAGGGCGCAGGATTTTGGCGAAGGCAGTTACAATACCAATGCGCTATTTACAGGGGTAGGTAATGATAACGTTACTTCCATGCTGATTGCTCCAGGCTATAAGGCAATCGCCTATAACAACAGCGATTTTATAGGCTATCCGATTGTATTCAGAGGCACGGTGAATAATGTAGGGGGACCTAACGACCGGATTTCTTCTTTCCAGATAGTGCCCGATGATAATTTGCCAGGTGATGGCAAAACCTTGTTGATTTACTACAACGGTTCGGGTAAATCCCTCGAGTTTCAGTTGCAACGCTTTGCCACGCAGGTGAATGCCGACCAGATGATTTTTATCAAAGGGGTCGGTGGGGAAACCAAAAACTACACTACTTACAATCAGGACAACCTGCAATACCGGGAAGAAGAAGAGATTAATCGCTACGATGGCTTTGATGCCTTCAACCCGTTCCCGACTACGTTTTACTCCAATGCCAAAGTATTTAAAAATGACAACTTCGGCGGCGGTACTTATCGCTATTTCTTTGGGGTCGATATGGATTACGACGGCAGTGTAGGAGCAGGTTATGAAGATGAGGATTCTTACACGGCTGCTGCCAATGTATTGCGGGTTTTGAGGCGTTACAACCTGAAAGGATACAACCGGATTGTTATATCCGGACATAGCAGGGGCTCGGCAGTGGGCATTTCTTCGTTTTTGTATGGCATTAAAAAAGCCATAGAAACCGATCCAAAATTCAGCGAATTTAATGGATTGGTCAATACTACTTTTGGCAGTGCTGCTACCATCAATGTAGTGGCCCTCGATCCGGTAGCAGGTGCCAATACGGCCGGCTTGCGCAATGATTACCACATGGGGGACACCTGGAGAGCCAGAGAGATTTATCAATGGCTAAAAGGAAATTTCTCCAATATTAATTTCTCTGAAATTTATGCCAATGGCGGTAGAATGTTAGAATCCGATGAAATCTTGGGGTTGGGCGGTTTTTTACCCAATAATACCTTTGACCCTTCACCGAACTATCTGCACGTCGAAGCAAGCAATAATGTACAGCGCTACTGGCTGGGCTACCGGCACAGTTCGATGGTAAATAAAGCAGAAAAATGGTCTTTTTTATATGACCTGGCCGGAATTCCACGCCCCTGGTTGCATACTGCGGCTATGCTCAACGCCGCTTTCCAGGATCAGACCCTATTCCGCAACCATCAGTACTGGTATGATACGTTCCGCACCAGTGACCAGTTAGCATGGTTACAGGCGTTGGACTTGCATGGTTGCACTTCTGCGCAACTCAGCGATCCCGATTCAGATTTAGAATTTCAGTATTACCACGGCACCCGGCATACGACGTTTAATAATTCAGATAACTTCCCCGTGAATATGAATGATTTTGCCGGGAACAACAACATCAAGTTTGATTGTTCTTTAGAGTCCAAAACGCCCAAAGATGCCGGCTTGTATGAGGCCAGCAACTCCGCTACCGACGGTGATGGCTGGACCCATTACTGTTCTTGCCAGGGCAAACTTTTGTTGTCCTTAAAATTGGGCGGCACGGGTGCCAATATTCCAACCAATGGCGTGTCATTGAAAGAATCCAATAATAATTATTTTGCATCGGCCGGAACCGGTTTTATTGCCAATCCGGGTGGTGCAGTCATAATGGGGCGCAGTTGGAATGTAAACCCGGCTACCCAGCCAAGCAGTAATGTGGGCGTGCGATTTTACTTCCGGCAAAGTGATTATGATAATATAAACACCCATTTTACCGTACTGCGGAATGAGCCGCCTTTGAGTGCCATCAACCGATTGTTTCTTTACAAAGCAACCAGCGGCAGCGCACACGCCAATGTTGCAGATATTCCAAGTGCTACGATCCTGCAAAATGGTTTGACCGCCTCTGCCAGTACCTGGCTTCTGGGTAACACCCTGCGCGGAGAATTTTATGCAGAATATCAAACTGCTTCTTTTTCCGGCGGCGGCGCCGGCGGCATATCGTGTGCTACGCCAACGGCCAGCATCGCAGTGACCAATAATTGTGCGAATACTTTCTTGGATTTGACCAGCAATGCGGCGAGTTACCTTTGGTCAAATGGCGCGACCACTGCCGATATAACGGTTACAACTTTGGGCACTTACACCGTCACGGTTACAAGTGCATACGGCGGATGTACGGCCACCGCGACTGCTGTGGCTGCGGGTGATGTGCAGCCCCCCTCAATTACCTGCCCGGCAAATATCGCCGTAGCCAATACAACAGGTCAGTGCAGTGCCACCGCGACTTATGCAACGCCCGTCGGTACAGACAACTGCCCAAACCCAAGCACGATACAAACCGCTGGTCTGGCATCCGGCAATACCTTCCCAGTGGGGATAACCACCAATACCTTCCGGGTCACGGATGCTGCGAACAACAGTGCCACCTGCTCCTTCACCGTAACCGTGAATGATACACAAGCACCGTCGATTACCTGCCCTGCGAGCATGACGGTATTCAGTACGACGAATGCAATGGGTGTGTGCAGTGCCACCGCAGCGTATGTTGCCCCGATTGGCATGGATAACTGCCCCGGTGTAAATACAATCCAGAGTGCCGGTTTGACGTCCGGCACCACCTTCCCCGTGGGTGCTACTACCAATATCTTCCGGGCAACGGATGTCGCTAGTAACAGCACTACCTGCTCCTTTACGGTGACGGTGATATGTGAAATCACTTTTGCCGGACGCATTATCTGGAAACAGAATAACACCAGCGGTGTAAAAGACGTGACCGTAACCCTCTCGGGCGATCAAACAAGCAGCGTTGTCACGCCGGTCAATGGGAACTATTCCATGACGGTGCCGCCAGGCTCCAGTTTTATGCTGACGCCGACCAAAAATTTAAATAAATTGAATGGGGTGAATGCCCAGGACGTTTTCCGCATCCAGCAACACTTGAACGGCAACCCGATTATCGATCCGTATCAATTGATCGCCGCAGATGTCAATAGCAATAACGTAATCTCGGCTTTAGATGCCAACATTATCCAGTTGTCGATCCTCGGTAATCCATCGGCAAGTGCACAGTTTATCAATTCCTGGCGTTTTGTGCCGGTCTCGCATACGATGACCAACCCACCGTGGGGATTCCCGGAAAAAGCCACGTTCACGGGCGTAAGTGAGAATCAAACCGGTAAAGATTTCTATGGCATTAAAGTGGGCGATGTGGTGGCATTAAATGCTAATCCTGCCAATCTTGCCCCAGCGCCGCCTTTTGTGCTGACCGCATCCGAGCAGGCGTTGCAGGCAGGCAACGAACTGGAAGTTACGCTCCAGGCAAGTCAGGCCGAGGCCCTCACAGCCATGCAATTTGGTCTGCACTTCGACCCGGAACGCCTGGAACTGACCGCAGTTGAAACCCACTCGGCCCTGCCGCTGTCGGAAGATAATTTTGGGCTGTACGATCAGGCGACGGGTACGATTAATTTCTTGTGGGCCGGTACGGAAGGGATTGATCTGTCAGAATCGGCGCCAGTATTCCGTTTGAAATTCAATGTGCTGCAAAGTGGTGGTAAATTAAGCGAAGCACTGGCATTGAACGACGCGCATTTGCCGGCCCTGGCTTTCAGCAATATGGTAGAGTCGGAGGTGTTGTTGCACTATCTGGGCACGACGGAGGTAAGTGGCACGAACAGCCCGGGTCAGTATATACCGCAGCTGCAATTATTGCAAAATCAGCCGAATCCATTTAGTCACCGCACCCAAATCAGTTTTGAACTGCCGGAAGCCTGTGTCGCACAATTGCGTATCTTCGATGCCGGCGGTCGGGTCATCGCCCTGCGCAACAAACAATACGGAGCGGGTCTGCACAGCGAAATGTTTGAACTGACCGGTCTATACGGTGTGCTGTATTATGAGTTGACCACACCGTTTGGCGTGTTGTCTAAAAAAATGGTCGTGGTGAAGGATTGAGGTGTTTTACCTAATTAAAGCGCGCTTATGTAGCCCCGTCTGTTCCAACAGGCGGGGCTTTTTTATGGTCTGCAACTTAGGAATCCTGTGGCAGGTCGTGTTATTTTGACTGGCATGTTGAAAAGCCGGTATTATATCCCAATAAAATCGTAATAAATTGATTTTCAAATTTTTAATTTGCTGTAGCGCCAAGTGCTTATTTGATCCGGATCATAATCTCACCACGCCCGGTGCAGGTCACAGTAGTAATTGTATTTTTACAGCACAAAGCAATTCCGTAGTTATACGGTGGTCTTCTGCTATAACCCATTACCCAACCCATCAACCATCCATGACCGAGCACCTCATCATTTTCCTTATTTTATTTTTCTCTGTCCGAGCTGGTTTTGGCAGCGATAAACGAAGCATCGACGGCACTGAGTAGCCTGCCTCGCAATGTATTCGTCCATCTGCATGGCACCCGCCACACAGCCTGCATACATCTCAGCCGCATCGCGCAGCGCATCGGGCAATTCGCCGCGCAATACCACGTCTGAAATGCTGAAATGCGCGCCGGGCCGCAACACCCGGAAGATTTCGGCAAATACTTTCGCCTTGTCAGGTATCAGATTCAACACGCAATTGCTCACGATCATATCGACCGAACTGTCGGTGACCGGCAGATCTTCGATATCGCCTTCGCGAAACTCCACATTCTGAAAGCCCAATTTTTCGGCGTTTTCGCGCGCACGGCGCACCATCACCGGCGTAAAGTCCACTCCGATCACCTCCCCGGTCGCGCCGGTCTCGGCGCGGGCGACAAAACAATCGTTACCGGCACCCGAACCCAGATCCAGTACCTTAATAGGGAAAATTGACAGTATAAAGCACCGTTTTTTTCTTACAATCAGTGCGTTATTTAGTGGTGACCGGTTTTGGTTTGAGAAAGCAACTAAGCCACCTCCGGATAGTCGGTTGTGCAGTCGCGCACCGCATGCGGAAATCAGCAAATACGCCAGTCATGATGGTCAATATACCTACCGTCACAATGCTTATAGGGATGCCGAATGCATCCGCCAACGCGCCCGTGAGTAAGGCCCCGATTGCGTAGCCCATGTCCCGCCAGAAACGAAATACGCCAAGGCTTTTGGCCCGGTCGAGTGGATGGGTATTTTCAGCAATGGCGGCCAAAAAAGTGGGATATACCATTGCCGTACCCCAACCGAGCATCACCAACAGTGCGGCAAAAGCAGTGAAACTACCCGCCAGTGCCAGCCCTACCAGTGCCACTCCTTGTACTACCATGCCCCAAAGCACCAGGTCTTTTTTGCAAACAAGGTCGGATAATCTCCCGCTGAACAACTGCCCAATCCCCCAAACTGCCGGATATACTGCCGCCAAACCGCCTATTTCGCGCAGCGAAAAACCTTTTTGTGCCAGTAATACTGGAAGCAGGCCCCAGATCATACCATCGTTCAAATTGTTGATCAGTCCGGCCACGGTGACCGAACCCAGGTTGCGATGCCGCCAACTGGTATCGTAAAAAACATGGCTTAGGCGTGGAATCGAACTGGTGGCTGCTGCTGCGGCCAGGTGTGCGTGGGTGTCCCGCACCAGCCACCAGCTGGTGAGAAAACCGGTGACCGACAAACCTATGCCGAGATAAAACGGGTAGGGCCGCAGCCCGTACTCGCTAGCCATCCAGCCGGTTGCGAACGCCGATAGTGCAACCGCCAAGTAGCCGGCAAACTCGTTCAATCCCATCGCCAGTCCCCGGTCACGTTCCCCTGCCAAGTCTATTTTCATGACCACGGTAGCCGACCAGGCCAGACCTTGGTGCGCACCCAGCAGCACATTGGCACCGATGACCCAGCCCCAAGTCGGTGCGTATATCAGCAGGAAAGGCACCGGCAACCCCAGTGCCCAGCCCAACAGCAAGAGTCGCTTGCGTCCCAGGCGACTCGCCAGCGTTCCGGTAAAAAGATTAGCCAAGGCCTTGGTAATGCCGAAGGCTACAATAAACGATAACACCGCCGTTTTGGCCGCCACGCCAAATTCTACCTCGGCCAGTTGTGGCAAGATGCTGCGCTCCATACCGACCATGCCGCCGACGAAGGCATTCACCAGGACGAGCAGACTAAATTGTTGCCAGTTTTCGCGCAATCCCAGTTTCGTTTCCATAGACGTTTGACAAATTTTCACAAAGATAGACCGGATCGCAATGGGTAGATTTTACAAATGATAAGAAATCAACGTTGCGTGCGAATACCGCTGAGGATTGATGAAATAGATGGCCCGGCAAGTATGCCCGATCGGTCGCAATTTTGGAAGGCTGGTCGTTTTGAATCACGATGTCAGCGATTTCAATCGTGGCGTCGCTGCCTAAACCGCCCATGGCAATACCGGCATCGGCCAGTGCGACTACCGGCGCATCATTCACGCCATCGCCGACGAATGCCAGGTGCCGGCCTTTGTCTTTAAGTGCCTGCACCTGACCCACTTTCCGTTTCTCCATGATCGTGATCGTACCCATCGCCTGCTGCATGGTCGTGCGAAGCGTGTGTACCAGATGTTGATTCTTTTTTGGCGGCCGCGTTTTTATGTTGATTGGTCATTTTTTGGCATTTAGAGATTGTAACTATTATGGGGTGCGGTACCTTTTGATATACAGGCCTACTTCACTCCGCTTCTTCCGCGTTTTTCATTTTTGCCAACGCATCAAATGCGCCGTTCAACACAACTTGAATCTGCCTGTCCATAATATAAGTGCTGACTTCCCTTAAAACCCAGTGCACACATGGAGTACGCAATGATTAAAATAATCGGTACGGATTTCATGGAGCGTAATCGGCTGTTTACAGGGCCAAAGATTGTATATTTTAAGCAGGGCCACACTTGTAGCCCTTTTTGCCCCCCTATCCCTAAGGCTTTTTTAAACAGTCTCCTATTATGAGTTATGGCTTTACCTGTGGCTCCGACGATTATTTTGAAACTGGACAGCCCTACACCGGTCCTATATTGCTACCCAATACCCTGACCACAATGGCCCGCATCAAGGTGGAATCTATTGGCAATATCTTCTTCGATATTTCTAACAATAATTTTACGATATCCGCCGCGCTGCCGGTCGATCTGGTCAGTTTTGACGTTAGCCTGAAAAATAAAAATGACGCTTATCTGCAATGGCAGACCACCAGCGAAATCAATACGGACGGGTATGAGATCGAAATGGGACAGCACAGTAATAGTTTCCGTAAAACCGGTTTTGTAAAAAGTCAAGGCAGTAGCGGATACGATTTTGAGGTGCCCAATCTTGCGCCGGGTACTTATTATTTCCGCTTGAAAATAATGGATCTCAATGGCGATTTCAAGTACTCACCAGTAAGAACGCTGGACATCCGGCAAGCATTCAGTATAACGGTCGCGCCCAATCCGGTGCAGGATGAACTGGTAGTCGTCATTTCGCAAGCGGAAGCAGCTTCGGTAGATATTTACCTGATAAATGCTTTAGGTCAGACCATTCAATTGCGTAGTTCCGGCGAAACAGTAAAAGGTGATTCGACCTGGCGTTTCAATATAGCCAACCTGCCGACCGGCATTTATTACTGCGTTTGCCAAACGGATAACGGTTTCGAGCAGACCGTGCGGGTGATAAAGCAGTAACATCTAACCGTAGGAATACAGTAAAAATGGCGTTATAAGTACCTTAAATGTTGATTAGCAGGTATTTATAACGCCATTTTTGTTTCAAATGCAGTGTGATATTGCACTATTATGGTAAAAAATCAATGCTGTACGCAAGTGTCATCCCATCGGTATCGACTCAAAAATGCACCCAGCCTTGCGCTTTCAGATCGTGCAGATTGCCGCCTTTGGTATTCAGTTTAATGCCGTCTTTTTGATCCAGGATTTCGCCAGCAATGTAAATATCGGGCAAGAACTTTACTTTTTCCACATCTTCCGGGCGAATGGTGAAGAGTAACTCGTAGTCTTCGCCGCCGTTCAGCGCGCAGGTGATTGGGTCGAGTTTGAATTGCAGCGCCAGCAGTTGCGCGTCCGGGTGGATGGCTACGCCGCTTTCTTCGATCAGTGCACCCACCTTGCTTTGTTTGCAGATATGGAATATCTCGGAGGCCAGTCCGTCGGAGATATCGATCATGGCCGTCGGGATCAAATCGACTTTGCGGAACGTATCGATCATATCGCGCCGCGCTTCGGGTTTGAGTTGGCGGCCGACGGCGTAGCGCTGGTTTTCCAGATCGGGTTGCAGGCCCGGGTTTTCCTGCCAGATCTGTTTTTCCCGTTCGAGTATTTGCAGGCCGAGATAGGCCGCTCCCAGGTCGCCGGTAATACAGATAAGGTCGCCCACTTTGGCACCACTGCGGTAGGTAAGCCGTTCTTTTTCGCCTTGTCCGATCGCGGTAATGCTGATAATCAGCCCTTTAGGCGAAGAAGTAGTATCGCCGCCGACCAGGTCTACGTTGTAGTGCTGGCAGGCTGCACGAATGCCTTCATACAGATCGTCCAGTGCCTCGACGGAAAAGCGGTTGGATAAGGCGATGGATACGGTGATCTGTTTGGGCAGTGCATTCATTGCATAGATATCGGACAGGTTGACTACCACTGATTTATAACCCAGATGTTTGAGTGGGGTGTAGGCCAGGTCGAAGTGAATACCTTCGACCAGCATATCCGTGCTGACAACAGTGCAAAACGAGCCATTGTCGATCACGGCTGCATCATCGCCGATGCCTTTGAGCGACGAGGGATTTTGTAGGGGGAAATCCCGGGTCAGGTGATCGATTAACCCAAATTCACCGAGGGTATTTACGTCTGTACGCATAGTTATTTTGAAAAAACATTGTACTTCACAATACAGTAAATTGCCCGGAATGCATCGCGCCAGCCAATTTTTTTGCCTTCCGCGTAAGTGCGGCCGTAGTAGGAGATCCCCACTTCGTAGATACGCACATTCGGAATCCGGCTGATCTTGGCGGTCACTTCCGGCTCGAAACCGAAGCGTTTTTCCTGTAATGTCAATCCTTTGATCATATCCGAGCGGAACATTTTATAACACGTTTCCATATCGGTCAGATTCAGATTTGTAAAAGCATTAGACACCAAGGTCAGGAATTTGTTGCCGATGCTGTGCCAGAAAAACAAAATCCGGTGCGGCCGTCCGCCCATAAAACGCGAACCGAACACCACATCCGCATATCCATCCAAGATCGGGCGGAGCAGTATATTGTACTCTGCCGGGTCGTATTCCAAGTCGGCATCCTGAATAATGAGGTATTTTCCGGATGCAAACTGAATGCCTGTATGCAGGGCGGCGCCTTTGCCCTGATTGACAGTATGGGCCTGGTATTGGATATTCAAGGTCGGATTGGCCGCCATATAACGGTGGATCGCCCCCTCCGTATCGTCTTTGGAACAGTCGTTGGTAATAATAATTTCTTTTTGCATCCCGCCGATCAGTTCCACTGCTTTCACTTTATCAAGGATGTGGTGGATGGTGCGTTCCTCGTTGTAAGCGGGGATGACAATGGATAAAACTTCACTCATGTTTGGTAAAAGTTGCGTGGTTTGCGTTTTTTCAGCGGGCGAAGGTACGGCTAAGTTTTTGTTCGGGTGCGGTTACGAAATAGTTTTGATGTTGGCACGGGAATTGTAATTATTTAACAAAAAAACCGGTATGTGCGGAAACTTATTTTGCATTTGCCCCGTTAATATCCTTGTAAATCAATTATTTAATCCGCTTGACACAAAAGCACAAAAACATTTTAATCATGGCTGATCGCATCAGTACTTTCCGTCGCCTTTGGCGCAAATCGCCTTTATTTGTGATCGCATACATTCGTCGTAGTGCGACCCGACAGGCAAAAAAAATCGTTCAGGTGGACGAATGGAACATCAATTGGCTGGGTGAAGAAATGCGCCCTTTCAATAGTTTGCATGGCAACTAAGATCTAAATTTATGTACCCTACAATGGTTTGTAAAAACACATTTTGAAAAACCTTCCCGTCACCAGCAGGAAGGTTTTTTTTATCCTGCAAAATAAGAATTGTACCTAACTTTCTGCCCGTTTCATCGAGACGGGCATTTTTTTTACCAGTCCATCCATCACCAGTAACTGCTTATGAAAATCAAATTCTGCGGTGCCGCTCGCGAAGTCACCGGTTCCTGTCACCTGATCACCCTCGACGACGGGTTTAAAATTTTACTGGATTGCGGTCTTTACCAGGGTGGCGACGACGACGGACAAGTGTCGGATGGCGGCGGAGCACCGATGCAGGGATTTAATGAAAAATGGCTGTTCGATCCGTCGGATATTGGTTGCCTGGTCTTGAGCCATGCGCACATTGATCATACCGGCCGGGTGCCTAAACTGGTGGGCGATGGTTTCGGGGGTAAAATTTACAGCACACACGCTACCCGTGATCTGTGTTCGATCATGCTGCTCGACAGCGCCAAGATCCAGGAAAATGACGCGGAATACCATAATAAGAAAAAGCGTTCTGACGAGCCGGCGTTTTCGCCGCTGTACACAGTAGAAAACGTGCAACAGACCATGGAGGAGTTTGTTAGTTTCAACTACGAACAATGGTTTGAGATTCATCCCGGCGTGCGGGTTTTGTTTCGCGATGCGGGGCATATCTTGGGCAGCGCAAATGTCACCTTAGAAATTCAGGAAGGCGGCCGTAGTTGCTATTTTGGTTTCTCCGGGGATATTGGCCGTCCGGGCCGCCCGATTCTGGGTGATCCATTGCCGATGCCGGCACTCGATTACCTGATTTGTGAAAGTACGTATGGCGACCGCGAACATGAATCGGCACCCAATGAAGCCAACCGGTTCGCCGATATTGTATACCATACCTGTGTGGAAAAAAGGGGGAAACTCATTATTCCGGCTTTCTCGGTCGGCCGCACCCAGGAAATTGTCTATATGCTGGATCAGATGCAACACGCCGGGAAATTACCGAAAATACCAGTGTATATCGACAGTCCATTGGCGGTAAATGCCACGGAGATATTTATCAAACACCCCGAATGTTTCGATGCGGATATCTATCGCTACATGGCCGAGGACGACAATCCGTTTGGCTTCAACGGCCTGATCTACGTTCGCAGCACTGAGGAATCAAAAAAACTCAATGACTCTAAGGAACCCTGTATTATTATTTCCGCTTCCGGCATGATGAACGCCGGCCGCATTCGCCACCATTTGCTGAATAATATTGAAAACCAGCGCAATACGTTTTTAATCGTAGGGTACTGCGCCCCGTATACGCCTGGCGGACAACTGCGGGCCGGCGCTAAAAGCCTGTTTATATTAGGGCAAAATAAAAAGGTCATTGCCGATATCGAAGTGATGGATTCCTTTTCAGCGCACGGCGACCGCGTGGAGATGCTGGAAATGATTCGCAACCAGACGGCATCGGTAAAGAAAATGTGGCTTGTGCACGGTACGCTCGACCGCCAGGAAAAATGGCGCGATTACCTGATCGCCAATGGGTTTAAGGAAGTGGGTATTCCGGCTTTAGGAGCGGAGGAAAATTGTTGAGCAGTTGTGGGTTATGCGTTGGTTTGCATGAGATTTAGCATATCCTGCCTGCACTACAAAAAAACTGCCGCGCAATTATGCGCGGCAGTTTTTTATAATCCATAACCGCTATTTCAATATGATTTTGCCGGAGAAGGTCTGGCCGGCTGTCGTATTTATCTTGAAGAAATACAGCCCGGAGGCTACGCCCTGGCGTTCGAAGCGGTATTGTCGACCATTCCAGTTTGCTTGCCGGATGATCTGCCCGGTTTGATTGGTCAATACGAAAGAAGCTGTACCTACCGATGCCGGCAGTTCAAAGTTGACAACTTCGGCCGCAGGATTCGGGAATATCCGCAAAAGCGCTGCGTTGGCTGGTTCCGGATTTACATCGACTACGATAAAGTGATCGCCAATGGTATTGAAAGTGGTATTGGTCAATACCGGTTCGTTATAGTCGAAATAGATCGCTGCCTGGTTTTCGATGCGGGTACCGTTGGCCAGGTTTGGCTGCTGGGAAATCCGGAATTTCACAAAGCCGTTTGAACCCAGTTGATTGGTGCTGCTGTCTGGGAGGAGGATATTATCAAAGCGGAATTGCAGAATATGATCATCCAGTACCGTCATAGCGTACGGATGACTGGCCACCAGCGGGCGCAAGGATGCTACATCGAGGTATTGCGACAACGTATCCAGCACTACTATTGTGAAAGCCGTATCAGTACCGGTATTTTGAAAGCGAATCAGGTATTCAAGTGGTGTATTGGCTTCGACTAGGTGATTTGCGCCAACACCTTTTGGAAATACCTGTTTGTCATTCGGGTCGAACGAGCCGATATTTTCCTGGCAATCGGTGGTGGTAAACGGATTGTCGGAGTTCAAGGCAAATACCGTCACCAATCCCGGAATATTGATGCCACCACAGCCTTCAATTGCGATTGCCGGCATGCCACCCCATGGATGATTCGGCTCTTCTTCGGTTTGCAGCCGCCAAGTGGCACCGTTCGCTGGTACCGTGATGTCTTTTGTATTGCCTGGTGTAAGTTGGAACGTACCGTTCTGGTACATAATCACGTCTTCTACGACTACGAAATCAAGGGCTTGTACCATACCACCCGTACCGATATTGGTGATATGCAGCCGCACCGAATCTCCATCGCACGCGCCGCTCAATTGTACATCACCACCTGACCAGAGCGAATCGGTGCTGCAAAGATCATTCGGTAGTACATCCGCTGTGCTGCAATGCGTAGCCCCTAGTGGCGCTTCACAGTTCAGGATAAAATCAATGATAAAATTGGTACAAGCGCCAGGCACCAGGGTGCCGATCGGAAAGGCATAGGTATTCGGACCGGTATTGATGCCCGGAATGGAACTGGTCGTAAAATTAAAGTAAGGGTCAAGTTGCACATTCACCGATACATTCGAGACGGACTGCGTGCTCAGATTGCACACCTGCGCCGTGTAACGATTCTCCAAGCAACGGCGTACTTGTGGCGTGGAAAGTCCAACGGATAACAGCGGACAATTGCCTTCCAAATGCACTGGAATATCTTGGATGGCGAAGACGGTACCCGGCGGATTTGGTGAAATGGTGTAGACCGATTGACAATTCTGTCCGTAGTTAACGGGGGTCACTATCTCAATGTATGCCAGCGTATCTGCCGTCGGAAATACCAGCAGATAATGACCGGAATTGTCCGTCTGTGCTTCCGCAATATAACCAGTTACAGCACTGGTGCCTTTGACGTGCCAGTTTGCCAGGGGTGCTTCGCCGGCTTCACGCGCACAATTGTCCGATGTATCGGCATAAACATCTCCCTGGACCCACGCAGCCGACAAAACTTCAATGTGTTGTATATATGAGTACCCATTGTTACTCTGCGAATAATAGGTTGAAAAATTAGTAGGAGCCGGGTCAGTGGGCGTAAGTTTAACAACCGTTGGAGACCATGGAGCCGGTGTGCCATTCGCAGAAACGGTCGGGCCGATCAAATTTGCCAGACTGCCGGGAGTAGCGTCCGGATTCGGATTCGGTACTTCAGTTACTGCACCCGCCGGATCATAGACACACGAGTTAATGATCGACCAGGTACGTAGTATCTGGGTCTTTTGCTCGGCAGGCAGCCATATCACCTGATCGTGATAAGATGAAGCCATAGATTCACAATCTACCCCGTAAAAAGTAGGCTGTCCGAAAAGGCCGATCGGTGTACCTGCTACGACCGTAACGTCATTTGGAAACTTGACAAAGTACGATTGTGTGTAAATGACCGTAATATTCTGGGTGCAACTGGCAGAATTAGCACTACAGTCGGTCGCCAGAAAGGTGCGGGTAATGGAGCCGTAATTGCAGACCGTATTAAACGATGCATAAGAGGCTGTTTTCACAATCGACTGCATACAGCAGTCATCAGTTGGTTCTCCGTAAGCCAACAGGGAAGGGTCAAAATTTTCGCAGCTCACGGTAATATTAGCGGTTGGGCACACCGGAGGCGTTACATCAGGATTGCATTGTGCCCGCAATCCAAGACCCGATAGCAAAAGCAAACAGAGCAAGGCCAGTCGCCCGATAGCAGGATGCAAGGGTTGATGAAATGGGTAAACATGTTGTTGACTTGTCATGGCATTTAGATTTGTGATGGACCATCGGATGGATAAATGCCAGCATTTATTCATCCGATGATTCTTAGTTAAAGGAAAGGGCTGACCGGTCAGCGAGTAATTTCGATCAATATTTTTTCGACAGTACAAAAGTGCGGCAGTACAACCACCCAGTCAAAGACAAATTTTCGATTTTGTAGTCTTATTTTTTGTCGTTTTATAATTTTTGATATTGATAATCAATTAATTAGATATTTTTTGTTGAATATAATACGGTATTTTTTAAAATTTGCCGCTGATAAAAACCAAACCATAAAGATAAGAATCCCGTTTCTGCCAGGATACACATGCAAAAAAGTACGCTTTACCAACTGATACGTTCGTTTGCACCTGTAGAAGTACGGGAAATCCGAAAGTTTCTACACGCTCCGTTTTTCAACCAACGGCAGGATGTGATCGATCTTTTCGACTACATGCTCACGATGGCGGGTGCCGACAAAGCAATGGTATGGAGGCAATTGTTCGGCAACGCACCGCTGGAAGACCAGAAATTACGGCTCCTGATGAGTTACCTGCACCGTTTGCTGGAGCAATACCTGACGGTACGGGAACTGATGGATGATGACCGCACAAGTCGCCTTTTTCTAGCCAAGGCGTATCGCAAGCGCCAGCTGCCCGACGCGTTTAGCCGAGTGCAAAAAGACCTGTTGAAAAGCCTGGAAAGCGGATCGCTGCGCAATGCGCAATACCATGAATTTACGTACGATCTGGCCTGGGAAAACCACCAGTTGACATTTGCCAATAAACCGACCGATGCGGCGCAGCTCCGGGCTTTATCCGACGCTGCTGATGGTGTGTATCTGACCCAGAAGTTACGGCTTATTTGCCTGCTGGCAGCGCACCAATCCGTTTACCAGTCGGAAGGAACGATTGACCGCGAAGCGGAAATAATTGCATTGGCCGATCGTCCGGAATGGAAAAATCAACCCGCCATTGCCGTATACAGGCACTGTTACCAAATGCTGCGACATCCGGTTGAAGAAGCGCATTTTCAGAATTTCAAAGCACTTTTACTCGGTCAGTCGGCCTGCTTTTCAGCCGAGGAAATGTACGGGTTGTCTATTCTGGCCATCAATTACTGTGTACGGCGACTGAATGCCGGCGAGGAGACGTATTTCCGCGAAGCGCTGGATCTCTATAAAAAAGGGCTGGAAGAAGCATATTTATTTGAAAATGGGGTGCTTTCCCGGTTTACCTACCACAATATCGTAGCGGCAGGACTGCATACCCGGGAACTCGATTGGGTGCGTTATTTTATCAATACTTACAAAAACCGGTTGGAAAAACAGTACCGCGAGAGTTCGTTCAGTTTCAACCTGGCCCGGTTGGAATATGCCAAACGCAACTTCGATTCTGTCCTGGAATTGCTTCAACACGCCAATTACCGCGATCCGCTCCTGAATCTGGCAGCCAAAACCTTACTGCTTAAAACCTACTACGAAACAGAAGAACACGATTTGCTGGACTCTCACCTTACAGCCATGCGCAACTATATCCAGCGCAAGGACGTGCTCGGTTACCATCGCACCAATTACCTGAATATCATCCGTTACACGGAGAAACTCCTGAAAATTAATTTTCTGGATAAAATGGGCGTATCGCAATTGAGAGAGGCGATCGATAGAGAAGATGTGCTCACCGAAAAAGCATTTTTCAGAAAGGTACTGGAATAGCCATTGTATTTCTTTATGAAGAGGATACACTACTACTCTGTCCCGAGCACTCCGTCGTTCGTCGAATCTTCTTGCACATCTCTGCCTAAGTAGTCCTTTTTGCGCCATAAAACATCCCTGTTATGCGATACCTATTTTCCTTTTCACTTTTTTTATTGCTGTTTTCAAGTACCGCCGCGTTCGCGCAAACGGACTACACCGCCAAATTTGATCCGATTGTGCAGGCAGTGTTTACCCCCGAATTGCCCGGCTGTGCGGTCGTCGTTACCCAGAAAGGCACCGTGTTGTACCAAAAAGCCTTCGGCATGGCCAATCTTGAATTAAACGTGCCGATGCAACCCGATATGGTATTCCGCATCGGGTCAGTCACCAAACAGTTCACGGCGATGGCTATTTTGCAACTGGTCGAACAAGGCAAACTCGGCCTGCAGGACGACCTGACCAAATACGTGCCCGACTATCCGAACCAGGGCAAACGCATTACGGTCGAACAATTGCTACAGCATACGTCCGGCATTAAAAATTACACCGATATGCTGGAATGGACGGCGGAAGTGCAGACCAAAGACCTTACGCCGATGCAATTAATCGATTTATTTAAAAACCAGGACCTGGATTTCGAGCCAGGTACGCAATGGAATTACAGCAATTCGGGCTATATTTTACTGGGTTATATCATCGAAAAGGTATCGGGACAGTCTTATGGCGATTACCTGACCGCACACTTTTTTAAACCACTGGGGATGAAAAATTCCTATTACGGCGGCAATAACAACCAGGTAATACCCAAGCGATTGACCGGTTATAAAAGAGATGTCGGCAGTGTTGAAAACGCAAACTACCTGAGTATGACCCAACCATATGCCGCCGGCTCGATTCTTTCTACCGTTGGAGATTTAGCGATCTGGACCAAAGCAATGCATACCGGTAAAGTGGTGAAAAAAGATCTTTTTCAAAAAGCCATCACGCCCTGCATTTTACCCGATGGTACCGATACAAAATATGGTTATGGACTTTCCATTGGCACGATTCAAGGCAGTCCGACAGTGGAACACAGTGGCGGCATTCATGGCTTCCGCAGTGATTTAATCTATTTGCCTAAAGAGGACATTTGCGTGGCCGTAATGACGAATAGCGAGTTCAATTCACCCGGTGATGTAGCGGCCAGGTTGGCAGCGGCTGCGATCGGGAAAACATACACCCCGCCGGCTATCACGTTGACTACTAAGGCGTTAGCGGAATATATAGGCGTGTATCAAGATGAAAAAAAGATGGATCGTGTGATTACGCTGGAAGGGAATGGGCTGTACTGGCAGCGGACGGGAGGTAGTAGATTAAAAATTGTGCCGTATGCACCCGATCAGTTTTATTTTGAAAATGCGCTGACTATGGTGACCTTCATACGAGATGACAAAACCAAAGCGATTATCCAGGCCATAATCAGCGACCGTACGTCGGACAAAAAAATATTAATCAAAACGGATAAAAGCGCGCCCGAACCCCGCCAGGAAATACGGGTAGCAGCAGCGCAACTCGACAAATATGCCGGCCAATATGAATTGGCACCCGGGTTTATACTCACGATTTCTAGTAAAGACGGGCAGCTGTTTGGACAGGCTACCGGCCAGCCGCAGTTTGAAATGTTTGCGGAAACAGCAACACACTTTTTCCTGAAAGTTACAGAAGCCGCTGCCGACTTTGTAGTCGATGCTGCCGGCGCGGTCAATCAACTGATCTGGAATCAGGGCGGACAAACAATGACTGCCAAGCGCGTGAAGTAACCATACCGGCGGCTTCAGCCGCCGGTACATAACAAGAGCGGCCCACTGGAATTCCAGTGGGCCGCTCTTGTTATTTTTCCAGATGCAGCAAAACCTTACAGGGCAAACGCTTTTTTGATCTCATCTACCGCGTCCAGTTTTTCCCAGGTAAATGTTTCTACTTCGGTGGCTTTGGTGGAACCATTCAGGCCGATTTGTACCGTTTTCTTGCCGGGCTGGCGACCAAAGTGGCCGTATGCTGCCGTTTCAGAAAAAATTGGATTTTTCAACCCAAAACGACGCACGATCGCCGCCGGCCGCAGGTCAAAAATCTTGGACAGACGCTGCGCGATTTCACCATCGCTGAGACCTTTTACTTTGCAGGTGCCGTAGGTGTTGACATACAAACCGACGGGTTCTGCTACGCCGATCGCATACGCAACCTGCACCAGGCACTGGTCGCAAAGACCGGCCGCTACCACGTTTTTCGCCATGTGACGCGTGGCATAGGCTGCCGAACGGTCTACTTTAGAAGGGTCTTTACCCAAGAAGGCGCCGCCGCCGTGTGCACCTTTCCCGCCGTAGGTATCGACAATAATTTTACGGCCTGTCAGACCCGTATCGCCATGTGGCCCGCCAATGACGAACTTGCCGGTCGGGTTAATAAAGTACTTGATATCGCTGGTGAAAAGTCTGGCGACGCGGGCGGGGACCAATTTCTTGACCCGTGGAATCAGAATGCGCAACACGTCGGACGCAATTTTCGCCAGCATTTTATCATCCACATCAAAGTCGTCGTGCTGGGTACTGATAACGATCGCGTCGATCTTTTTCGGGACGTGTTTGTCGGTGTATTCGATCGTCACCTGGCTTTTGGCATCGGGGCGCAGGTATTTCATCTGTTTGCCCTCCTTGCGGATAGCGGCCAGTTCGCGCAGCAGCAGATGGGCAAGGTCCAGCGCGAGTGGCATGTAATTGTCCGATTCGTTGGTCGCATAACCGAACATCATACCCTGGTCGCCGGCACCCTGTTCGTCTTCACTTTTTTTACCGACGTCTACGCCCTGGGCAATGTCCGCGCTTTGCTCGTGGATAGCGGAGAGAATACCGCATGATTTTGCGTCGAACTGATACTCTGCCTTGGTGTAACCGATTCGCTCGATCGTCTTGCGGGCGGCTTCCTGCACATCCACGTAAGCCGCCGAGCGTACCTCACCGGCTACTACGACAAGACCGGTGGTCACCAGCGTTTCGCAGGCAACTTTTGAGTTCGGATCCTGGCGGAGAAACTCGTCGAGGATGGCGTCACTGATTTGGTCGGCCACTTTGTCTGGGTGTCCTTCGGAAACGGATTCGGAGGTGAATAGATATGGCATGGTGTGATTTTCGATTTTACGATGGAAAAACAATGTTTTGAGCACTTTTAAGCCCGTATTCACCGGGTGACTCGAAGTCACCCGGTGAATACGGGCTTAAAAGTGGCGCAAAGGTAGGCGTTTGGCCAATAAACTAAAACGAAACGCTAAAAATCCATCCGCAACCGCAAATTCAGCCGGCGGCCGGTCAGGTAATTTGGAATGGCATATTGGGTATTATAAATGGTTTTTATCCAGGTATTTGAGGCTTCATTAGCGACTTTTAGCAGGTTGAACACTTCCAGGCTGGCCCAGGTATTGCGCGTAAAACGCAGGATATGATTGGGATGCCGCTCGCGCCAGGCGTCTTTCCATAACTGAAAACCAAAGCCGATATCAACCCGGTGATACGGTGAAAAACGATACGGATTGCGAAAGATTACGTTGTTGTCGATCACTCCGAAGGGCAGTCCGGTTCCGACCGTAAAATTCAGGTGCATGCGGATATTCTTGTTTTTGCGCAGGTAGTCCTGAAAAAACATCGATAAGGTCATCAAACGATCGGTCGGACGCGGTACATCTTTGACCACCCGGCCTTCGGTATCGCCGATTTTACGCACCTGGTGTTGTACCCCCTCGATGGATTCGCGCGTACGCAGGAACGAGAGATTTACCCAACTTTCCGCGCCTTCCACAAATTCACCGTTCAGGCGGATATCCAGACCGGTCGCATAGCCTTTGGAGTCATTTCTGCCGGAATAACGCACCCGAACATTATCCAGATCATACGACACCAGATCCCACATCGATTTGTAATAGGCTTCGGTAATGAGGCGCATTTTCACCGGACGGCGGCGCCCCCACAAAAAGTCATAGGAGAATCCGGCCACCATGTGCGCTGATTTTTGCGCTGCCAAGTCGGTATTTACGATTCCATTGAGCTGCCGCATTTCCCGGTAAAATGCCGGCTGATAATACAGGCCGCCCGACAAACGGTACGACAGGTCGCGGCGGGTATTCAGGGGTTTGTACGACAACTGCACCCGCGGGGTGACAAACCAGTCGCCATTCAAAGTCCAGTATTGACCGCGAACGCCGCCGATAATCTGGAATTCGCGTACGCCGTCTTTACGCCAGGTCCAGGTATCTTGAAAGGACGCGCTGAACCGGTCGCTTTGCAGCACATTTTTGGTTTTCAGCACGCGACGCACCAAGAGTACATTCGTATCGTAGGGCAGCGAGTACAAATTGGAGTCCAGTCGTTCCCACTCGTTGATTTTGTCGTTGATGCGTTCGTTTTGCCACCTGGCGGCCCACTGCAAAAAATGACTGCGGGTCAGACCTGCGTCTGCGGCGTCGCGCTGGTATTCGATGCCGCCTTTGTATTCCATATTGCGCACATCGGCGCTGAGGTAATTGCGCACCCAGGTCTGTTGTGTGCCTTCTCCGAGGATATTGACGATCTCGCCAAAGTTGTCGGAACCCAGATTTTCTTCTATTTCTCCTAAAATATACTGGCCGGTGATATCGAACCGCTCGTTTTCCTGGCTGCGCCAGACCGAGGCCAATAGTTTGTGATACAAGGGGTTGCGTTTTTTATCCGGCAAATACGTGAGCGAAATGCCACCCATCGCCTGGGTAAAATCGTCTACTTCCTGTCCGTCGAAACTGGTGCGCAGTTGCAACGCAAAATCCACCAGTCCAAATGCACGCTTAAGGCTGCTGGGTACGAAACTATAGACCGATTGATTGAAATTTCCAATAAAACCAATCTGCCAGTCGCGGCTTATGTCATACGTCAGGTAGGTTTGAAAATCGGTAAAACTCGGTACATATTCGCCTTTCAGATCCAGGCTGCCGAGCAGGGTGCGGGTGGTTTTATAACGTGCGCCGGCCAGGTATCGAAAAGCACGGTAGGCATCTTTTTTTGACTTGATGCTGCCTTCCACGTGTGCCGAAGCGCCGAGAAAACTACCGCTTACACTTGCGCGCAGCGAATCTGGCCGTTTGTATTTTACATCCAGCACGGACGAGAGTTTGTCGCCGTATTTGGCCTGGAACCCGCCCGATGAAAAAGACAGATCGCGCATCAGGTCGATGTTGGGAAAAGTCAGTCCTTCCTGTTGTCCGGCGCGGATCAGTTGCGGCCGATAGATCTCGAAGTCGTTGACATAGACGAGATTTTCATCGTAGTTGCCACCGCGGACCTGGTACTGCGAACTTAATTCGCCCCCCGTGCCGCTATTGGTACCGAGGGCAATGTGCGGCAACACGCTTTCCAGGTTACCCGTCGTAGAAGGTAGCATTTTCAGGTCCTTCAGGTTTTTTTCCTTGATCATATTGCCCTCATCCAGGCGCCGTTCGCGGATAATAATTTCCATATTTGAGGTATTGGAAGCCATTGCAGCATCCAGGGCGAACCGGGCACCGGGTGCCAGTGGCAGCACATCCGCGCTGGATTCCTTGTAGCCAACCCGTTTAAAACCAATGGTAATACGTTGATTAGCAGGAATTTGCAAAGCATAATTGCCACGTTCGTCGGAACTTACGCCCGTGTTGCCGCCTTTGACAAAAACGGTGACAAATTCCACCGGCTGGTCGTTTTCAGCGTCGGTGATGCGGCCGAACACTGTGGCGGTTTGCTGGGCGGAAGCGGTAGTCAAGAGGA
>JBBRDQ010000022.1:0-38926 GCA_038203695.1 Chitinophagales bacterium
TAGTCTGCCCGAGCTGCAGGGACTCATCCGCTATACCGGCACGGAAAAGCCGCTGTCTATCCATTTAAAACTGGATACGGGTATGCACCGCCTGGGTTTTGAAGCGGAAGACATGGGGGACCTGATCGCTACTTTGCAGGCATATCCCAACCTGCGGGTACAATCCGTTTTTTCCCACCTTGCCGCCAGCGATGCGCAGGAACACGATGGTTTTACCCATGCGCAGGCATCTACGTTTACCCATTTATACGAACAGATTGCCGACGGGTTAGGGTATCGCCCATTGCGACATATTGTCAATACCGGCGGTATTTCGCGGTTTTCACAGTATCATTTTGATATGGTACGCCTGGGGATCGGGCTGTATGGCATCGATAGCAGTGGCTTGCAGGCGCAATTGCGGGTAGTTAATACGCTTAAAGCAACGATCAGTCAAATCAAACACGTGGCACCGGGCGAAACAGTCGGTTACAATCGGAATGGGCCGGTCTCGCATCCCCTCCGTATTGCCACCATCAGTATCGGTTATGCCGACGGGCTGTTGCGGTTGGCGGGCAACGGGCGGTATGCGGTACAGATCCACGGCAAACCGGCCACTACGATTGGCAATATCTGCATGGATATGGCCATGGTGGATGTGACGCACATTCCACAGGTCCGCGCAGGCGACGAAGTAATTGTATTTGGCGATAAACAACCGGTACAAGCATTGGCAATTTGCCTGCAAACCATTGTTTATGAAGTGTTTACCAATATTTCGGAGCGCGTAAAACGGGTGTATTGGCAGGAATAAAAAATAAGCCGCGACACTCGTTTGCGTCGCGGCTTAAGGATATGTTCATGAATGTAATTTAAGGTAGGGGCCAGCCGTGGGCCGGTTACTGGGCGATCAGTTTGCCTGCGGCGACCGGTCGGCCGTCGGCTACAATTCGGTAGAAAAATACACCGGATGGAATCTGACTACGGTACAGTTCAAACATCGGCGTTGTGTAAAATTGCTGCTTGATCAGGCGACCTTGCGTGTCGTATACTTCCAGCCCGTACTGATGCGCGACGATACCGCTCAAGTCGAAGGTTGCGCTTTCATTAAACGGATTCGGGAATACCCGCAGGTTGGCACCAGGCGTCAGTATCTCGATCGTTTTTACGATCAGGAAACTATCCGGCATACAGACCGTATGATAGGTTTCATTGGTCATAATCGGTGCTGCCAGGTCGAAATAAACAGCAGCGGTGTTGAGGATCGTCGTCTCGCAAGGCAGGCTGTCGCGCTGCCCAACCCGAAACTTAACGAATCCTTCGCCACCGCTGCTGCCAGGGATTAGATGGGCGTTCGGAATGGTAAATTGCACAATACCGCCGCCGTAGATGTCGAATTGGTATGGGTGACTGGCTGTGCCGGGATGAACCGTAGCCGGATCTAGTGCAGCAGATAAGGTATCACGAATGATGACCTGCTGCACTGTATCGGTTCCGGTGTTAACAAAACGGATTAGAAAGTCCAAATCGGTTTGAGGACTTACGTAATGGTGGTCGTTATAACCTTTGGGATGACCTCTTTTCAAAAAAGTCGGATTGTAATCGGTGTCTTCGCTTTCCTGGCAATCCGACGCCTTGAATGGCTCGGCATCATCTTCCGGGAACATCGTATAGAAACCTAAGGATATTGGATTACTACTGGTATCGGTAATACAGCCTTCTACGGCTGCAGTAGTCAGTGGGCTTTCGCCGGGGTAACCTACGCTTTGCTGGGCAATGATGCGATAAGTTTTGCCATCGGCTTCGTGGGTGAAAACTTCCTTGGCGGTATTTGCCTCTAATTGATAGTCAAACGTGTAATCTACATTCGGATCATTGGGGACGAGCAACATGATGATATCTTCCGCAATTACATATTGCAGCGTAGAGGTCGGGAAGGGTGTATTATTGATCAACAATAACCGAATGGAGTCGCCATCACACAATGCTTGCGCCTGCACGACCGAACCGTCCCAATTGCTGGGTAGGATGCAGGAGGAGTCGGGTGTAATATGGGCAGCTACACAGTGTGCCTGTCCTTTTACGGTACTGGCGCAGTCCAGATATGCTGACAAGGTAAAACTCCCACATTGCCCGGTATTCAGCGTGCCGACGAGAAAAGTATATGTATTGCCGTTTTGCTGGAAGACGGGAATTGAACTTTCCGTCAGGGTCAGGAACGGATCTAGCTCGATTTCAACCCGGGTGTCCGAGGATTTGGCGGTGCCAAAATTGCAATACCGCACCGTATAAACATTGGTATCGCAGCGATGTAGTACCGGTGTGGCGATGTCAATTTCGTTGCGGGGGCACTGCAATACTTTTTGTATCGGCAGATCTACGGCAACGCTGTCGTAAAAAGCCGGAACATTCACCGTTGTAACCAGCGAACAAGGTGCCCAGTACACATTCGGTGAAAACAAGGTGAGCTGATACGTGCCGGTATCGACGGCGACATTAAAAGAGCCGTCGGCGGAAGCCAGCGCATAACGCGTCGCATTCGGGCTTTGTATTTTTACAATCCAGTCGCGCAACGGTAATTCGTCTGCGTCACGGGTACAGTTCAGATTGGCATCGAAGAAAATATTACCTTCAATATAACTAGTGAAAACCAGGCAGGACTTGTCGGCTTTTACTAGGTAAGTTGTTGATTCATTGCCATTTATCGAAGGGTAACTGTAACCTGCCGCGACCGCGCCGCCATCGGCTGTGGCCACTACTTCCACGCCTTCATCCGGGCCGCCTTTGCCAATAATGGCTTCACATAAGATGTCACCCTGACTGTTGAGCCGGGTGATAAATAAATCCTGCTGGGCCGCGCTGACAATTTTGTAGCCCGTAATAAAAAAACCACCCAGCGGCGATTTGGAAATTCCGCCCACTTTGGAAAGCGGTATTTTTTGCACCCACAGTGGGGTTGCACCACCATTTCCATCGATTTTGGCCACGACGCCCAGATCAGGTTCCGTATTGGATGTACCGACAATGATAAAATTATTGCCGTCGGTTTCGATGCTGAGCGCATCTTCATCTCCTGGTTGCAGGTCGCTGTCCAGCAGCCCGTATTTATTAGCCCAGACGAGGGTGCCGCTGTTGTCATCCACACGTACCACGTACATGTCCTTTTTGACAGAGTCGCTTTCCTTGATTTCACCGGCGACTACCAGGTCATTATTGGGCGCAAGGACAATACCGTAGCCTTTCTTCTTTACACCCGCTGCGCCGGCGTAGTTATTCCACCAGAGTTGGGCACCGGTGGAGGAAGTTTTTAAAATAAATAATTCTTCTTTGGTAGCCGAGACTTTCCGGAATCCCGTAATAGCAATAGAGCCATCGCCTAATTCGACCAGATCATTTCCTTCTTCGGCTAACGTACCGCCATAATTTTTCTCCCAAACCACGTTGCCTGCCGCATCGGTTTTCAGCAGGTAAACATTGCGGTTGTTCAGGCTGGTGTAGCCGGCGATAAGATAACCGCCATCCTGGCTGACAATAACCGAATTGAAATAAAGGGTGCCGTATTGACGGTTCCACTGCTGCTTTCCGTCGGCATCTACTTTAATTAATTGCGCTTTGTTCAAACCGTAATAACCGGCCAGAATAAAACCGCCATCGGGCGTTTGAGCGATCCCGTTGAGTGCATCGAAGCCACCGCCGCCATACACACGCTCCCAACCCTGAGCAGACGCGAGGCCAACCCAAAGTGTGAGAAAAAAGGCAGAAATGTATTGCTTAGACATGAGTGTACGGATTAGACGTTGCAACGATATTAAGTTGATGGTACAAAAGTGCAGCTTGCTGCCTGAAGAATAAAAGACAAAATTTTGCATTTGTTGAGTTGTTTTGTAGGGGTAAAAGTGAAAAAATGTCGCGTATAAATTATTTTATTTACATTTTAAAAACTTGACTGTCAATATTTTAATCACTGATAAACCAAATGTAATTTTTTGGCGTTATACGGCTGATTTGTTGAATAAATAATCAAAAAGGATATGCAAAAAAGTACCCTGATAGAAATTGTGCGATCGCTTGACCGCAAAGAGGTGCGGGAAGTTAGTAAATGGTTGCAATCGCCGGCGCATAATCAACGCCAGGATGTGATTATCATGTTCGACTATTTGTGCAAAAAATTGCCAAAATCCGACGAAAGTCTGCAAAAAGAACGCGTTTGGGCAGCAGTTTTTCCTGGTAAACCCATGGATGACGCCTACCTGCGGCAGGTAATGTATTTTTTGTTAAAAGCAATTGAAGCATACATGGCCTACACGGAGTTTATGAGCGACGATGTCCAGGTGCAAATCGCACTCATGCGTATCTATCGCAAAAGAAAACTGGAGAAAGCCTACAAGCAGGCCCATCGGCTGGGGGCGGAAAATTTAGCTAATCAACCCCTGCGCAATGCCTATTACTTGCTGAGTCGGTTTTTTCTGGAGCAGGAAGAATACGAACACCGCATGACCATTACCCAAAACGCTCCCGTTAATTTGCAGGAAATGGCTACTGCACTGGAAAAGTGGTTCATTGAAGCACGGCTGCGTATCAGCCGTGATATGTTGGCGCATCGTCATATGTACCAAAAAATTACCTATGAACATGGATTACTTCAACAAACGCTGGAGTATGCCCAAACGGAACAAATGATGCAGGAGCCGGCCGTTGCAGTCTATTACTACACCTATATGGCCCTGACCAACCCATCCGAAGAATCTTACTTTGATGAGTTAGAAGAAAAAATACACAACGATGCGCATTATTTTGATCATTCCGAAGTGCGTACCTTATACCTGGCGGCACTAAATTATTGTGTACCGAAAATTAATCATCAGGGGCGTATGGATTTTGCGCGTCGGGCTTTTGATTTATACCGGAAAGGATTGGAAAATGGTATTCTATTGGAGAATCAATTGGTCTCCCGTTATACTTTTGGCAATGCAGTGGGGGCTGCTCTAAAAATACGGGAATTTGACTGGGCTGAGCAGTTTGTACGCGACTTCCAGCATTATTTGGAAGAAAAAGACCGTAATAGTATCGTAAACTTCAACCTGTCCCGTATTTATTTTGAAAAAAATGACTACGATAAAGCGCAGCAATTGTTGCTGCAATTTGACTATAATGAAATGGGATTCAACATTATTGCCAAAACGATGCTCTTGAAGATCTACTACGAGCAATCAGAATTCGATGCCTTTGAATCACTTTTAGAAAGCCTACGTATTTATATTTTACGCAAAGAAGCACTTGATCCGACGCGTAAACACGCCTTCAAGAACATGATTAGCCTGATGAAAAAACTGATGAACGTAAACACCCATTCCAAGCTACAACGCGAGCGCTTGCGTACGCTGGTGCAAGGCACGCAACCACTCATGGAACGCGACTGGCTGTTGCGTCAGTTGGAATAGTGTCTTCTTGTGTGGCATCCCCTACTTCCTCGGCCATTTCCGCTCCGTATTCCGTTTTTACTTCATCGGCGGCGATGCCTTTTTCATGGAGATAACGGGCAAAAACCGCAGTAAATCCGTGGGTCGCGAAGACTTTTTCGGCCCCGGTGGCCTGAATAGCCTCCAACAGACCCGGCCAGTCGGCATGGTCGCTGAGCGCAAAACCCATATCGGCATTGCGCCGCCGCACCGCGCCGCGCAACTGACACCAGCCGCTGCAAATGCCCAGCGACAGCGGTTCAAAACGCCGCAACCACGGCGTACCAATAGCGCTTTGCGGCGCGATGATCAACGCCCCGCGATACTTTTCTTTGGCAATATCAGCTGTGACCCGCGGTATCTCCGGCAGCTGCGATACCAAGGGCCGCAGCAACTCATTGACATTCCATACCGCGCCGTGCGCGTACACCGGACCAATGCTCATATCCAGATTGGCTGCCAGGCGCTGCGCTTTGCCCAGACTGTAGCCAATCAGCACGCTGCATTTACCCGCTGCCCGGTTTTGTTGCCACCAGTTATTGATATCGGCAAAAATAGCCGCCTGCGGTTTCCAGCGGTACACCGGCAATCCAAATGTGCACTCACTGATAAAGGTATGACAGCGCACCGGCTGAAAAGCGGTACTGATACCGTCGTCTTCGGTTTTATAATCGCCCGATACAACCCATACCTCTCCTTTATGCTCAATGCGGATCTGGGCGGACCCGATAATATGTCCGGCCGGATGAAAACTTACTTTTACGCCATTCATCGATACAGGCGCTTCATATTCAATGTTTTGTAATTGAATGTCGGCCCCCAGCCGCAGGCGCATAACGGGTTCGGATAACCGGTGCGCCAGGTATTGCTTACTGCCCCAACGGGCATGGTCGCTGTGGGCATGGGTGATAACCGCCCGATCGACTCCGCGCCAGGGATCGATGTAGAAATCGCCGGCCGGACAGTAGATTCCCTTATCCGTAAAGGTCAGCAAGGCTTTTTTAGACATAGTCAGCGTAGAAAATAACGTGTTGGGAGTTCGGGATTACCTAAAAAAAACATACCGCAATTGTCGGGCAGGCCCTAAAATGACCTATTCACAAAACGTTGACCACAGTTATCCGGTGCGAAACCGATTTTACCCGTACTTTTGCCCCACTTTTTGGATAAAAATCGCTTTTCGACTATGAAAAAAATTATTGCAACCCTGTCATTCGCGCTCTTTTTGACGCATATCATTTCGGCACAAGGTATCGAATTTTTCCACGGCACCTGGCAGGAGACGTTGGCAAAAGCCAAAGCCGAGAACAAACTCATTTTTGTGGACGCCTTTGCATCGTGGTGCGGCCCCTGCAAAAACATGGCCGCAAATGTATTTACCCAGGCGAAGGTCGGGTCGTATTTCAACGACAATTTTATCAATTATAAAGTGGATATGGAAAAACCGGAGAATTCCGAGTTTGCCGGAAAATACCCGGTCAGCGCCTATCCAACCCTGATGATGCTCGATGCGACGGGTAAACTGGTGCAGAAAGTCGTGGGTGGTCAGCAAGCCGATCCATTGATCGAATTTGGTAAAAAAGCCCTGCTGAAAACCGATAAATCGGTGGATTTTGAACTGACTTACAATGAAGGTAACCGCGAGCCCAAATTTTTGTACGAGTACGTAAAAGCGCTTAACCTGGCCGGCAAACCTTCGCTCAAAATTACCAACGAATACCTGAATACCCAAACCGACCTGACCTCGGATTTCAACCTGCGCTTCCTGCTGGAAGGTACGGTCGAAGCCGATAGCCGCGTATTCGATCTGCTGGTAAAAAACCAGACCAAAGCCGGCGCTGTTGTCGGTGCTGACGTGGTGAAAACCCGCCTGGAAAACGCCTGCAAAAATACCGTTAAAAAGGCCATTGATTTTAAAAACGAGGCTTTGCTGGAAGAAGCCAAAACTAAAATGCGCACTGCGCTGCCTGAGCGCGCCGATGCGTTTGGCTATGATGTCGATATGAAATATTATGCCGCTATCAAGGACATCAAAAAGTACCTGAAGTCGGCCCAGACCTTCCAGAAAAACGAGATCAAGAACAATTCAGCCAAATTGCACGATCTGGTCATTACCCTCCTGCGCGCTTTTCCGGAAGACGATGCGGTATTGGACCAGGCCGAAAAATGGGCTAAAACCGCCTCCGATAATGGCGGCTTAGCGGAATATACCATGACGCTGGCGGGGATCTATAAATTGCAGGGTGAAAAGGCCAAAGCCAAAGCAACGGCCGAAAAAGCCCGTGATGCCATCGGTGAAAAAGACAATGGCATGAAGGATAAAATCAATGCTTTTATCCAGTCGCTGGAAGGGTAACCTCAGCCCACCAATTTATTGGTAGTTCACATGAAAAATGGAGCGTCTATGCGTAAGTGGTTGATTGTATTATTGTTACCGTTTTTTTTTACGAGAACGATGCACGCGCAGGGCATTGCATTTAACCACGATACCTGGACGGAGGTGCTGGCCAGGGCCAAAGCGGAAAACCGGCTAATCTTCATGGACGCTTATACGACCTGGTGCGGTCCGTGCAAAATGATGACGGCTAAAACCTTTCCCGATTCGATGGTTGGCACTTTTTTTAACACCAATTTTATCAATGTCAAAATGGACATGGAGCAGGGCGACGGCGTAGCCCTGGCAACGCGGTACCGCGTGACCGTGTATCCTACGCTGCTTTTTGTGAACGGCAGCGGCCAAGTAGTACATCGTGTAGTCGGCTACCACACGGCGGAAGACCTGTTGCGGGTAGGGCGGCGGGCCAGTGACCCGGACGGTAGCCTGGCGGCGCTGGAACGACGCTATCAACAGGGTGATCGGGGGGCAAAATTGTTATACGCACTGATGCAGGCCCGTGCGGCCGCTTACGATGCGGGTGCCGCGCCGCTGGCCAACGATTACTTGCGTGCGCAAACCGATTTGGCAGAACCACAGAATATGGACGTGATCATGCATTATGTGGAAGACCCGTTTTCGGATGGCTTCCGGTTTTTGATCAATAACCGGCCTTTGTTCGACACTAAATATACCGCAGGCGTGGTGGCTGAAAAAGTCGATGGTGTGTTTGAAAATTACCTACAAACCCATCCTGATCTGCAACTGGGCGAGGTGCAACGACTGTACGGCACCGTTTACCCCGAAAAGGGCGAACAGTTGGCCTCCAACTACCGGATGATCTATTATACGCAACGCAGCGATATGGAACATTTTGGCCAGGCCGCTGCCGATCATTATTCCCGGTTTCCCAGCGACGATGCCGATGAACTAAATGAGATCGCTTATTTGTTCTATCAAAATGTCAAAGATAAAGGGCTGCGGAAAATCGCGTTGCAATGGGCAGAGAAGTCGGTAAAAATCCAGGAAACCTACTACAATCAGGAGACGCTGGCGCGTTTACTAGCGACAAATGGCAAGAAAAAAGCCGCTAAAAAAGCCGCCAGGCGCAGTATCGAACTGGCCAACCTCGCCGGAGAAGATGCGACGCAAACGGAAGCGTTTTTGGGGGAATTGAATCGTAAATAGGTAGTTGCCGCATAGAGCGCAACATATTAAAATGATCGCTTTTATGCAGTCTAGGTGAAACGTCTAGGCATTCTATGTGGTAAAAAACAATTTTTCATCTAAAAGTCACGGGGCGACTATGAATCCCTTTAGTGAACATTATGTCAAAACACGGTAAAGCACTGGTCGCCATGTCTGGCGGCATAGACAGTACAATCGCAGCGGTTATGCTGCACGAAGAAGGCTGGGAAGTCATTGGAATCACCATGAAAACCTGGGATTACGCCTCTTCCGGCGGCAGCAAAAAAGAGACGGGCTGCTGCTCGCTCGACAGTATCAACGACGCCCGTCAGGTCGCTGTCAAACTCGGGTTCCACCATTTTATCGTCGATATCCGCGAAGAATTCGGCGATTATGTCATCAACAATTTTGTCGACGAATACATGGCCGGCCGTACGCCCAATCCCTGTGTTCTTTGCAATACGCACATTAAGTGGAACAGCCTGCTGCGCCGCGCCGATCTGCTCGATTGTGAATTCATTGCCACCGGACATTACGGGATCATCAATGAATTAGATGGTCGCAGGTATGTCAGCCGTGCCAAAGACCTGAACAAGGACCAAAGTTATGTGCTGTGGGGCCTTAGCCAGGAATGCCTGCGCCGTACCCGCATGCCGCTCGGTGGCTATACCAAACCGGAAGTGCGGGAGATGGCGGCCGAACGCGGCTGGGATGACCTCAGCAAAAAAGCCGAGAGCTACGAAATCTGCTTTGTGCCCGACAACGATTATCGCGGTTTTCTGCGCCGTCGGGTCGATGGGCTGGATGATCTGGTGCGCGGCGGTCATTTCGTCGATACGGGTGGAAAAATTCTGGGCAAACACGAAGGGTATCCATTTTACACTGTTGGCCAACGCAAAGGGCTGGGCATTGCGCTGGGCGAACCGATGTTTGTCACCGAGATTCGCCCCGATACCAATACCGTCGTGCTGGGCCGCGAAGACGACCTGATCCGCAATGGTATGATGGTGGGCAAAGTCAATCTAATGAAATACCCGGAATTGCCCCTGGAAGGCATCGAAACCATCACCAAAGTGCGCTACCGCGACGCCGGTACGTATGCCACGGTGCGTTCTGTGGGCAGCGATGCCGATGTCCAGTTTCATGCCAATGTAAAAGGGGTAGCGCCGGGCCAAAGCGCGGTTTTCTACGAAGGCGACGATGTGGTCGGCGGCGGTCTAATCCAGGCGAGTTTTAATTGAGTGAAAAATAAAAGTGAAGGCGTACCTACTAACAACGCCTTCACTTTTTATTTTATGAACCGTGTGCCGGTTCTACTGTTTCACCAACCACGGATTTGTCAATAAATTCCCGGAAACATATCTCATGCATATTACCATCCTTTCCGCCAGTACGCGCATCAACCGGCAATCGCACCGGGTAGCCTTGGCGTTAGCAAAAATAATCGGGGAGCAAAGTGCGCATACTGCTGAAGTGCTCGACCTGGCCGAATACAATTTTCCGTTAATGGAAGAAGTATTGCATCGGCTACCAGAACCGCCAGCCCGCTTGCGCGAATTCGCCGACCGCATTGCCAATGCCGATGCACATATTTTTGTCTCGCCGGAATACAATGGCAGTTATACCGCTGCGCTGAAAAACGCGGTGGATTACCTCAAAGAAAACGAGTTTACCCGCAAAGTTATCGGCGTAGTATCGGTCACCACCGGCTCGCTGGGCGGTATCCGCGCGGCCTTGGCCATGCAGCAACTGGTACTGGGCATTGCCGGTTTTCCGATCCCGCAAATGTTGCCGGTGGGCAATGTGGCCCAGCGTTTTGATGAAACCGGCAATTTATTAGACCCGATCTTCGAAAAAAATATCCACACCTTTCTCCAGCATTTTTTCTGGCTGGGGGAAGCGGTGACGGAGAAAAAAGCGGCCGCGCTAGTGGTTAATGGTTAGTGCGAATATTCGATTGAAATCAGGAAGCATTTGACAATCAACCACTTAGTGGCCGTCTCATAAAGCGAATTTGGATCGTTTTCTGAAATTATATTTTGTTAAAACGTCATAGTATCGGGGTGACTTCGAAGTTACCCCGATACTATGACGTTTTAACAAAATATAATTTCGACTTTTCAACCTATTTGGCACTTGTGCGACAGCCTATTTTCTTGGCAATCAAACATTTATCCTACTACAACCACCTTCTCCACTTTCGCTCGACCGCTTTCATCCAGGTCTTTTTGGTTACTTTTTGGACGCAAAAGTGACAAAACTGCGGCCTAGTGTTCAATTTTACCCCTCCACCCATCTACTATTGGAAGATGCGGTATGAAATAGAAACAGACTTTAAAAAATGCATTTAAGAACATACTGAAATATATGCTTTCCACTACACTTATTGCCGAATCCTTCACCTATACCGAGTACCGGGCACTTTGTACCAGTCTCATCAACGAGGAAAAAACGACCGGCACGCTCGCGGCATTTCCCGGCGTGGATGAAACGCCCGGTATTCTCGAATACACCCACCTGAATGAACAACGCATGAACCGGCTGGATAAAACCTTCCGGTCGGATGAAACAGCAATGATGGATCTGGCAAAGATCAACCGGCCGATGCTGTGGCTTACCTTAACCGAGAGTTGGTGCGGCGATGCGGCGCAGATCGTACCGATTTTAAACGGACTGGCGCTGCAAAATCCCCAGATCATGCTGCGTTTTATCCTGCGCGACCAACACCTGGATCTTATGAATGCCTTTCAGACAGACGGTGGTCTGGCCATTCCCAAGGTGATTTTTGCTGACCCGGCCACCGGTATGATTATCGGTTCCTGGGGCCCGCGCCCGGCCGAAGCGCAAGCGATCATGAAAGATTTTAAACAACAGATTAAAGCCGAACCGGATCCGATGCTGCGCAATGAAATTTACGAAGCGGCAAAAACGGCCGTTCATACCTGGTACGCCCACAATAAAACGGTAAGCACCCAACACGAAATAGCCAGTGCCGCGCTGGCCGCGCAATTGTTTTGAGGGTAGCGACGCAAGTCCGGTATTTTTATTACTTTTGTTAAAACGAAAATACCTGTCGCTGGGCCCCCCGCTTATATGCAACTGTCGAAACGGAAAATTATTTGGCTTTTATTACTGCTAATCGGTTCATTAGCAGTGCTTTGTTTTGTGGTTACCCGCAAAGCACCGCGAGCGCCAAAGGGGGGTGCCATCCTGGGTCCGGTTCGTACCGACACACTGGCACCGCCAAAAAAGCCCCGGCCCGACCTGGACATCCCCACCGGCAAGCGGATCATTTCTTCTAAGGTTCTGATTCCCGCGTATCCGGACACCCTGCCTTTTCTGGCCTTCGAGCCCGCTATGTTGCAGGCCATGTACGAGCAGGCCAATTATTTGCGCCGGCCCGATCTGCCCCGCAAACAAGTCTCCGGCATTACCAAAGGTGAAATGCTGAAAACGGTGGAATTGCTCCAGGACGTGCAGATGCTGGACCCGAATGTGCTGATTCAGAAGTTTGATTTCTACCGCATCAATACCGAACTCAAAAGCGATCGCGTGCGCATTACCGGTTATTATACGCCGCTGATGATGGCCAGCCGGGAACGCAGCGAGGAATTTCCATACCCCATGTTGAAATACCCGCCCGACCTTCCAGTACCTTCGCCCGCTATCATAGAAGCCGGAGGACTGGCCGGTCGCGGACTTGAACTGGCCTGGTTAAAAACCAAAAAAGAGTTGAAAAATGCCCAGTTGCAGGGCTCCTGCCTGGTAGAATTTCCCGATGGCAAACGCGAGCATTTTGGATTCGGCGGATCCAGAAAAGGACCGGGCGGCACGTATGTGTTCTTTACACCCGTGGATGAGCAAGTGCTCGGTGCGGGCATGTTTCCGCTGACGGCGCGTTATTCCGTGGCCGTGGACCCCAGAGTGATTCCCATTGGCAGCACGTTGCTGGCCGAATTGCCCGATATCGATGCTGCGGGACGGCTTAAAGGGTACATTTACCGCATTATTTTTGCGCAGGATCGCGGCGGCGCTATTTTAACTACCAAGCGAATCGACCTGTATTGCGGCACCGGGCAGAAAGGATTGCAGGAAGCGCGCAAGATCAACCGCTTCGGCAGGCTATGGCTTCTACTACCCAAAAGGGATTAGTAAAAGTGGCGTTTAGTCGGCAATCCGTCATTTTATTAGTCGTGTGGAGACTCGTTTGCGTCGTAATTTCACGGTCTAAAAACGATCCACATGCGAGCAATTTTTCTACTCCTTTTTAGCCATTTTCTGGCTATTTCCGCCCTTTCCGGTCAAAATTATTACACCGTTAAATTTCCCGACGATCAGACGGTGTACGGCTGCGGCGCTACGCCACCGGTCGTAAATCCCATCATTACCCAAACGGGCAGTTGCGGTTTCAACGTCGGCGTTTCCCGCAAAGACGAAGTTTTTTATACCAACGGCTACGGCAGCGGTTGTTCGAAAATACTGCGCACCTGGAAACTGATCTGGTGGTGCGATTACAACCCCAATATTTACACGCCATTTTACGTGTACAATCCGCTCGATACCGATCTGGGGCCTACCGTAGTTGGCAATGTCTCCAACCACGGTTACTTGCAATACACCCAGATTATCAAAATTGTTGATAATGTGCCGCCGGTCTTTCTCAATTGCCCCACTTCGCTGACTTTCTGCGATTACACTTCGAATGATCCCGCTCAGTATCATATCGGTCCGGTCGACCGTTGTGAAGGACCGGTCAATTTGACGACTAAAGTGACGGACCTCTGCGCCAAGGCGAATGTTAATTTGTCGTACCGCCTGTTCCTCGACCTCGATCAGAACGGTTCGATGGAAACCTTGATCAGCAGCGCCAGTCCGACGGCTTGGCCGATTCAGACCACGGTCCTCAACGATACTCTGATGGGCAGCATAAAATTCCCGCCCGGATTCGGCTTGCCCTACGGTGAGCATAAAATTGAATGGATCGCGAACGACGGCTGTGGCTCCCAATCGATCTGCAAATATTCCTTTATCGTAAAAGACTGCAATCCGCCGACCCTAGTCTGTATCAATGGATTGAGTGTCAATATTATGCAAACCGGTATGATCACCTTGTGGGCTACCGATTTCCTGCAATATGCCTTCGATAACTGCACACCAGCCAACCAGATCAAAATTGCGATTCGCAAGGCCGGCACCGGAACGGGTTTCCCGACCGGCGTTACATCAGTTACTTTTACCTGTAGCGAACTGGGTACACAACCCGTTGAAATCTGGGGCCAGGATGCGTACGGCAACGCCAGTTACTGCCAGACGTACTTGATCGTACAGGACAACTCGGGAGCCTGTGCCCCGGCCCCGCCGCAAATGCTGTCCTTGAAAGGTGAACTGGCAAACGACCAGCACCAGAAACTGCCCAAGGCAAAAGTGGCCTTGAAAAGCATGGACCCATTGCACCCACTGATTATCAATACCCAGTCGGATACGGCCGGAATTTATAGATTCCTTACCAACCAGATGTGCAGTGTAATGGTGCGCCCGAAACTGGATACGCTCGATAAACTGGGTGTCGATATTACCGACGTTTTGCTGGCTGCCCGCCACCTGGCCGGTGTAGAAATGTTGCCCAACCGGTACCGCATCATTGCCGCCGATGCCGATGCCGACGGGCATATTACGGACAATGATATTTCGGAAATTATCAAAGTCGCGCTGGGAATGGATTCCGTATTTCGCGCCACGACTTCCTGGCGTTTTGTACCGGAAACATTCGTGTTCACCACGACCGATCCATTGCTGACCGGTGCTTTCCCGGATTCTATGCTGATCGCTTGCGGTGCGCCCACCCCTTCCAATATGGATTTTGTCGCCATTAAAACCGGCGATCTCAATTCATCGAGCATGCCGTTGTCGCTGCATACATCGGCGACCGAAGATCGCTCAGCGCAGGGTACACGCTGGTTCAATGCACCGGAAATATCCTTCCAGGCTGGCGAAACTATTCGGGTACCCGTACAGACATCCGACCTGAAAAATCTGGCCGGATTCCAGTTTACACTCGGCTATGCGCTTGATTTACTCGATCTTGTACGTGTAGAGTCCGGTTTGGTAACTACAGCACAGACTGGCATTTTTGCTAAAAAAGGGACTATTACTGCCAACTGGTATACCCTGAATCCGGCTACGGAAAATGGCCAGGCCACTGCATTTACCCTGGTATTTACCGCCAGAAAAGCCGGCAGCATCCGTGGTGCGCTGGCCATAAACGCCGCAGTGATCGATGCATCCGCTTACGATACCCAATTACAGCAATTTAACGTGGCGCTGCAATTCACCCCCGTTCATCCGGCTGCACAAGCATTGGCAATGTTCCCGGTACGACCGAATCCGGTCCGCGATCGCATGACCGTCGCCTTTGAAATCGCTGAAGCGGGCGACGTTACGTTGACGCTGACCGACGTTTCCGGCAAACTGGTTCAAACCACCAAAGCGCGTTTTGAGCAGGGCTATAATGAAACGACGCTGGAAGTTTCACCGGTGCAGGCAGATGGACTGTTATTCCTGCGGATCGATTGCGCCGGCGGGTCTTCTACCCAGCGCGTAGTTCGGACGCATTAATAGTTGAATCATCATTCATCCAGGCAGCGGCAACAACGGTATCGTTGTTGCCGCTGCTTGTATGATTCTGTGCGTCGGGTTAATTTGGGTATGAAATACATTTTTTTAAGTTTTTTGCTATTTCACTTCGCTTTACCAGGCATCTTGCGGCCTTAGATAAACCCCCATTTTGCTGCCTCAGCGGCGGATGAAGCAAAAAACTGTTAAATGATACCTTTTGACAAAAAAAATGAAAACCCATCGCAACATTAAAGGTGTCGAACGTTACAGTCATGCACAAAATCATCGAAGCCATGCAAAATAACCGACCCATCTCTGCTTTTCTGCCTGGTATTTTCCTGGCGCTCTGCTGCTGTTTTATTAGCAATCTTTCCGCCCAATCATCCATGCTCGTGACGGAAGGATTGAGTATCCGCAATGATTTCGGGTATGAAATAATCGGGCGGTTGCGCGATAATATTTTGTTGTTCCGCGATAAGTACGATCAATTCGAAATACAGGCGTATGATGCGCAGATGCGCCCTTCCTGGAACCGGGAACTGGACGACCTCGACCGCCGAGGGGTACAGGTACTGGCAACGGTGAGCAGTAAAAATGACTTTTCTATCGTGCATAAGGTGCGGAAGCGCGGACGCACGGTGTTGCGAATACACAAATACGACCCGGGCGCCAACATGATCGATAGCGTGACCTTGAAAAACTACGGTGACCGTGTATTTACGCCACCTATATTGGAAACCATCTCCAGCGAAGACCGGAATTGCTTTATCGTCTATAATACCGCCGAGCGCGACAAACTGGAAATTACCTGCTTCCGGGTGGATAAAATGCAGGTATTGTGGGATGAAACAGTCATACTGGAGGATAATTTATCGGAAAACAGCCGCCCGCTGCTGGCCTTGAGCAATGATGGTGCCTTGTATTTAGTCACGGAACGCAACAATCGCCGGGGTAAAGTGGAGGACCATAACTTTCATATTCTGCGGATCAGTGCCAGTGGCGATAATACCTTTATCGTGCCTACACCTGATTTTTTAACCAGTTCGGTTAAATTTATTTTTGACAATCAAAATCGCCGCCTGGTGGCAGCGGGACTGTATGCCGATAAAAATCGCGACCGCGCAAACGGTACTTTTTTTCTCTCCCTCAACGCCACAGACACTAAACCGACGCTCCATTTTGAAGCATTCGATGATAAATTTATTTCGATTCTGCGCCAGAAAGATGTGGAAGACGATACACGGGGGATTGGCGACGCGACGGTAGGGCAGCTTATTTTGCGGCAGGATGGCGGCGTTTTGATGATTGCCGAACGCAGCCACGAAATCCAGCGCGGTTCTAATGTGTCGGGGCGGTTTTCCCGCGATGTCGGCCGCATGATTGTCGACTACTATTTTGATGACGTATTCGCAGTGGCTATTCAGCCGGACGGCAAGACGCAATGGCGCACGGTGCTGCACAAAAAACAATATTCGCAAGATGACGAGGGTACGTTTTCGTCGTATTTTTTATTCCGAAATACGGACAAATTACGCGTCTTGTTCAATGATGAAATCAAATACGACAATACCTGTAGTGAATATGTTGTATCGCCGGCCGGTGGTTTTGATCGCAATAGTCTGCTGAGTACAGCGGGACAAAATCTGCGCCTGCGCTACCGCGATGCGATGCAGATAAGTGCCAGCGAGTGCATTGTGCCCTCTGAATTCCGGAACAAATTGCGGCTGGTATTATTGCGATTTTGACGCTTGAACGTCCATTTTAAGCAATTTTCAAGAAAATGCTCATTCTAATCCATAATTGTTGGATTTTTGGGCTCTGTAAACTAACTACTATAATATGCGTCAACTTTTTTTACTCATTGTATGCGCCTTTGCGCTGTCTTTCGGGCTATCTGCTCAAAATTTGTCCGGTCACTGGAAGGCCATTTCACTCGATGCCGTGGCGTTGCCCGCCACTGTGCAGCGCAATTTTGAACCGTACAAATACACCGCTTACGAACTTGACCTGCCGGCGCTCAAAGCCACTTTAGCGACTGCCCCGATGGAGTTTACCGCAGTGGCGAAGCAGCATCCTTGCCGCGTGGCATTCCCGGATGCCAATGGCCGTATGGAGACTTATGCGATCGTCTATACACGGGTAATGGAGCCGGCTTTGCAGGCACAATTTCCGGACATTCGCACCTACTCCGGTGCTTCCCTGACTACCCCGGGTAAACGCATCCGCATTACCACCAGCCCTGAATGGGGACTGAGCGCGATGATCGTGCGCGAAGACCACGGGATCGATTATGTCGAACCGGTCGCGCAGGGGCAGTTTACGTATTTTATGGCGTATGATCGCCATGATTTCCCGCAGGAAAGCCGCGCCGCGCTGCCGACTGCCGCTGTGGATATCAACGCTTTGCAAAGTTTGGACGAACAACGGCCGCAGGGGCGTTTCGCACCAGTACAACCACCGCCAGTCGGTAGCCGGGGTCCTTTGGAAACACCCGTTACGTTGAAAACCTACCGTTTTGCGGCAGCCACTACGGGCGAATTTTCCCAGGATAATGGCGGTACAACGGCTTCCGTACTGGCCAAAGTGACGACCACTACCAACCAGTTGAATGAAATTTATGAACGCGACCTGTCTATTCGGCTCGAACTGATCGCCCAGGAAAGCCTGATTCTTTTCCTCGACCCGGATACAGACCCTTACACCGGTACGGAAGTAGGCGGATGGCTCAATCAAAACTCCGTAGCCATGGTGCAAAAACTCGGCTCTTCCGATAAATATGACATCGGTCACGTTTTTGCCAGGTATTTGGGCGGCAATGCTTTGGGCGTAGGTACGCTTGGTTCTTGCTGTACACCATCCAAAGGTCGGGGGTGCTCGGCGGGTAATACGCCCTATGGCGATGATTTTTTCGGCGTTATAGGCCAGGAAATCGGTCACCAGTGGGATGGTTATCATACGTGGAACCGATGTGATGGATTGACCGAACCCTTTAGCGACGCAGAGCGATGTGAACCAGGCAGCGGCAGTACGATTATGTCGTACGCGGGTGCTTGTAGTGGCGACAATGTCAAAGGCAGTTCGGATTTATATTACCAGGTTTGTTCCATTGTAGGTATTCGTAATTTCGTGGAAAATGGGGATGGTGCTACTTGCGGGACTAATACCGTTACTGCCAATAGTCGCCCGGCCATTACGCCATCGTCTTACCCGGCCAGTTTCTTTATTCCTGTGCGTACGCCATTCGAATTAAAAGGCGCGGCAACCGATGTAGATGGGGATGCACTTACTTATAGCTGGGATGAAACCGATACAGGTCCGATGGCACCGTTGGGGAGCCCAACCGGATCATCGCCTTTGTTCCGTTCTTTCCCGCCTAGTTCTAGTCCGGTGCGCACGTTCCCGCGGATACAAAGTATTATTAGTAATAGTTCTTCGCTTACGGAGGTGCTTCCGACGTATAGCCGTGACCTTACTTTCTGTTTTGTCGTGCGCGATAACGCCGAAGGCGGCGGCCGGGCGTTGGATACGGTTTCTTTCAAATCCACCGATCTGGCCGGACCATTCCAGGTTACGGTGCCGAATAACTCTGCCGTCGTATGGCAGGTTGGCGAATTTCAGACGGTCACTTGGGAAGTTGCCAATACCGATGGACCACAGGTCAAATGCAAAAGCGTGAACGTACGCCTAAGCCTCGATAACGGACTCACCTACCCAATCACCCTGGCCGGCAATGTGCCGAATGTCGGGCGCTGCTGCGTATTGGTGCCTAATAATGTGAGTACGACCGCCCGCGTCCGGGTAGAGGCCGCCGACAATGTCTTTTTTGATATTTCAAATTCCGGGTTTAAAATTCAGCAACCTTCCCAGCCGGGCTTTTCTTTCTGCCCCGGCCCCCTGGCGGCACTGGCTTGTTTGCCGGGAAGTTTCAGCACTGAAATCAGCACCAGCGGTGTGAGTGGTTTTGCGGACGCGACCACTTTCAGCGTCACCGGACTTCCTGCCGGCGCTACCGCTACGTTCAGTCCGAATCCGATCGTGCCAGGCAGCCCGACTACCCTGACGATTACCTTCGCTGCAGGTCAACCTGAAACGACCTTTGATGCCATCATTACGGCTGGTTCTGCTACCAGTAAGCTGACCCTGACTACCGTGAGCAACGACTTTTCCACTTTTGCTATGGTATCTCCGCTGAATGGCACATCCGGGGTAGATAAATCACCTACGGTGCGCTGGGCGGGCGCTACTGATGCGATCACCTACGAAATTGAAGTGGCCAGCAGCCCCTCTTTTGCACCGGGCACCATCGTTTCGAGCGGTTCAAATATCACTACCGACAGTTTTAAAGTGACCCCTTTCCTGAATGAAGGCGGCGTTTATTACTGGCGTATTCGCGCCAAAAATGAATGTGGCCCGACCGATTGGATGGCTACTGCCGCATTTGTTGTCCGCGTGCAGTCTTGTATAACCTTAGTGGCCAATGATGTTCCCAAATTGATTTCTGCGAACTCTATCAATACGGCCGAGTCAAAAATAACGGTCGCCAACGGCGGTGTTATCAGTGATGTGAACATCAAAAAAATACAGGGCAATCACGCTTTCTTCAAAGATCTCGAAGTGCGCTTGATCTCGCCTGCCGGTACGGATGTATTGCTATTTAAAGATAAATGCGGAGCCAGCAATGGCAATTTCAACTTTGGCATGGACGACAGCGCGCCGGCAGCACTTACCTGCCCGCCGCCACAAAATGGCAACGCATACAAGCCAACGGGTTTCTTAAATGCGATCAATGGACAAAACGCCGTCGGCGACTGGATTCTGCGTGTAAAAGACAATGTGGTGAGTTCGGGTGGTCAATTGACCGGATTTGAACTGGAGCTATGCGGCGACGTCGCATTGAGTATCCCGATTATTGTGAAAAACAACCTGCTACAGGTAATGCCAGGTGCCAACGCAGCCGTCGGCAATGACCTGCTCAAGGCCGAAGACGCGAATAACACCGCCAGTCAACTCACGTTTACCTTGGTAACTGTACCGAAAAACGGAGACTTGCGGCTCAACTTTGGTGCCGTTTTGAAAGTAGGCGATCAATATACCCAGCAAGACATCGACAACGGCGCATTGCGTTTCTTCGATGCCGGCGTGAGTGGGGCCTTTGATTCCTTCCGGTTTACGGTAAGTGATAATGAAGGTGGTCTGGCTACGGGTACATTTGTGATCCAGCCATTTCCGGTTGGTACGCAGGAGCCACAAGTGGGCCTCAATTTTGATATAGCACCCAACCCGGCGAATGCATCGGTGCGGTTGTCATTTACCGAAGCCCTGACTGCCGATACCCGTGTTGCTGTCTTTAATGTGGCAGGCCAACGCGTATTGGCACAAACACTCGGGGCAGGGTCGCTGACGCTGTTATTGGATATTGCAGCGCTGCCTGATGGCGTGTATGCTATTACCGTTGAAAATGACCAGGCGCGCGGCGTGAAGAAAATTGTAAAGCAGTAAGCGTAAAAAAAGAGGATGTTGCAAAAGTAAAAATCTTGATTTTGACTTTTGTACCATCCTCTTTTTTAAGTGATAGTATTGCCAAAAAACGATCTGAAAGGGCTCCAATGCGGGCCCTTTTTTATTGTCTGTATGGGGCGAACTTTCGGCTAAAGGCAACAGTGCTTAAAAAAAACGGATAAAGGGTAAATGTGTTAATGAACGTCCGCACCTTAGCGCCCGAAATCGGACTTAGTGAAGATTTACACCGCTACACGATTGAATAAGTTAGCGTAGCGGATACCTATTTAGCAATTCAATAAGCACCTGATATGCAGAAAAAACATTGGAAAACTTGGTTTCAGCGCTTTGGCGTCGCTGGATTTTTATTTTTTCTGGTCAAAGGTCTGGTTTGGCTGGCGGTTATTTTTGGCGTGGTCAAAGGCTGTGGCACATAATGCGACCGCCCGTCTGCTTTACAGCGAACGGGCGGTCTGGAATCCTATTCAAAACAAAACCTTCCTTTCTTAGTGTTTGGTTGTTGGGGCAGTTTCGGCTTTACCAGTGGTGGCAGCGGCCTTTTTGTGGTGTTTTCTGTGCTTTGCTTTCGGTGCGCCGGTTGCAGTTGGAGCCGGAGCGGTTTTTGCAGCCGGTTTCATGGTCTTGGCCGGTTTGGCCGGAGCCGGAGTGGTCTGCATTTTAGCGGCAGGCTTTGCCATTGGCGCGGCCTTAGGCTGTTCTTTTTTTATGGTTGTAGGGGTTGATACGGGTTTTGCAGTGGTGGCTGGGGCGGTTTGGGCAAACAAACCAGCAGTGGCAAATACAAAGGCAGATGCTAATGCGATCTTTTTCATGTTGTTGATAGTTGATAACTGAATTGTGTGAACGACTATGTTTGTTTCTGTTTGATGGTACAAAGATGAAGCGATCGAACAGGGTGGGCAAGCGTTAGTCGGTCGAGGCGGGCAATCTACCGGGTGAAACGGCCGGATGCCGTGGTCAAATACCGGGCAGTTATCGATTGCCCATCCATTGCAGGAATTCCGTGGCTTTGGCTTTGCTTACCACGATAGGTTCTTTAATTGCAGCATTGAGTTTCAGGCGCAGTTTGCGCGCAAAGTATTGCTCCACAGCATCGATCGCTTTGCTGTGTACCAGAAACTGGCGGTTGGCCCGGTAGAACAGTTGCCTGTCTACCAGTTGTTCGAGTTCTTCCAAGGTATGGTTGACCACGAAACGCCGGTTGTCGAACGTGTGCATAAATGAAACTTCATGTTCGATGTAGAAATAGGCGATCTCCTGCACGGAGACCGGAATCAGTTTGTCGCGGTGCGCTACTAAAAAAGTCGTCTTGGCTGCGGGGCGAAGCGTGCTCAATAGATTGGCTAATTCATTGGAATTGTTATTGTTGCGTTGAAAAAAGTTTTCCAGTCGTTGTACTTTAACCAGTGCGCGCTGTACACTTTCCCGGTCGAATGGCTTGAGAATGTAATCTACACTGTTCACCGAAAATGCCTGTAGTGCGTATTCATCGAAGGCAGTGCAGAAGATAACCGGACAGGTAATTTCAGCCTCCGCAAAAATATCGAAGCTCAATCCGTCGGCCAGTTGGATATCCATAAACGCCACTTCCGGAGCAGGCGCTGTACGCAGATAGCGCACCGCCGCCTCCACGCTGTCGAGTATGGGTAAAAAATGCGCATCGGGCTGTATTTCCCGGATGGTGGCCTGTAGATCGAGGGCGGTCCGCTGCTCGTCTTCTAAAATTAAAATACGCATTGATGCGAACGTAATGGGTTATCCATGAGAAACCCTGATGACATAATACTACCCTATTTCTGGTAGCCGTACGATGAACTGCGTGTCAGTTCGTTCTATTTCGATATCCTGTCCGGTGAGCGCGCGATAGCGGCGGTTGATATTCTCGAGACCGATCCGGTTGCTGTCTTCGACCGATCTTTTGGTCTGTAGGTTGTTAGCAACCACAATCTGGCTTTTTTCGGAATAGATCTGAATGCGAAGCGGCTTATCTGTGCTCACTACATTGTGTTTAATGCAATTTTCAACCAGCATTTGCAGGGCCAATGGAGGCACAAACGTGGATCGGGTGTGTGCCGCAATCCGGCAGTCGATTTGTAATTTATCTTCAAACCGTGCTTTCAGCATAAACACGTAGTTGTCGAGCGCCAGCAACTCTTCGGCCACGGATATTTTTTGCCGTTGATTCACTAACAGCAGCGCCCGGTAAAATTCAGCCAGCCGCAGCACGTATTCCTCGGAGTTACTATCCTGGTTCTTGACCATTGTTTTCAGGATATTGAGTGAGTTGAATAAAAAATGTGGATTGATCTGTTGTTTCAGCATTTCAAACTGCGCAATGGAATTTTCCAGTTTGAGCCCGTCGTTTTCCGCCCTTGCCGCATAAAACCGTTCCCGTATCTGCAATAAAAAAAACACAAGCAAAACCATAATTGCCGTAATCGCCGCCCTGAATTCATTGGCATAATCAGGATGCGCATAGTCTGTGAGATCACGATCCAAATGCAGGATTTGCAGTTTTTCATCCGTGAAAATTATCACATAACTCAATAGCAGCGTGGTGATGATGCGTATCCACCGCAGCCCTTGCTCCGACTGGTGCGCTATAAAACGGTGTTGGAGCCAGGTAAAGCCTCGCAGATTGTACCACCACATCAACAGGGTGAACCCAAGCCCGAATACCCATTCCCGGGCAAAAAAATGGGCGTTTGCTCCCTGGCGGAACCAATTGCTGATCGGGTATACCACACTCGCCGCACCTGCACTGATGAAAGCGATACGCCAATAAAAAGATTTGCTGAGCACGGGTTTATTTTTTTTAAGTAAAGTTCGGTTTTCTAGGCGTTTTAACCGAAAAAATATCCGTTAAACCGGCAAAATAACCCCCCGAACGGACCAGTATAAAAGCACATCGCCCCGCTGACAGTAGATCAACGAGGCGATGTGCTTTTGATAAATAGGCTGCGGGCATTGGTTAACCGGTAATCCGGCCGGACCCATAAACCATTTTCTTATTCCAGAATCTGCGCCGGTACGAATGTTTTATACACGCCCGCCTGCATTTTGTCGCGCACCGCAGAGAACGCATCCAGGGTGATTTGAATGTCTTCCTCGGTATGATCGGCAGTAGGGATCAGGCGCATGATGAGCATACCTTTCGGGATGACCGGATAAGCAACGAGAGAACAGAAAACGCCGTAATTATCGCGCATATCCTGCACCAGCCCCATGGCTTCTTCCACTTCGCCGTGCATATAAACCGGGGTCACACAGGTATTGGTATCACCGATGTTAAACCCGCGCTCTTTTAATCCGCCCTGCAATAGCGCTACGTTGTCCCACAATTTTTTACGCAATTCGGGGCGGTCGCGCAGCAATTCGAAGCGTTTGAGCAGTCCTTCTACCAGTGGCATTGGCAGCGACTTGGCGAAGATTTGCGAACGCATATTATATTTCAGGTGCTGAATGATCTCCGGGCGGGCCGCGATAAAGCCGCCAATCAAAGCCATTGACTTGGCAAACGTGCTGAAATACACATCTACGTCGTCGGTGACATTTTGTTCCTCGGCGGTACCTGCGCCGGTAGCGCCCATCATGCCGAACCCGTGGGCGTCGTCGATGAACAGCCGGAACCCGTATTTTTCTTTCAAAGTGCAGATTTCACGCAATTTGCCCTGATCGCCGCGCATTCCGAAGACCCCTTCTGTGATGACCAGAATGCCGCCTTCCGTGCCATCCGTCAGGCGCTTGGCGCGTTCGAGGCATTTCTCCAGGCTGGCAATATCGTTGTGTAAGAAAGCAAAGCGTTTGCCCATGTGCATCCGCATGGCATCTACAATACAGGCATGACTTTCGGCATCGTACACCACCACATCGTGGCGGCTGAGCAAAGTATCGATGGCCGACATAACGCCCTGGTAACCATAATTGACCAATAAGCCGGATTCTTTGCCGACATAAGTAGCCAGTTGCTGCTCCAGTTTCTGGTGCAGTTTGGTCTCGCCCGACATCATACGCGCGCCCATTGGATACGCAAATCCCCAACGTGCGGCGGCTTCGGCGTCGGTTTGACGCACTTCGGGGTGATTGGCCAGACCCAGGTAGTTGTTGATGCTCCAGCAAACCACTTCCTTGCCTTTAAAGGTCATGCGGTTGGTGAGTTCGCCTTCGAGTTCCGGAAACATATAGTATCCTTCTGAAACGCCGGCGTATTTGCCGAGCGGCCCGGCTTGTTGCAAGATTCTGTCGAATAAATCCATTCTAGATGTGCTAAGGAACCTGACACAGTTCCAGATTTTAATGACTGATGTTGTTTTAAGCGGCCTGCATGGCTGCTTTAGCCCGTTTCTGGGCCTGATCTTCTTTCCATTGTTTCCAGGTTGGGCCCATCACCGCGTTCATTCCTTTGTCGATCATAAAGTGCCGCGCGATGTTCCATAGACCCTTGGCCTGGCTCAATACCGAATCGCGCGAGCGCAAACTGAGGGAAAATCCGCCGTCCATATATTCGATATGATGCCACCACATCGACGGGATAAACAAGGTCTCGCCGTGTTGCAAAATGGTCTCGTGGCCGGTGGCTTTTTGCAGCGCCGGGTATTTTTCAAAATCCGGTTTTAACGGATTGACGTGGCTTTGGACAGTATAGGGGTGTTTGTACAAAAACGGGTTCTGATTTTGATCAAACAGTACGATATGCTTGCGCGTCCAGAAATGAGTATGGAATACGTGCGAACAGTCGATGTCATAATGCAAACTGGTAACTGCGCCGGCACCGCCAAAAAACATAAATGGATAATTGTCTACCCAGCCGTCACAGATGGTCGGGTTGTGCACATCGGCGGTAAGTTCCTTGGCATGATCCAGGATGTTCCACAGGAAAATGCGTTTGTCGGTCGGGCCCTTTTGAATCATCTGGAGGTAGTCGCCAAATTTCATCGTCAGGCCGCTTTTCATATAATTAGGCCCCGGTTTGTGATAATCCGGGCCGATAACCGGCACATCGAGTTGGCCGTAGTTTTCAATCAAAAAGTCGAACGTCCACTTTTGCGTAGCCGGCCAGTCTTTTGCAACATCGGTGAGCACCACCGGTTTTTTAGGTTTCAGGTAGTTCTCAATAAACTCGTCCCGGGTCAGACCGGTGCGGCGGTCGATTTGTAATAATTGCATGGCAGTAGTTACTGGTAATTAATTGGCTGGTTAATCGGGCATTCCGCCCTGCGGGGCGATATTATTAAAAACAAGCAAAAAGCCCCAAAGGGGCGGCATCATTACCGCAGGGCCTAGCCCTGCTAGGCTAGCAGGGCTAGGCTACGCATTCACCGCCTCTTCCTCCATAAAGCCCTGCGCGATCATCCATTTATCGCTAAAGAACTTGGTGACGTATTTAGAGCCGTGGTCGCTAAAGATCAAAACCACCACATCATTTTCGGTCAAGTCATCCTGTAATTCTTCCAGCGCCTGTAAGGCTGCTCCACTGGAATAACCGACCATCATGCCTTCCGTGCGGGCGAGTTCGCGGGCGCGCAAAGCGCTGTCTTTATCGGTAACCTTCACGAACCGGTCAATCAGTTCAAAATCCATATTGGCCGGAATGATGTTTTTCCCCGTGCCTTCGATGCGGTATGGATAAATTTCTTTTTCGTCGTAAATGCCGGTTTCATGGTATTTTTTCAGCACAGATCCGTACGCGTCGACCCCAATAATCTTCAAATTCGGATTTTGTTCGCGCAAATAACGCCCGGCACCGCAAAGGGTACCGCCGGTGCTGGCTGCTCCGACGAGGTGGGTGATTTGCCCGAGCGTTTGCTCCCAGATTTCTGGTCCTGTTGTAAGATAATGCGCTTCGCCGTTTTCCGGATTGTAATTCTGGTTGATGTGGTAGGCTCCGGGAATATCTTTGGCCAGTTGTTCGGCACGGCGGTAGTAGGAATTGGGATCATCCGGTTTGGCTTCCTGCGGACAAAGGTGTACTTCTGCGCCCATCGCGCGAAGATTGTTGAGTTTGTCCTCCGATATTTTGCTGGTAACGGTCAATACACATTTGTAGCCCTTAATAGCTGCCACCATGGCCAGACTGAATCCGGTATTGCCACTGGTCGCATCCACTACAGTACCGCCTGGTTTAAGTTTGCCCAGGCGCTCTGCGCGTTCGATCATGTGTAGTGCGATGCGGTCCTTTGCGCTCAATCCGGGATTAAATGCCTCAACTTTGGCATAAACGGTAGCAGGGATGTGCAAAACAATATTATTGAGGCGGATCAGTGGGGTTTTGCCGATTGTTTCTAGAATATTATTGAACACCATGCCTGAGACTTTTAGAGATATTAACAAGTGAAATGACGCTTTTGTGGTAGGGGCCAAGTGCAAACAATTAAAAAACGGTGCCATTCTGCTATTACCCCGGGGAAATAGTCCTACGCAGCCGCATTGGCTACTGATTATGCGGCTAAGATATGCAATTGAACACCGCAAAGGTAGCGCGTACTACCCAAAATTTGATACGCTAATTTGCAAACGAGTGTTTAACCAAGAAATAATACGCATTTAAGGCCGAAAAGTGATTAAAAATGCCAGTTAACGGGTAGTATTGCCTGCCTCTCCCTTGCGCCAGGCCCATAATTTCCCGTCTTCAATATCGATATGTTCTCCTTCAAATTGAAACCCCAGCCGGCGCAACAGGCTTACGGACGCGTTTTCTTCCGCCAGGGTCTGGGCGATTACCGCCGTAACGGCCTCGAAGGAAAAAGCGTGTGTTACCAATGCCCTGGCCGCTTCCGTGGCAAGTCCCTGTAATTGATAACCGTCGGCAATCTCATAGCCGATTTCTACCTCACCATTGATGATTGGCGGCCCTTTATAGCCGCAACTGCCGATCACCCGCACGTCTTGTTGGTGGACGATCAGATAATTCCACCAGCCGATGGCATCGGGATGTTCGCGCATGTAGTCGCGCATCCAAAAAATTGCATCGGGAAAATGCAGCCAGCGCTCGGCAAAATCCACCCCCCCCAATAAAAATGAAAGCGCCGCCCAGTCCTCCGCTGCGATTGCTTCCAGCATCGGTAAAGTGCTGGGTATCAGGAATAAACGTTGGGTTTTCAGCATGTAAAAATAGATTTTTTCTTCCTTGTAACCCGCAATGGTACGCGCTGTGCAGCCGGGTAACACAACGTTTTTATAAAAAAAATTGGCACAGTCGGATAAAGTTTAGACTTTCGCCCTCAACAAGATATAATCAAACCATTCTATCGTATGAATGACGCCGGTTGCAGGTCCCTGTAATCGGCGTTTTTGATTAAATTTTAAAATTTTATCCGGTTTAGGAAACCATTTGTGCCAGTAAAGCAGTTTTTATTTTGTTTACTCCGGTTTATAACTGCTTTTTTAGGTCTATGTTGTTTCGATTCTTTACTCATTGGCGTGACTCTTACGCTGGTATCCCGCGCAAAATCTGGCTTTTAGCCCTCGTTAGCCTCATCAATCGGTGTGGTGCCATGATTATCATCTTCATGACGATCTATCTGACTAAACACCTGCATTACGACCTGCGATCGGCGGGATATGTGCTCGGTTTCTTTGGGTTGGGGGCATTGGGGGGCGCTTACCTGGGCGGTCGGCTGACCGATCGCTTCGGTTATTACCCGGTACAATTGTGGAGCCTGATTTTGAACGGCATTATGTTGTTGCTTATGATGGCAGTGGAAGATTTCTGGCTGATGTGCGCGACGGTTTTTGCCATGAGCCTGGTTTCGGAAATATTTCGGCCGGCCAATGCGGTAGCCATCGTCCGCAATTCTACCCTGGAAACGCGTACACGCTCTGTATCGCTGTACCGGATGGCGGTAAATCTGGGTTGGACGATCGCTCCGGCGCTCGGCGGACCGCTGGTCGCGTTTGGGTGGCATTGGTTGTTCTGGGCCGATGGACTCACCTGTATTGCTGCGGCAGTGCTGTTGCGTTATTTGCTGCCGCCGAAGACTGAAGTCGTCAAGGCGATAGCCGAATTGCCTGAAAAGGAGGTTTCTCCGGCTAATTTATCCCCCTACCGCGACAGGCAGTTTATGTGGTTTGCCGTGCTGACGGTGCTTAATGCCCTGGTGTTTATGCAGTTTTTATGGACGGTGCCGATTTTTTTCAAGGAAATATACCAATGGGACGAAGCCGCGATCGGACGCATTTCAGCCCTGAATGGTTTTATTGTTTTTGCGTTTGAAATGCCGCTTATCTATCGCCTTGAAGGCCGGCGACCGCAGTTGTCTTTTGTGCGGATAGGGCTGATTTTGTATGCGTTATCTTACACGATGTTGTTATTGCCATTGGCGCACGTTTGGGTTGCGGTGTTGTTTATGGTACTGATTTCTTTTGGTGAAATGTTCGTTATGCCGTTCAGCAGCAATTATGTGTATAGCCGCATGGGCGGTCAGCGGCAAGGCGCTTATACTGCTATTTACACCATGACGTATTCACTAGCCAACATCATTGCGCCGCTTTTTGGTACGCAAATGGTCGCTGCTTATGGCTTTCATGCGCTGTGGTATTCATTGGGCATACTGCTAGTCATAGCGTCCGTCGGGATGTGGAGGCTACAAAAAAGCGGCGGTCCGATAGTGCTTGCCGCTGCGCAGGCGCAGGTTTCATAAAAATGAAGCGGGTGTTTCAAAAGCCCAGATTTTACTTTTGAAACACCCGCTTCGTGCTCTCCATCCAGGTAATTTCCGCTATTCAATAGACCGGTAAGCGCCGGCGCGCAGGTTCAAAAATACTTTAAACCCAAAATTTACCGAGATCACTTTTGATTGGGTCAGGTAGTTGCCGGCAAGAAAAATCTCGTTGTTGCGGAACACATCCCGGATGAAAAAATAGCTGAATTCTGCACCCAGCGTATAGTCGATCTCGCCGTTTTTATCCAGGACTTCCCGTACATCCTTGTTGAAAAAATTGTAGCGCACCCCTCCCTTAGCCAGGATCGTGTAGGCATTTTGTTTTGTGCGCGCACACCGGTTGCCATTCGAGCGGTATTTACCTACACCAGCTTCCAGCATGGCGTACGGGTTGACATTAAAGGATTTTCCCAGGTCGTCCGATTTTGGATCGAGGGTAAAAGTGGCGCCGCCGCCCAGGCGTGACACCCCCCAGTGCGTACCGACATTGAGCGCTGTCTCGGCACCCAAACCCGCCAGCCGGGAAATATTCTCTACATCCGGGGCTGCCAGGTAAATTGCCGGAATATCTAAAAATATTCTGGCGCGGGTTTGTGCTTGCAGCGCGCCGATTGAGAATGTCAGCAATACTGTCCAAAAGAGTGATTTTTGCATAAAATTTCGCTTTGTTGAATGATAAAATAAGTTTCATAGGCAATCAGGAGACACAACCTATGATCAACCCCATGCGTTGTCGTATTTTAAAGACACAGACATCAGGCGGTTCGCTGCTTTTCAGAATAAGGCTGCAATAAATTACATTTTTTTAAAAACGTACTCCGTTTTGCGTAAGTAGCGCCGGTCAATTGGCATACTATTTTTGTAATTATCTAATAATCAACCAGTTCACTTTTCACTTCTTTCCTTTTTTAATGAACGCACTGCAACAGGAAACTTCCCCTTATTTACTGCAACATGCCCATAACCCGGTTGATTGGCATGCCTGGAAACCCGAAGTGCTGGCCCGGGCCAAAGCGGAAGACAAGCCCATTTTAGTGAGTATCGGGTATTCTACCTGTCACTGGTGCCATGTAATGGAACGGGAATCTTTTGAAAACGAAGCGATTGCCGAATTTATGAATGCGCATTTTATCTGCATCAAAGTCGATCGGGAGGAGCGTCCCGATGTAGATGCCGTGTATATGGAAGCCTGTCAGATACTGACCGGCGGGGGCGGGTGGCCGCTTAATTGTTTCCTCACCCCGGAGACTAAACCATTTTACGCAGGTACTTATTTCCCGCCAGCCCCCGCCTATAATCGACCTTCATGGCTGCAACTGCTGCAACATCTGGCCAATATCTGGGCAACTCAGCGCGACACTGCCTTGGAACAGGCCGACAAACTGTTGCACCATATCGAGCGGAATGATGCCGTTTTTGTGAAAAATATCGCGGTTGACACGGATGATATTTTACTGCCGGGATCCGCGCTTGAATTATACGCATCGTTCCAGGCGCAGTTCGATCCGCTGGAAGGTGGCTTTGGCGGTGCTCCCAAGTTTCCGGCCACCATGAGCATCCAGTTTCTACTGGAATACTATGCGCAGACGCAGGAGCCGGAAGCATTGCAACACGCCCATTTGTCGCTCCAGAAAATGATACAGGGCGGTATCTACGATCAGATCGGCGGTGGATTTGCGCGGTATGCTACCGATCGTGCCTGGCTGGTACCGCATTTTGAAAAAATGCTCTACGATAACGCCCTGCTCGTATCCGTGCTCAGCGATGCTTATAAGTTGACCCAACTGCCCATTTATGCCGAGACAATTGTCGAAACGCTCGATTGGGTAGCCCGTGAAATGACGCACCCGGAAGGCGGGTTTTATGCGGCATTGGATGCTGATTCGGAAGGGGTAGAAGGAAAATTCTACGTGTGGCAGCAAGCTGAAATCGAAACGGTGCTGGGTGATGCAGCGACTCTTTTCGGTGATTTTTACCAGGTGACCGCTTATGGCAACTGGGAAGAGACCAATATCCTGTGGCGGCCGATTGATTTTGAACAGTATGCCCGGCTATTCGATCTCGAATTAACGGCACTTAAAAATCAACTTAAAACCAGCCGACAAAAACTTCTGCTGGCCCGGGGGCAACGCATTCGCCCCGGACTGGATCATAAAATTCTATTGAGCTGGAATGCGCTGATGGTCACTGCGTATGTCGACGCGTTTACGGCGCTCGGCCATGCGTCGCATCGCACGGCTGCCGTTCGGGGGATAGACTTTCTGCTGGAAAGATACCCGTTGCTGCCCGGAGCGCAAAAAACGGGTGCTGCTGCGTTTTGCTTCCTCGATGACTACGCCTTTTTAATTGCGGCACTGATCGACGTGTACCAAATTACTTTTGACGAAAAGTATTTATCAATGGCTGGAAAATACACCGAACACGTTTTGAGTTACTTTTCGGATGACTCGACGAACCTGTTCTTTTTTACCGACATCCGGCAAACCGATATTATTTTGCGCAAAAAAGATTTGTACGACAATGCTATGCCTTCGGGTAATAGCACCATGGTACTCAATCTACAGCGCCTTGGTATTTTACTGGACCGCCGCGAATGGCGGGAGCGCGCAAAGCGAATGCTCGAAGTTATGCAGGAGACCATCGCTCGTTATCCACGTTCGTTTTCACGTTGGGCGCAGGCACTATTACACGAAACCGGCCAGGCAACCCTGGAGATCGCAATCGTAGGCGACAATGCGTACGAAAAAGCAGTTGCGCTACAGCAACAGTTTTTGCCCAATAAAGTGCTTGTCGCCAGTCGTCAGCCGATACAATCTTTGCCATTGCTGGCCGACAAACCAGGTGCGGCGGAAGCGTTGATTTATGTCTGTCGCGATTTTTCCTGTCAGCGCCCGGTCACCTCACTGGCTGAATTTAAAAAATTAAAATAAACTTGAAAAAAATTAGTATTTTCACACTCGAAACAGCGGTATCATGCGACAAATCCTTACATCTATACTGTTCTTGTGGTGCGCAGTAGGGCTGTGGGCGCAACAGGCTCCACAGTATAGCCTTTATATGCTCAATCCGTATGGCGCTAATCCCGCGTACGCCGGTCTAGAAAACACCTTGGTCGCAACGGGCATATATCGCCAGCAATGGTCGGGGCTGGAAGGTGCACCGGTTACGCAACACGTTAACGCCCATCTGCCTTTGTATGTCATTAGCAGTGGGATCGGGATCAAAATCGAAAATGATGCGATCGGCGCCCACCGCACCACGCAAGCGCTGCTTACGTATAGTTATCAGCTGCCATTGAGCCGTAAGGCAACACTTTCTGTAGGTGCCAGTGCGGGCTATTTACAATATGTGATGGACGGGGCCAAGCTCCGCACGGTCGATGGGCAATACGAACCGAATGCGCCTTTTTTTCACAATGACCTCGCGCTTTCGGAAGGGAAAATACAGGCCGGCACGCCCGTATTTGAAGCGGGTTTGTATTTGCAAGCGGGCAAATTAGAAGTAGGCGCAGCCATTCAACCCGTATTTGCCCCGCGTATTCGCTCCAATTCAACCAATGTTTTTGCGCTCCAACCGGTGCAGCATTATATTTTTAGCACGTCTTATCAACTTCAGGCAGCGGAAAATATGACTTTGAGGCCCAGTATCTTTGTTAAAACTGACTTCTTGGAGACACAATCTGAAATTTCGCTGGTGGCCCGCTGGCAAGAAAATATTTTTGCCGGCGCTTCGTTCAGAGGGTTCACTCAAAAGTCAAAAGATGCAGCAGTCATTTTGGCCGGCTTACGCCTGAATGAAAAGACAACTTTGGCCTATTCTTTTGATATTCCGCTTTCCGCATTACAATCGGTCAATCGGGGTAGTCACGAATTATTATTGCGCTACAGCCTTAATCGGCCAATTGGAGCTGGGAAATTACCACCGATCATCTACAATCCGCGTTTCTTCTAAGACGCTAACTGATTTTTGGTACATACTTTGTCTGCGAATTTCTTTTAAAAACAAATAAAGTTGTGCATTTTTGCGGCCGTTTGTAAAAAAGCCCAAATAGGATACAATGAAAAGTTAAAAAAGCGTTTGTCATTCGCTTCGATAACTGAAAACACAGAATTCAGCCAATTTTATTTGGAATGCTTTTTTCAACAAACGAAATGCGCTACCTTTACGACCACTTTTTTTCTAAACCGAAACTTTTAAAGTAGGATAACACGGGTGTTTAACATGAAAAAACTGCAAAATTTACTATTGCTCCTGCTCTTCCTTGCGGCAGCTGCTGCATCTTGCGGCAGAAAAGAAAGTGGCCAACTGGTTGGTGTAGTTGATCGTCCGCATTGGCGGGGTATCAATCCCTATGGTATGGTGTACGTGCCTTCTGGTACGCTCCATATAGGGACTGGCGACGAAGATCTCAGCAAACAAATGGTCGCTCGTCCAAAGTCGATCTCTATTCAGGGATTCTTCATGGATGACACGGAGATCACCAACAATGAGTACCGCCAGTTCGTGCAGTGGGTCACCGACTCCATCGCACACCGCCAACTCGAACATGTAATCGAGGACACGGAAAACGATCAGGGCGAGCCGATGCTCGACTGGGACCAGGAGATTGACTGGGCCGGTGATGCTGAAGGCGGAGACGGCGCACTTGATAATATGTACTATCAAGGCAATGAGCGTTTCGCCGGTCGCAAAGAAATCGATGCGAGCAAGCTCGTGTTTGAATACCAGTGGTACGACTGGCAAAAAGCGGCGCATGACCGCAATAGCAATCGTACCAGCTTTATTCACAAAGAAAAAGTAAAAGTGTACCCGGATACATTGTCCTGGATTCGTGATTACGCCTATTCTTACAATGAGCCGATGGCGCGTAACTACTTCTGGCACCCCGCTTTCGACGACTATCCGGTCGTTGGTGTAAACTGGAAAATGGCTAAAGCGTTTTGCTACTGGCGCGCTAAACTGTGGGATACCTACAGTGCAGACGGTATCAATACGGAAGATTTCCGCCTTCCAACGGAATTCGAATGGGAATATGCAGCCCGCGGTGGTCGTGAAGAAGCACCGTATCCTTGGGGGGCTTATTACACCCGGAATGCCAAAGGTTGCCTGCTGGCAAACTTCAAACCCGGTCGCGGTAACTATCCCGAAGACGGCGGCTTATACACTGTGAAAGCAGATGGCTACTACCCGAATGATTACGGCCTGTTTTGTATGGCTGGCAATGTGGCGGAGTGGACTGAAACCGCTTTCTTCGAAAATGCTTACTCGTTTACCCATGATTTGAACCCAGACATTCGTTACGACGCCAAAGAAGAAGACCCAATTACCGCAAAACGTAAAGTAACTCGCGGAGGATCCTGGAAAGACGTCGCTCACTTCCTCCAAACCAACACTCGTTCTTACGAATACCAGGACACGACAAAATGCTATATCGGCTTCCGTTGCGTACTGACTTTCCTGGGTCGTTCTATCAATGACTTTTAATTAAAACCAGATACTTTGAAGGGCAAATCGTTGATCCACATACTTTTATATAGTATTCAACGTTTTGCCCTTCATACTTTTCAATCGTCCCCCGATCGTCTCTGCCATTCACCACGTTTTCCCGTTTACAAAATTTTTGTCGTCCAATTCGGTAGCGTTTGCCAGCAGCAGACAAAAATTGGGGTATAATTAGATTTGGTGTGTCATCTTAATTGCTACATTGTTTATGCCGCTAACTACCTTTGCGGCCTTTATAATACAATCAGTCAAAATCACAGTCGTTTCATTTTCAAACTGCTAAAAAGTTCAAAAACAATGAGTTTCGTCAAATCAAAAGGTTTCAAACGCGTAAAAAACCTGCTCATCGGTGTTGGTGCGGCATTCGTACTAGCTGGAGCATTATTTAAATTGGAAAGCTGGGAATTTGCCAGCGAGATGTTGATCTTCGGTATGAGTATTGAGATTTTCATCTTCCTTATGATCGGTGTATTACCACCAGAGCCGGATTACTACTGGCACAAACTGTACCCGGGTCTGGATGATTATGATTCCAAAATGCAACCAATTACTTCTGCCGGTCCAGCGATGAACCTGCAGGAATTCCAACCACTGCACGGCGACGTTGTAGAACGCCAACTGGGTGGTATGTTGACAGAAATGCAATCTATGTCGAAAAGCCTTGGTGCCCTGAAAGCCCTGCAAGAAGTTGACTTCTCGGGTACCCAGGATCAGATCAAGAGCATGAGCAACTTTTACACGCGCATGAATGAGGCGATGTCTGACATGGCTAAATCTGCTGACGATGTAAAAATTTACAAAGATCAAATCGGTGCGTTGAACAAGAACCTCGGTTCGCTCAATACAGTGTACGGTAATATGCTGGCAGCAATGTCCAACATCGGTCGCCAATAATTATAACATTCACTCTTTAAAAGTAACGACTTATGTCAATACCAAAGGAGCCGCGGCAACTGATGATCAATCTGATGTATCTCGTGTTGACTGCACTGCTCGCCCTCAACGTTTCTGCTGAGGTGATGAACGCCTTTTTCTCATTGGACAAAGGCATGAAAAACAGCGGTCTTATTGTAGATAAGGCTAATGAAGGAACGCTTAAAAGCATCGCAAAACAAGCGGACGCTTACAAGAATCCGAATAACGAAAAATACAATGCTAACGCCATCAAAGCGCAGGAAATCGCTAAGGAATTCGAGCGTTATATCGAACAAATCCGTACTGATCTTTTTGCCAAAGCAGGTGGCTCTAATCCGAAAGTAGCGGGGCAGCCAAAGGATATTCGCAACAAAGATTTGACTACCCGGATGTTTGTAAATGAAGGTTTGGGCGATCAGATCAAGGCAAAAATTGAATCTACCCGTAAGGATTTGTTGGCGTTGGCTGATAATGATGCTGCCGTTGCTGCGTCTTTGCCGTTGGACATCGAACAAATCCCTGAAGGCACAAAGCCACAGACTTGGGCGGAGTTTAAATTCAAACAAATGCCGGTGGCCGCTATTTTCCCGATCCTGGGTAAAATGCAGAGTGATGCGAAGAATTCCGCTTCCGCCGTATTGGGTTACTGCCAGGTAAAAGTAAATGGTGAAGACGTCAAATTCGATGCTTTCCAACCAGCAGTTACCGCCCCTAAAGGTTATATAATCGCCGGTGATACCTACGAAGCAGAAGTTTTCCTGAGTGCCTACAGCACCCAGGCTAATAATCTGACCATCTCCGTAGATGGTAATGGCTTGCCAATTAAGGACGGTGTCGCTAAGTATTCAGTGAAAACTGGTTCAACCGGCACTAAAACTTACAAGGTTAACATCAATGTTAAAAACCCGCTCACTGGCGAAAGTAAGCCATATTCAAAAGAGTTCACCTATGAAGTAGGTCAACGTTCTTGCTCGGTTGCACTGGACAAAATGAACGTGTTTTACATCGGTGTGGACAATCCGATTTCGGTGGCTGCAGCAGGCGTTTCTTCCAACGACCTAAAAGTAAATGCCAGTGGTGTTACATTGAACGCAGATGGAAAATCGCACTACATCGTTCGTGCAAGCACACCCGGTGAAGCCAGCATTACCCTTTCGGGTGGTGGCCTGCCTGCGACTACTTTCAAGTACCGTGTAAAGCGTATTCCTGATCCGGTTCCAAGTCTCGGCAAATTGCGCGGTGGCTCGGTAGGAAACGGGGAATTCAAAGCACAGAGCGGTATTGCGGCTATCCTGGAAAACTTCGACTTCGAAGCGCGTTGTGAAATAGTTGGTTATACGGTGACTTTTTTGCAGAAACGCCAGGACCCATCTCCGGAAACGCCGAACAACGGTATTCGCTTTAACAGCACCGTGCAGGCAATGGTCGATAAGGCTCGTCCAGGCGATGCTTATTTCTTTGATAACATTAAAGCAAAATGCCCGGGCGACGCAGTTGGTCGTCCATTGGGTAGCCTTGCCTTTAAAATTAAGTAATAAAAGTACCGCAGTCAGCGTTATTTTGCTGACTGCGGTCTTTACAATTTCAACCTATTTTTAACGCTAATCAATTTTTGCGAGTCATGCAGACCTTTATTAAATGGACTTGCTTGTGCTTCCTGACGTTCTTGTCCGGGACAGCACTGCTGGCACAAGTTCCCGAAGAAGTCGAAGTAAAAACCGAAGAAGTTACGGAGCCCGAACCAGGCGATTACCCGATTGACGAAGTAGTGAAAAAAGAAGTCATGCAGGAACGTCGGGTATTGGCTTACCAACCCATCCGTGAAAGCGACATTTTTTGGGAGAAACGCGTCTGGCGCATTATTGATGTGCGGGAAAAATTAAATCTTCCATTTTCTTATCCGGAAGATCCATTCTTTAAAATGCTTTCCGATGCTGCTTTGAAGGGCGATTTGCCGGTATATTCTACCGACGATGAAGGCTCGAAATTCAAAAAGCGCATGAGCATCGACGACGTACAATCCATGATGTCGAAAACTGACACGGTCGTAACTTTCGACCCGGAAACGTACGAAGAAAAAATCAAGATCGTTCACAACGATATTAACTGGGAAAATGTAAAACGTTTCCGGATCAAAGAAGTGTGGTATTTCGACAAAGAAACGTCCACGCTACAAGTACGCATTTTGGGTATTGCTCCTATGATCGACGTAACTGACAATGACGGTAACTTCCGTTTCGAACGTCCAATGTTCTGGGTGAATTACCCACAAGCCCGCGAAATGCTCGCTCAACACCGTGTCTTTACCTTGGGTGGCAATACAAATGCTACTCTTTCGTGGGAAGACCTCTTTGAGATGCGCTATTTCGCCAGTTACATCTACAAAGAATCCAACGTGTACGACCGCAAAATTGAAAATTATGCTACCGGTGTAGACGGTTTGATGGAGTCGGAAAAAATCAAGAACGAGATTTTTAATTTCGAACACGACCTGTGGCAATACTAGTTTTTTGAGGTTTTGAGTTAATAAAAAATCCCTGTGTAGCATAACATGTGCACAGGGATTTTTTATTAACTCAAATCTCAAAACTCAAAACTCAAAACTCAAAACTCAAAACTCAAAACTCAAAACTCAAAACTCAAATCTCAAAACTCAAAACTCAAAACTCAAAACTCAAAACTTTTCCTTGCCGTCGTCCCTCTTCCCTAGCCTC
>JBBRDQ010000023.1:0-38441 GCA_038203695.1 Chitinophagales bacterium
GGCTGTTGAAAAAATCTGATGCAATATCCAGTATATTTGTACCCGTGACGAGTGTTTTCATAACCTTGTTTTCGCACATCTAAGGTAGAAAACATCTCGTCGCTTTTTATAACTTCATGTGCACAAAGTGAAAGTGCTCCCATGCTTCTATGAGTAGCGAGATATTTTGCTTAGAAGAAGAAAAGGTCTTACGACAGTCATTCTTCAACGAAATATACGTCCCGGTGATAGTTCTAACATGCGTGAGGTTTACTACTATCGAAGATTTAAATAATATGCGGTCAGGTGATCCGTCAGGAATGTTTTGCAATGCAGATGACCGAACACTATTATTTTCTGATATTATAAACTCGCTAATAAATGTACATTTTGTTATCCTGCCTTTTACACTACTTCCTTTTTGAATTACTGTGTGACCACCTGCTATAACATCTTCTTTAACCACTAATGATATATCATCTCCTTCATGCAATTCTTCCTCTGACAAGGTATTCACAAATCCACACCTTACGAGCGTCCCCTCTTGCAGTAACACAGTTTGTGCTATGGCCAGAAATCCATATAACATAGCGCCCAAAAAAAGTACACCTATTCTTATCGTATGTAGCATAAACAGACCCTATTTAATCAACGTAAACATACCCCACCGATAAATATCATTACCCCTGCTTTTTCGACGATCCTCTTGGGCAGCCTGGAAAGCATCTGGAATACTATTTTTATTGTCCAACCATTCTTTGTAAAAAATCTCCATAAATTCTTTACCTGCTTCGTCATCTACTGTCCACAAACTCACAATGACATATTTGGCCCCGGCTTCCAAAAAAGCTCGCTGCAAGCCAAACACGCCTTCGTTGTCGTGCAGATCGCCTAATCCGCTATCGCAGGCAGATAAAATAACCAGTTCTGTATCATGCAAGTCTAACTGGGCAATCTCTTGCGCACTGATCTTTTCGCTGCCTGCGAAGACCAATCCCGATCGCGATAGCGGGTTAATTTTATCATTACGCGCGAGACTATCAGAGTCAAAAAAGCCATGTGTGGCCGCTGCGATAACTCGGGGCGAGGGCTTGTGCTGGCAGTCCTTTATAAATGCACCCGCAGTCGCATCTGTGTCCTTCCGCCAAGTCACTCTGAAATCATGGCTTTTCAGCCTTATTTCAGCAGAATTCATCTCAGCTTCAGTATTAGGCAAGCTTTCAAAAGTTTTGCCACGAACGATGGAGGGCAATGTGCTATCATTGAATTTTATACCGCCATAGAGCAATGCATCCTTGCCATAAGCAGGCGCAGGGCTTTTATCGCACAGTAAACGGGTGGAACGTAACTGGGTAAATTTGTATTTATTAAGCAAGTAATTAGTTTTGTCATCAGAAAGGGCTTGAATATTGATACGATTGAGCAGACCTGCACCTGCCCATTCTATGTCTTTTACTCCTTGCAGATGTATCTCAAGCGGCTTCCATAGCAAATCATACAATTTGATAGTTGGGTTACTTTCCTCACCTGATCGCGGCATATCCCCATAGATTGCCTCGACATAGGTGGATTTTCGCAAGGAATTGTCATTAAATGAGTTCTTCATCACGCGCTCTTCGCACAAGTACACGAACTTTGGCGCTTCCCACTCGCTCCGCAGTACCAAAGCAGCATAAGCGAAGGTATCTTTCCCGGAGGCATTGCTGCAATTGAAACGGATGTACTCAATCGCGGCTTTGCCCGGCTGTAGTTGCTGCTGCACGGTACGCCAGGTGATTTTGTGGGTACTAAGGTACTGCTGATACGCAGGAGAACGCGCTGCCAGCGAACGCTCGAGTTGGGTAGCCCGCTCTTGGATTTTCACCAATTGTGCAGGATTCGGATAACGGTACAATTCGGCTATTTGGCGCTGGAGCGTAAGGTATTCCTCAAAATCTTTTTGCAATAATGTGTCTTGAGCGACGATTTCGCGCAGGTTGCGACTGTTTTGCAGGGCAGCCCCTTTGATGAGTAGAGCATTGTCGTAGCACATCCCTGCCAATGCTGGGGAGGGATGAGTAATAGCCAATGTTGGGTAGCTATTTATTAACATGCGATATTGGTCGCTTACGTTGACCTGATGACTAGTTGGAAGATAGGCGTACATATACTGAATTCGCTCCAGCAGTACAGCCTGTGCCGTCGCTAATGCTTGCTGGCCTTCCATCGCATTACCTTGCTGAATCATGATCTGGCCGAGTAGTAACAAAGGATAAGCATAATTTACATGGTGCAGGCCGTATGCTTTTTCTTGAATAGCAAGGCAGCGGCGAACTACCGATGCGGCTTCAGGCAATCGGTTAGTCTCCAGATAAAGGCGAGCCATAAACTCTAATGTTAGGCCCACAACGCTATGTTCAGGCCCTAAAACACGTTCACGGATGAGCAGAGACTTTTTATAATGGGTTTCACTGTCTGCGTAGCGTTTAAAGGTCTGTTCTATACCAGCCATCCGATAAAGTACCGTAGCGTATTGGGTATTTTCGCTGAGTTGCAGCCGTTCCAGTGTGGTAAGTGCTTTTTGATAGGTTTGCAAGGCTTGTTCATAATCTTTTTTGTCGGTGTAAATGAGTCCAAGGGTAGATATTGCACCTGCCCGCTGTTCACTATCATGAGGATAGATACTCGTTAGGATAGCCAAAGCTTGCTTACCTAATTGAATGGCTTTGTCATACTGCCCAATATTGCGCAGCATGATGGCGTAATGCTGCAATACATTGGCGTGAAAAGCAGTACCATTAGCACTTTGTTCGTAAGCAACCAGTAACTCTAAATATATGGAGTCAGCAGCTTTGCTTTGGCCTGTAAGAGCGAGATAATCTGCATAGTTAGATTTATATAATAAATAAGAAGGATGTCTCGTACCTAATCTTTTTTCTGCGATGGACATAGCTTCGCGCAAAGCCTTTTCTTCCTCTTCAAAGCGATCTGTATCGCTGTAAAGCACTGCACGGGTATTTAGAAAACTGGCATAATCAGGATGGTTGGACCCGTTTTTTGTTAAAATAATAGCACCTGCAAGTCGAAGAAAGGAATCTGCCTCTGCATAGCGATCTGCATCCATCAATGTGCTGCCCATATTTTTCAATAAGGTTGCCATTTGCAGATCATCGGGCCCATTCTTCACTTCAGTATCGCGAAGAGCACCAGATAGCATGGCTAATGCACGATCATAATGACCTATATTCGCTTGAATCACAGCCCGATTATTCACGAGGTACGAAGTGTCCTGGTTATCAGACCTTGCTAATTTTATGGCTAATTGATACAAGGAATCTGCCTCCGGATAATGCTCCTGGTCATCTAATATCAAGCCCATTACGTTGTAATCACCCGAATTAGGGGATGCATTAGGCAATTGGAATTCTTTAGTTTTCCATTTTTCTGCCTCTTTGTAGTTACCTACATCGCGATAATGAAGGGCTTTGGCACTGTAAAAATAACTTAACCAGTCTTCTGAATTGCCCATATCGGCTATTGCAGCTTCCCATGCGTCTAAGTAAAGTGCTGTACTGTCGTATTGCCCTAAACTACCGTACAACTGACTGATAGTCCAAAGACTAAAAAGGTACTGATCACTCTGTGTGCCATAGTCCGTTTGACAGAGTTGAACCCCTTCCTGTAAAAGTTGTTTGGCCTCCACATACTCCCCTGCTGCAATTAATTGAAAGGCTAAACTATTTACGTTAACAATAAACAGTTGGGATCCACCCAAGAGCCGTTCCAACGTCAATCTTTGGCGTTGCAATTTAAGCGATATAGCTGGGATCGTAGTTTGTCGGCTTAATCCAATCTGATTATCTAAATAATCTACATAAGCAGAGCTTGTGTCGCCAAAAATGCGTTGGGCGATTGTTTTTTGTTGCGATAGTAAATTCTTTATCGTTACTGTATCCTCTGGCTTAATATCAATATACAGATCCAAAAGGTGACTTATATCTCGTAAATAATAATTGTTATCGCGGCCAATAGCTTCTTCGGTGATACGAATAGCCTGTTCTACATACTGAATTGCCTCCTCCTTTTTGCCGATTTTTTTGGAGGAATAGGCAGCGATACTTAGCCATGCGCCATAACCTAAATTTTTGGTCCCGTAATAAGCAGCTCTAAACAATAAAACTTCCCTAAATAATGAATCCGCCTTTTGCTTATCAGAGTTTGCTACTTGCCAACTCAAAGTATTTGCTAAGTTTGATTTTACGCTCCAAAAACGGGGTGACTGCGGTCCATACAATTCTTTGGCAATGGTAGTTGCTTCTTCGTGCAGCGCGATCTGATCTGTTCGTTTCCCCCCAAAAGTGAGTATGCTGGATCGCTTATTTAAAATTGAAATACGCGAAGGGTGTAAGCGTGGATTAGGGTAGCATCGGTTATAAATAGCTTCGGCACTGTCAATCATTTTTTTTACCTGTGGATACTTACCTTCGTCCGTCAGGTCCCCGGCCACAGCAAGCATTAGACTAGCGGTACTTGGATGATCATCTCCATAAATCTGGCGGCATACTGCCAGTGCTTCTCGGCGAAGTACCGTAGCCTTACTATTAAAGCCTTGATTACTTTCCCACTCGGCCAAATTCTGTAGCGTCCCTACTCGGTTAGGATAGTATTCGCCAAAGTTCGCGGTGAACCCTGCAAGGGCTGTTGTGTACAACGCCTTTGCCTGCCGAATTTTAGGCGTGTAATACTCCCAACAGGATGCCAAGCTGCGGAGTATTCCGAGATATTCTGCGTGCTGCGTGCCTAAGGTCGTTTCCGTGTATTGCATTGCTTGTACAAGCAGTGCTTCTCCTTCCTTGTAGCGCGACATCTCATACAAATATAAATCTGCCTTGGCTTGCAAGAACTTGCTGTACTCTAAAGGGCTGCTTTTTTGCAGCGGGGTTATTATTTTTTCTGCCTGGGCTAAAGCATCTTTTGCAGCACGCCAATCCCAAGTGTTATTTAAATGGTAGTGTGCCAGGGCTGTCAGGCCGATAGCACGTCGTGGGTCATTTTTTTTAAAAATGCGCGTTTCTAATTTGAATAACCGATCAAAGTGGTACGTAGCATCGCCCCATCTGGCTAATATCGCATCCAGTTCAACATGCACTAACCATACATTGGTTAGAGCAGCTTCGTGTACAGTACCATTCAGCGCAGCACCTATACTTTCTGCTTTTGTTAGGAGCATATCCGCGCGTTTGTATTGCGCTAAATTTAGGACGGCAGTGGCCAGCCATGTGTAAGCCTGAAGGTAGTTGGAATCACGAACAGTAGCGTTTTTATCCCAAAGGTCTATAGCGGCAGTTAAAGTACTGTCGGCCAATTTATAACGGGCGTAAGTCAGATGGACGTATCCCATTTGTACTAATGCCAACGTGTGTTCAGGTGTGCCGGGTTGTGTAACTGTAAGTGCTTGCTCAGCAGCATCTTGCGCTTGGGCATAATGACCAAAATAAATATATCGTGAAACTGTGTAAGGAAGATTGGGTGATTGAGCAGCAGCAGCAGCAGCGCACAAGATAAGAGAACAAAAGAAGAGAATGATTTGGCGCATGGTTATGCTTTATTTGCTTATTTTTTTATGATTACTGGAATAGCGTAGCTAAATACCCCGGCAATAACCTCTTTCGCGCCACGACCAGGGCTTTCAAAGGCATCGCGAAGGTTTACACACTGTTCCGTTGCAATGAGTTTAAATATTTCATGTCCAACTGGTGGCTTCATGTCCCAATATTTGCCAATCTGATCAGAATCCCAACTTTGGCCGGATTCCAGGCGGAACTCACAAGGTTGAGTAGCCATGCTTTTGGGTGGTATCAAAAATACTGCATCGCCAATGGGCGAAAACTCTATTACGGTAAAATACGCCGCAACCTTCCCGATATTTTTAACCCTGATTTTGAAGGTCGTATTGAGTGTTATAAAGTGCTGATTATTTTGGTCGCGCGTTATGCTGACTGGGGTATTTTCTTTAACCGTCTTTTGATTTCCTGCTACCAGTTTGGTCTCAACCGGAATAATATCAAAACTAAACCGGAGCAGGCCATTTGCATCTCCGAAGGTCTCAGCGCGCAAAAAATCTACTTGCATCCAGTCTAACAGGCGATTAGAGATAGATGGCAAGCGGCTATCGACCTGGGATTTCGGCAAGCCCCAAACCGGTAAGCCTCCCGGCGTACAGATGAAGAGAGAGTCCTTTTCAACACTTAATGCTAAATGGTGGTTGTTATTATCATTATCCTGTAGCCTTATCGCGGAATAGTTGGATAAGTGGGCTTTTAACGCTGGATAGGTGGCATATACAACTTCGGGGATATATACCTTCAAGGTTAAAGTACCATAACTCCGATCACGGAGGCAGGCCCGACTTTCGAGTAATGCATCACGGCTAGCACGAGGGCCATTTAAAACTATTTCCGAGCGTAGTAGACCTACATTGTTTACAGTGCCCGTGGCCAGTGGTGTTATACCGGCAGTGTCTTGCACTGATGGTGCGTAAAAGGCAAATAACGCCCCAGGGTATACTCCTGAAACAGTACCAGCATTTAATTGTAATGTATCAGCAAACATCCGCTCCACACTAAAATAATTAGGACTTGCTCTGAAATTACTATTAAATACACCGCGTTTGGCATTTCCCTCCGCTTGGGGGTGCTGCTGCAAATTGTTTTTCAATATTATCCGACAAATTCGATCGAATAAGTCCCCATAAGATTCACCAGGTTGAAGTGCTGTTAAACTCTGGCTTAATGCCAATGTGAGTGCTCCAACTGGTTGAGCATTCAGATAGGTAGCGTAGTTGTTCTCGTCGGGTGCGGCGGCATATATAGCAAAAAGATTCTCTATTGTGCTATTACCCAATTTATAGGCTTCTTCATTAGGCGTAGTGGTACTGGGATGTGTCCCAACTCCTCTGTGCAAACCTCCCGAGCTACGAATGACAGTACCTGCATGGCAAGCATCTATAGAGACTAATAAATGGCCTTCCGGGCCGATAGCATCGGAAATATGCTTTAGGTACAGGTATAATTCATCGTCAGTAATAAGGCTATCTGCTGCCTCAACAGATTGAAAATTCAAAAGTTTATTGCCATTATAGGGTACTATTACTTCATCTAAAGCATCAGTTTCATCACCATTGGTGTCAGGCACACTTATCCCATGACCAGAAAAATGGAATATAACCATGTCGCCTTTTTTTAGTCGAAATACAAGTCTAGAGAGTTCTGTAACGATGTTTATTTTAGTGGCCTCTTTTTCTTTCAATGATGTAACAATAAATCCTTTCTGTACCAAAACCGGACGTAACAAGGAATCATCTTTGCTCGCAAAAGCAGGAGGATAATTTAGAAAAGTATCAATGGTCACCAGAATCGCGTATTTAGAGACTGGTTGTGAGAAAACTGAATCAATTGACACGAGATATAAAGCAGCGCATAAAAACAGGTAATTTTTCATTATTTTTTGTACTTTTTATTGAACAACTTAATGTAAAATGAATCTGCAACCGCATTATAGGTGTGCCTTTTATTTTTTAAAATGGGTGTAATTGCGTTGACAAAATCTTTCTGATTTTTGGTTCCCAACAAGCTTAATGCCTTATAGTATTCGGCAGCATCTTTACCATTCGCAATAAATTTCACCGTTTTTTCTTGTTGCAGAATAGCATCAAATGCTTGAGCAGCTTGCACAAAAGAATCTTGCTTAAAATATTTCAACCCTATGATAAATAAATTATCGGGATTCGCACCTTTCAAACCTCGTAAGATGCGAGCATTAAGATTGTTTTCTTTCAATGAATCTAATGCTCTTTTGTACCCAAATTCACTGCCCCTTACCATGGCGGATCCGTTACCGCTTACCATAGTTGTATCAGCCTTTGCGAGCAATAGTGCAGCTGTACGGTTCTGCTCTTCACTTTTGAGCAATTGATAAGATGCCTGAATAACTTCTGCCCAAGTAAGTGTTTGGTTTTGGAGGTTTGGCTGTTGTTTCAAGGCAGAAATTATATAATATGGCTGGGAGATTGCGGTATCTTCAACATCAACGTACTCTGGTTGAAGATTTACTGGATTCATTGAATCGCGATTGTTCTGTATCGTAGAAGTATAGAAGCTCCACTCGGGTTTGCCCTGCACCAATATCCATATTCCAGATACTACCAATGGCAACATCACCGCTGCCACAGCGATTACCTTTCGATATTGAATATAAAATCGCCTTCTTCGCTTTCGCGGCGGCAGAGTTTGCGTAGATAAGTATCCCCGTATTTTTTCGCGGGCTTCTAATTCTTCCAGCAGCATTAGTTGTTTAGTGGTACGCACCCAATCGGCCAACGCGGCGTCAACCTCCATCTCGTGCCGAAACGCCGCCGCTGCTTCAGCGGACAGCTTGCCCCTCAGATAGGCATTTATTTTATCTTGTTGTTCCATATTGAAAAATATGCGCAACCCTCAGCGGGTCACTCGTTTGACTAAACAGCTGATACATTTTTTTGATTGAGCCTCAGCAGCTTGTGAAAAATCTTCTTTTGCAGTATCATCCAGTATAGCAGCAGCCATTTCCGGGTTTTCACGCTTGATTTTATCAGATCGAAGACCTTTTAAGTGAAGATTCATAAATTCATGGCAAAATTTATGGCAAAACGTAGATGTTTTTTTAAGGTTTGCCCAGTTTTTCTTGACTATCAGTTTCTGCACTTTATAGATGGCGCGTTCCCAGTCTTTTCGCAGGTTTACCTCTGACAAGTCTAACCCCCAAGTCTCTTTTATTTTTACGCAGATTTCTGCCCAACTATAATGCTCGTTGTACCACTCTGCAACGGTAACGATAGTATATTCTTTGTCCCATTCAATAGCCGCGAAAAGAGGCAATAATGACTCAATGTCGGGAGTCTCCTGATTGATAGGCTCAGGGAGATTATCCAGCGAATTGCTTTCTTCCAAAGTCGCATGTCGTGGCTGCTTAAATAATTGGAGGTAACGTCGCTCACCTGCTACCCTGCAAAATCCAATCCAGTTTCCTTCTTTGTAATAGCCCTGCTGAACTCGGCGAATAAACGTCATAAGAGCATCATCAAAAGCACTCCAAGCAATTTCCACGTCCCATTTCCAATTGCTCTGGATACGCTTTTCCCATACATGAGAAAACTGTCGATTCAACCAATGTACCATTTTTTCGACACGCTTTTCGTCCCCACTGCACAGGGCATCCACGATTTCGGCTTCTGTGTATTTCGGGCCGGATGAAAGCTTGAATGGGAAAAGTTTTGCCATTTTTTATGGTTTTTGTTACACTTTACAGGTTTTACTGCACTACAATCCTACCTTTACTATAAATCTGTCGCGGCATCTTTTTTATGAAAGGTCATATATATTACAACATTGGGCATATCATCAGGCAACTCATAGGTATCGCCTCCCAGTTGAAGTAGGTCGGCCATTTGCAAACGCCATTGTTGGGTGTTCTTTTCCGACGGTGCTATCTCGATATTAAGTTTTTTGCCATCCGGCGTATGCATCAATAAGCGACTGCCATTGGCCAGCAGTTCATATTCCCCAAATTCGGTGTGTGGTTCGCTCTCATTGGGTAATTGAAGGGTCATTTTGTACGAATCCCTGGCACTTGTACGGTCATCAAAATACTCTATAGACATGCCCTCATACATTTTTTCTAATCCGCCAAGAAGGAATTTCCACTCTCCTTTTTCATCGGGTGATAAGGTGGAAAGGTCAAATCCTTTAAACTCAAGGTCGGGGGCGCACCATTGGGCGACGATACTGGAGGTCATTGGTGTATTTTTACTGTTGGTTGGGTTACAAGCGGCTAATGTAAGCAGTGTAACCCCAAAAATCCATCGGAACATCGTATTAAGTTTTTAAAAAGTGAACGTATGCTCCAATATGCCGCGGTGCGGGGGATTTGTGACAGAAAAGAAAAAATAATTGAGATTTACATTCTTGCTTTATAGGATAGAATATAAAACTATTTCTAAACGGATGCAATAAATAAAACAATTTGTTAATTATGCGCCTCCGTAAATGTGAACGATCGTGCTCTGACGGCAATTTACATTTACATAAGTACAGTACCTAATGACTACAAACAAACCCAAAAATATCGACGAATACATCGCCTCTTTCCCGCCGGATGTTCACGCAATGCTGGAACAGGTGAGGCAAACAATCACTTTACCCTATTCCTTCTCTTTATACTGATGATCTCTGCGCACCAGAAAGAACAGGAACAGCATCATCCACCGTGCCAGCGTATAAGAAGCCCAGTCGACCAGTTTATCCCACTGGCGCCAGACATGGCTGAAACTGTCGGCGGTAACCGGTCTGGATTGTTGTATCAAATCCGTAAAATCATCGCTAACGGCTTTGGCAAATAACTCGTCCAGCACTTCCACATTCATTTCGATGCTGCTGTACTGGCTCAGATGATTGAGGTTGTAGGAGCCGATCGTCACCCATTTATCGTCCACGACGGCTACTTTGCCGTGTAATACGCTCTTGTCCCATTCATAAATACCGATATTGTTGTGCAACAGCCATTGGTACAGGTAGCGAATAGCCGGTTTGGCCAGCGGCACATCCGACTTGCCGGGCAGCAATATTTTGACCTCGACACCGCGCGCAGTGGCATTTTTAAGGGCCCTGCGAATGCTGCGGCTGGGCAGAAAATAGCCGGCCATAATGGTAATGGATTGTTGCGCGCCCCGAAAAGCGGCCCGGTAACCCGCGCTGATCTGGTTTTTGCGCCGGAACCAGTCGTTTACGACCAGTCTGCACCGTGTATCGCCAAAATGTTGCAAGGCAGGTTTGAACATTTTGGTCTTGTGCCCGCCGAAGTATTCTTCCCGAAAGACCCGTTCACAAAATTGCTGCAGACCGGCACCCAGCGGACCTTGGATGCCAATAGCAATATCCAGCCAAGGAGGTTCCTGGGCACTGCCCCGGTATTTATTGGCAATATTTACGCCGCCTACCAACGCCGTAGTGGCATCGGCTACCACCACTTTACTGTGCAAACGCCGGCCTAGCCGGAAAAAATAGAAATGCGCGGGTAACGGTGAAAACAACTTGAAATGCACCCCACTTTGCTGTAAATCGGTCACGAATTCGGGTGAAAGGGCTTTGGAGCCATAGGAATCGACCGCCAGGAAAACCTGTACGCCGCGTTTGGCGGCGGCTTTTAATGCTTCGGCCACTTCCTGGCCGGTTTTATCCGGATTAAAAATATAGACCAGGAAATAAATCTGCTTTTTTGCTTCCCGGATAATTTGCAGCAGCCGTATAAAGTAGGGCTCGCCGCTGTGCACTACTTCAAGTGCATGTCCAGGCAGGTACAGATCCGGCGTAAATATGTTTTTTTGCATACGGACAACAACTGGGATTTGTGTATTTTCGATGGGTCGATGTGCGTGAAAATGCCGCAAAAGTACTATTAGGAACGATGTTTCTGGTTTAGTTATTCTTGCCCTTTCACCCGATGCCAGAACCGTTTGGCTACGTCCCAGTCCCATTTGGCAAAACGCCCGCGCTGCACCACCATGCGGTTGTCTTCGGGGTATTCTACAAAAAAGTGAAAGGCAAATTTTTCGTGCGGATCTTGCCAGCCAATCACCTGACCAAAGCGCAAGTCGTTGAATACCAGTGTATCAGACCATTTTTCGACGGTGTAATACTGCTGCGAAAAGCGCACCAATTGTTGCAGGTCTTCCCGATCAGTTACCGCTTTTAACAACGTATTGTTCCGAGGGAAATAGGTCAACTGCATGGTATCCTGCTGGTCAAATAAAGAGCGATACCCCACCTGATAGCCCCGGTCATCACCGGCTACCACGTACCACAACCAGTTTTGCAGCGGTGCCGGGGTGGTAAAATAACGGGTGTACGCGATGTTTTGTTTCTCCAGTATTTGCCGGACCTCCGCGTCTATCACCAGTTTATTGGCCGTGCAATACAGCAAATACCCGGCGCTTACCGCCAGGCCAAAGCGCCACCAAAACACGCGTTTGGGGTGTTTTTTACGCAGCAATAGCAGTGCCGCGCAGGCAATACCCGGCCCGATTGAAAAAAACGGGTCGGCGACATACAGCACATTGAAAGAAATCCGCTGCCGGCTGAACGGCTCGAACCACCCTACCCCATAATTATTGAACGCATCCAGAAAAATGTGAAAAAAAACGACTGCTCCAAAGAAAAACAGCCAGCGCCGCAGCGAAATATTGTGCGGGCGATGCCATCGTTCGGCCAGCAAGGCCATAAAAGGCGTGATTAGCGCGGCAAATAATAGGGAATGGGTAAATCCCCGGTGTGCCAGCAGGTTGTGCGGGGTATCCATCCAGAAGGACGCCAGGAAGTCGATATCAGGGATACTTTGCGCCAGGGCACCCCAGACCATAGCCTTTCGGCCGACCGTTTTGCCGGCAAAAGCCTCGCCCATGCAGGCACCTACGGCGATGTGGGTAAGAGAATCCATCGTTTTTGTTGGAATGAACGGGTTAGCGGAATGCGCAACAAGATACAAAAAGGTTGCCACAGTATCGTTTTGCAGTTCAAGTATGCGGACTGGATAGCCTGACATTTTTAATCATACTAAAAATCCAGCGATGGCTTACGCTATCGCTGGAAAGTACACTCGGTTTTCTGAAAGGCAACTTTCTACTTATGTAGAAAAACATGCTCTTTAAGGAACAACCCGCTACTGTTACAAATAGTAATACCCGAATAAGTTACCACAAGTAATAAGTCACACCGGTCTGAATACCCTGACCGTAATACTTTCTTTCCGAACGAATGGATTGTTCTTCGTACAAAGGTCGCAGCGAACGATAGTACCGAATATTAAATTCCCAATTTTTACACGGAAAACGCAAACCGATCAAACCGGTTAAAAGTGGGTCTTTATTACCTTTATCACCCAAACGACTGGATACAGTAATCCCAGTGCCTATCCCGCCTTCGACTTCCAACCAATGCAACAACCGCAAAGAGGGCACTGCCGCAACCGTAACGTACGTCGGTCGAAAATTTCCGGTCATATATTTTATCGTGTAGGGCAACATTTGAAAATTCAATTCCGCACCTATCCCCAGACGATTGCTGAGCGTACATTTAAGCCGTCCACCCGCGGTAAAACCAACAGCCGGTCCATAGAGATCGGTTGACTCAGTGCCCGTCGCGTCGTGAAAGAACAGGGTATTACCAGTCAGTCCTGCACTTACTCCATATTGACATTGCGCATAACCAATTATTGGCATTACCGATAAAATGGCAAAAAACAGCATAATGCGAGGTATATTCATCAGGAGATAATTTAATAACGTGGTGAATTAATAGATTCTGGTTCTATAAATGCGGCACCCCGGAGGAGTAGCCGGGTGTGCCGCATTTCACGAAATTCGTTGATTAATTGCAACTAGCCCCAGTACTCAAACCGCTATCCAAGGCTTTTGTCTCCAGTTTCATTTTATTCGTACACAGACCAATGCTATAGTAAGCAGTAGGTGACACGTTCAACGCAGCGAAGATTTGCTTCTCATAGTTATATTTACATTCGTTACCTGTAGTAGTAAGTGGTATATTAATGAGGACCGGATTAACAAAGCCGGGTGGCAGGCAACCGCAGTTTGCCGGAATATTAGTAATCTGCGCTGTTTCGCTGGCTTTGTACTGCCATTGCGTGCGCTGGCAAACCGTCCAACCCAACCAGGTTTTACGCTGGTGGTGAAAATAAATCGCAAAAGTAAAGATTACATTGTAGATCGTCGTATTGAGCTGCGGAATATAGACAGCGTACGATTCATCCCAGTTGGTCATATAAGCCGTTTTAATTCTTTTTGATCCGCTACCACCGCCTGTATTAACGCTCGGTGCATCCAGTGCCCATGGGCAGCATGGTGCCGCCGCTGCGACAATCGAGTGTACGTAGACGCCATTAGAAGGATTATTAACCGGATTGGCAATCGCTGCATCCATCTTAGTGCGACTGCCGTCCACTACCGAAATGACGTATTGATTTGAATAGTGAATGAGGGATGAACCAACCTTTAATTCACCGTTTTCATTGACGAGCCAACCGGTCGTTACCATCGGTATAATCGGCTTAAGGTCCTGTTCCGCAGCATCATACAAGACTTTACCATTATAATTAGCGGCAATAGTAGGCATATTGGCATCTTCTGAATCCGGGCAGCACTGCTGTCCGATGGCTTCACGGTAATAATACTGTGCCGATTTGAAATTAAAAGATCCCTGCCAGCTCATCAGGTCGGCTGTTTGGGACGCTAATACCTGCGCACGCACCTGGTTGTAGTGTTCAACACTGGTAAAGGCTAGCATACCGTCCGAAACGGGTACCGGACTTAATAGTTCGCGGCTACTTACGTCGGTTGGCGTACATGTAGTATCGCTTTCGATTTTGTATTCATTCTTTTGGCAGCCAAATGGCACCGCTGCGATGAAAAAAAGCAGTAGGAGGAAAGAAACGTGTTTCATGTTAAAATTTTGAAAAGATGAATTTTTGAATTAATAATGACACAAAGATGGGTCACCACCAATCCGCTTTCCTATAACTAATTAGCGCTGGTTTTTACGCATAAAAAAGGCCCCGATGGTAGATTTTACTCCGATCGGGGCCACTTATTGCTTGTTTGACAGGATTGGATACGGATTCTTATAACGGGTTTAAGGGTATTTTTACAATTTTACCAGTTTATAGCCCCTTCCTTCGATATTTATTATATAAATTCCACTGGAAAAACTACTTAAATCAATAGGAATTACATCATTGACCAGTAATTCTTTTTGTGCAATAATTTGGCCCAGATTGTTGAATAAACTATAATGAATTATCCGCAAAGCCGCCGGCGAACAGGCAATCGTAAACAATCCATTACTGGGATTCGGATAAATGGCAATATGTAGTGCATTACTACTAGGTGCTTGTAAATAAGGCACATCCGTATTTAGCAATCCGGGCCGGTACAAAGTCAGGGTAGCGAGCATGCGCTGCTTTTGCCCTTCGGTAAAGAGAAACATACAAGGGTCATTCACATAATCCATAAAATTCATGAACATATCGCTGGCCGTGCAACTGCTTTGCGGATAAGCCGGACAACCTTTATGCGGATTGAGTTGCGGCGGCGTGTCGGCTACTTCATCATCGGTTTCGCAGTCCGTATCATCGCCCCAGGGGTGTTTTAGCCCCAGAAAATGGCCGATTTCGTGGGTAGCCGTGCGACCAAGTCCGTATTTTGCGTGCCCGTTGACGCCAAAAAATTTGTAATTGATGGCCACACCGGTTTTTTCTGGGATCGATTCATTTGGAATGCTGCCGAATCCAGCCAGTTGTGTGCCCATATCTGCCACCCAGATATTCAGGTATTTTTCGGTATCCCAAGCATTTTCACCCCCTTTATCGGTATAAAATACTTTTTCCGACAAACCGATCAGGATGGTGTCGGCCTGTCGCCGGGTGATGCCGGTCGTACGGTTACCTGCGGGGTCGGCAGCGGCCAGGCAGAACCGGATACCGCCGATACCAATAAATGGCTTAAATTCGTCCGGAACCCGGGTAATGTCGGCATTTTCCGCATTGAAATCGCGGTTTAAGGCTTCGATTTGCGACAGCACCAGGGCATCCGATACATTTTGCTCGGGGGTGTACCACACTATATGCACGACTACGGGAATAATAATTTCCGAACGGTAAACCAGCGCGGGATCCGCTAAATACGCGGCGATATTTGTTTCATACATCCGTGCACGCTGCACGGAACTACTATCTTTATTAATTAATTCATTACCACAATCCGGCTTCTGCGCAAATAAGGGAGAACCGATTTGGATGATCCAGAAAAACAGGCATAATTTTTTCATATTAAGGCAGTATTGTAATAGTACCGGATAAAATTTCATGCATTAATTTCCCCTGCCGCGTATATTCGTAGGCTAACGACCAGATATATGCGCCGGTTTCCGCTGGTTTGCCATGGAGGCGACCATCCCATTTAATAGATTGAATATCGGTGGCATCGTTGGTGTATACCAGTTGCCCCCAGCGGCTAAACACCTGAAAGCGGGTCATTTGATACGGAAAATCACAACCAACCGAGCATTCCAGATAGTCATTGATGCCGTCATCGTTGGGTGAAAAAACATTGGGCACATAAATGTCGCAGGTACAGGTTTCGCTCTCAACCCGGAATGTATGCGTAAAAACCCCGCAGCCATTGGTGACTGTAACGGTATATAAATCAGGGGTTTGTATAGAAATGGCACTGCCGCTAGCCCCGGTCGACCAGACATAATTTCCGGGTGCATGTAGCGTAAAACTGGCGATCTCGCCTTTACAGATAAAAGTATCGGCGGGTAATGTTTCCAGTATTCTTCCCAGATTTAACACCACTACTGTATCAGACAGGGTATAATTATCCACGGTGACATCGACTATATAGGTGCCGGCTTTATTAACTGAAATAGTACTATCGGTAGCGTCGGTATTCCAGTGATAGGTAGCATTCAGGAAGGTATGACCGATTTGTACAGCATCGTTATTACACAGCAACAAAGTATCGGGTAATGGATCGAATGCATAGATGCCGACATCGTCTATATAAAGATAGGTATATACAAATGGAGTAGGAAATCGCAGGGTCTCCGCATCCGATCTGAAATTACCGATTAATATAAATTGTTCACTACCGGACGCTTGATAGGTACCGCAAATCTTTGTCCAGGCAGCCGTATCGTTGAGTAATGTGCCTTTATTTTCTATATCCGCCACATAATCCGGGATACTCCAGGGCGCAATATTTTGTTGCCGGTAGGTATATAAAGTATCACTAAAAGCAAGTCCTACGGCATCGGCAAATTGCAATTCGGATGCGGTAGTATTTACTTGCGGCACTGCATAAAAACAGACAAAATAGTTTTGCTGCTTTTGTAGTTTTTCTACCAATTCAACCTGAATAATCTCCCGGAAATTATTGGCAGCATACTGTATGATACCGACATACCCTGTACCTGAATGCGCCGGCCGGTAAGCACTCATGCCTGCATACGGAACCCCGCAACAGGCCGGGGATAAACATGCGTCAAATATATCGGGCGACTGGCTGGCGGCCTTCCACGGAAAGGCGTTTTCAATCCCGAATAAGGCACCCGAACTGCAATCGGTATTGATCAGATCAAAACTTGGATTAGGAACCAGATTGACCTGACCATACAGGCACAGGTTGCATAGTAAGCCGGCAAAAAAGAAAATGTGTTTCCGCATGACCAGTAATTAAAATTGCCCGTACAGGATACTTTTCCAATTTCATCAGTTGCCTGGGTGCAAAAGCAAAAATTTGAAACGTATCCCGTACGGGCTTATAAGACCCGTAATTTATTTAATCACCGAAAGTTTGGAAGTATAAATGCGATTGTCGCCTTCCAGGATGTTCACGATATAGAGGCCATTGCTCAACTCCGCAATATCGACGTCTTCCTGGGAAATCTGGGCGTACGATTTAACCGTACGGCCACTCAGGTCCGTTACGCGGAGGCTGTATGTGTTTTCGGAATTCAAGTCCAGGTTCGAAATGTGGAAGGAACTGCTGGCCGGATTCGGCGATATAGCAATCGGTTCGTCGTCTATACTCCGGCAGCTCAAACCGGGCGGGCAGACATTGAAAACCGAAGGGCATTCCACCCACGCCTCATTAAAACCGGTGGCGATGGCAAATTGAACTTGATAGGTAGCTGTCGTAAATGGCTCAAAGCCGTTGGGGCCTCCACCGAAAGCGCCACCTACCAGTGTTGTCAAATTTAATTGGTCGAGCGGAATAGGGCCGAACGTCCAGCCTTGCGACCAGTAGCGGTTTTGGCCACCTTTTTCAAAAATCGCCAGCCACCAGCGGTCGTAGTTGATGGTACCGGCCGTATTCAGAATAACTGCCTGGTTTGAATTGAACAAGTAATTAGTAGGCGTCTGAATATCGATATAAGTGCAGCTGATATCGCCGTCTATGGAAGCGCCGACGACGACGGAATTCGAAGTATAGATCGGGGCATTGGTGTAAGCACCACGCCAGCCTATAAATTGCCCGGCAGTATTATACGCTTTTACGTGCCCGCCTTCACAGCCACCGGCACCACCAATATCGACTGGACGTTGCACACGCATGCGGTAAGTGCCGTGGGCTAATCCGGTGAATTCATTGCAACTTTGGTACGGTTTGGCATTCAGCGTCCAGGCACCGGTGGCAAAATTGTACCGATCCAGGTAGTAGCGCGGATCGTCTGGGCCTGCATTGCAGGCACCACCGAGATGGAAAATAAAAATCTGGTTGCAAGGATCGCCGGCACTCCACTGACTGCCAATCCAGAGCGGGGTTGCAAAAGTGGGAGACTGGATTTTGACGGCCTTAATGCTGGTAGCGGTAGCCTCGACTACGACTGGCGAAGGAGGCGTTTGCGCAGCCACGTGTTGCAGGCACAGGAAAGCCATGAAAGCAAGGGAGAGAAGGATTGATTTTTTCATTGTGTGGAATAGTTAAATTGTGAATAATGCGATTGATGACCCAAAGATGGCCGTCCGCACCACGCACATTCTATAACTTATTTCCCCCATTTATTACCGCTGAAAAAGCCCCCGATCTTAACCACATGTCGCAAGTAGCGCATCAAAGCACTTATTTTCCCTGTTTAGCGCCATATCCTGTAACGGATTTATCACTATTTTTACTTTTTCATGGCTTTTTGCGCCTTTTCCAGCAGCCATTCTTTTTCCGCCACCCGGTTTTTCTCCTGGATCCGGTCGTAGGTGCGGGTGGCCCTTACGGTATCGCCCGGAGGGATTTGCGCGAGTTGCAGCAGCAGGTTGACAAAATTCGCATGGTTTTCCCTAGTCTCATCCGACAATAATTTCTTAGAAGCCCGGCTGATATACATTTTAAACGCATCCAGTTTATACGTCAGCAGATCGGATTGCAATTCATAGTAAATTTTGAGTTCCAGGCGACGCCCGGTCAGGTGCATACCCAGGTCAGTGGAGGCAGGCGGCAGATAATCCAGTGCCTGGTCGAACTGCTGTGTATGAAAATAATAACTGGCCATATTCAACCGGTACACTTCATCGGTATACTCGGCATGGAGCACCTTATCCTTATACTGTTCGATAAAGGCCAGTGCCCAAGGTGCATTTTTAGCGCGTAAAGCCGTATTGGCAATGTTATGATAGGCGCCGGGCGGTATTTTGCCATCGTACGTAAAATAACCTTTTTGTAGGTTATCGATGTGGATGGCATGCAAAACCGGCAGCAAATCATAGTGGCTGTGAATAATTAACAGCGAACAGTAGTTACGCAAATAACTGAAATACAACTGGGTACTCTGGGTATTCAGGCGATCTTCATAGTGCGTCAGGAGTTGCATCAAGTCGTTAAATCCGATTATGGTCGGTTGATTTTCAGAAAGCAGCAGGTAAATTTTATACGCAATAAATACGTTCGGGTCGTCATCGACGCTGATGTGGGGTAACAATACAGCATGTGGCGCAATATCCTCGATGGTCCCAGTATCGAGCCGCGATATTCTGCTGAGCAATAGATAATGATTGAGCAGGTTCAGTTTATGGAGGCTGTAATACAGGTCTAAGTACTGTAATGTTTCCGTGATCTTGAGATCATCTTTCCACTTGTTGTACTGGCTGGCCATCGAATATACGAAGGAAGATGCCTCGAAGAGCAGCCCGTATTGATCTGCGGTTTTGATCGGTTCGGCTTTAAGCTCCGTCAGCGCCTGCTGAATCACCTGGGCGGATTTAGGCAACAGCCCCCTGGACTTGAGTACCTCTGCATATTCCAGCTGTACGGCTGTGCCGTTCTCCTTGCGCAGATAGTTTTCAATCACTAAAAACGTGCGAATGGTTTGATTGAGTTCAAACATCACCCGTTCCAAGTGACCTTGTACCATGGGTTTGCCCGAAAACACCTGTTTATAGGCTTTTTCCTTGTCTAACGGCGTCAAACTGCCGGAAAGCGTGTACTTCTGCAATAAGTTAAATAAATTCTGCACTTCTTCCCGATACCTTCCCTTAGTGGCGTAGGGACTTTGCATAAAAGTGGACAAATTCTTTAACTCCTTAGCAGTCAAGGTTTTAAATAGATCGATCAGGTCTGAATTTTCCATATCAGCGGGTAAATTGTAAAAACAGCAGCAAAAGTGTTACAAAAACTTGTAAATACATACTTCACCTTTGCAGGACAAATATTTAGGTAACTTTCAAATTTTGTCCTATGCTCCAGCATTTTTTCACCATTCTATGCCTCTTGTGCTTTTTAGGCGCGAACGCAGGCCCGATTACGCCATTTTCTACTACATCCACCAATACGCCTACGCCGCCGCCTCCCTGCAACCTGCCCGCTCCGCTAAATCTACAGAATACGATATCGACTACCACTTCACTGTCTTTTGCCTGGAATGCTATGCTTAACAGCAATGGATTCGACGTACAACTTACCAAAGTCAGCAATAATACCGTGGTTTATTCCGGGCACGTCAACACGGCCGCAGCCCTGATAACTAACTTAGACAGCGAAACGGCTTATACCGTGAAGGTGTGGAGTGTCTGCGGTACCGGTACACAAGGCGCATACGCCGAACTCACCGTAACCACTGATTATGTAATTGTAGATGATATTATCGTTTACTTCTCTGGTAGCTCATCTACCATGCTCGACAATCCGCATACACTGGTTGGCTCAGCGGAATTAATTATGGCAAAACAAATCGGTGAGGCGAATGGTGCTACTTTCAAAGTTGAGAAAGTGTCTATAATCGGTGACTACCAGGTTCACGTTAAATTCAACAACCCGGAAGGTACCAGTAACGACAACCGCTGGCTAATCGGCGGGGATTCGCCACAAAAATGCCCTTTCAACAATGCTTCCATCAAAGTTCAAACGGTTTATATCTACCACTATCTGCCAGGATTTAATATACCCGATGTTATCAAGGTCGATATCATCAGCCCGGTGGGCGGACAACCGAAAATAACGTGGAATGCTCCGTCCAACTATGCCTTGTACAATGTCACCAGCGGCTTGCAGGTACTCGATAATCCCAGCGATGTCGCCCGCATTGAAAAAAACAAATACCCGTTTAAAACAGACTCCGATAACACAGCACTCGCCAACCTGCGTTCGGCTGCTACGCCGACCGAAGTACAGGTGTCGCCCAATCCTTTTTCCGATGCATTGGTACTGCAGCGTACCGGCGACTTATCCAATATGGCACAAGTGCGTTTGTTCGACCTGAATGGCCGGCAAGTACTCCAACAAGTATTTGATATTGAAGCAACTACCATCACGTTACCAACCACCGAACTACCGAATGGGATGTACCTCGTCCGCTATGAAACGGCTGACGCTGTAAAAATATACAAGGTATTTAAAGCCAATTGAAAAGCCAGTTTTCTATAGTCAAACCATGAATTCCGCCCCGGTTTTGCGCCTGTCGCTGGCCGGGGTTTTTGTTTATCCGTTACCAGTTGACACGAGTGCTCCACCCTGGAAATTAAGATTGGATCTGGCAGTACTGCAATTCAGAAGTAATGGCGAGCCATCTCCATCCTTCTGCCTGCCACGAAAGTTTAAAAATAAAATCCAGTGATGGCTTACGCCACCACTGGATTTTACAACTGGTTTTTATGAGTTAACTTTATTTTTTATCGAAACAGGTAATAAGTCACACCGCTTTGCAGTCCCTGGCCATAATATTTTCTTTGCGAACGAATGGTCTGTTCTGCAAACAAGGGCCGTAGCGAACGATAGTAGCGAACGTTAAACTCCCAATTTTTACACGGTAAACGCAAACCGATCAAACCGGTTAAGAGCGGGTCGTTGTTACTTTTATTAGTAAAACTGCTGATGAGTGTCACGCCTGTCGCTACCCCACCCTCAACTTCTATCCAGGGCAATAAACTGAAAGAAGGCACTGCTGCGACGGTAGCATAGGCAGGCCGAAAGTTTCCGGTCATGTATTTTATGGTGTAGGGCAGCATCTGGAAATTCAATTCAGCACCCAGTTTAAAACGATTGGTCAGGTTCCATTTTAGTCGCCAACCAGTGGTAAAACCAACCGCCAGTCCATACAGATCGACGGGTTCGTTCCCTGCATCATCATGAAAAAACAGCGTATTACCGGCTATTCCTGCACTCAATCCATATTGAATTTGTGCATGAATTGCTTGTGGCATAAGGGACAAAAAAGTCAAAAACAGCAATGCTCGAAGTGTATTCATGATAAGGAAATTAAAGGAAAATGTGAATAAGACTTGTTGCGAAGGTTTCCCAACACAACAAGTCTTGTTAATAAGAACCCTGATTATACAGCATGTGGTAATTTAAATATTTATCTCACATAAGCATGAGAACAATATTAATTGCATTGAGCCGAAGTTGTTAAACCACTATCCAGTGCTTTTGTCTCCAGATTCATTCTGGTTGTACATAGGTCAAAATGTTTGTAATCATCGGGGGAAACGTTCAATGCAGAGAAGATTGGCTGCTGATAGTTAAATTTACATTCAGTACCTGTGGTAGTAAGTGGAATATTAATGGTAACCGGATTAACAAAATCGGAGGGCAAGCAATTACAATTTTGCGGAATATCGGTTATCTGCGCTATTTCGCTGGCTTTAAACCGCCATGCAGTACGTTGGCAAACTGTCCAACCAAGCCAGGTTTTACGCTGGTGGTGAAAATAAGCCGCAAAAGTAAAGATTACATTAAATAAAGTGGTATTCAATTGTGGAATACTAGCAGCGTAAGATTCATCCCAATTCGTAATGTACGCCGTTTTAATTCTTTTAGAACCATTGCTATTGCCGGTACTCACACTAGGCGCATTTAGCGCCAATGGGCAACAAGGCGGGGCTGATGCTATAGCGGATGCACATACACGCCATTGGAAGGATTATTAACCGGATTAGCGATCGCCGCATTCATTTTAGTCCGGCTACCGTCCACGACCGAGATAACAAATTGATTGGAATAGTGAATGAGCGATGGCCCTACTTTGAACTCACCATTTTCGTTGACAAGCCAGCCAGTCGTTACCATCGGCAAAATTGGATTGATGTCCTGATCCGCATCACTATACGATATTTTACCAGCATAGTTAGCTGCAATCGCAGGCATGTTTGCATCTTCAGAATCCGGACAGCACAACTGTCCAATTGCCTCATGGTAGTAATACTGTGCAGATTTAAAATTAAAACTATTTTGCCAGTTCATGAGGTCAGCAGTTTCAGCAGCCTGTACCTTTTCACGTACCTGATTGTAATGTTCAACACTGGTAAATGCCAGCATACCATCCGAAACCGGTACAGCAGTTAATGGTTCGCGGCTGCTTACGGGTGCCGGTGTACATTTAGTGTCACTCTCGATTTTGTATTCATTCTTTTGGCAGCCATACGGCACCGCTGCGATGAAAAAAAGCAGGAATAAAAAAGAAATGTGTTTCATGTGAAAAATGTTGAAAAGAGGAAAGTTGAATTAATAATGACACAAAGATGGGCCACTGCATTTCTTCCTTTCTATAATTCATTTTGACGCGTATTTACACCTAAAAAAAGCCCTGATAGCAGGTTTTACTAAATTAGTTGCCTGTTATAGCCTTATTTGAGATGCATATTTGCTGATTTTTATAACGCGCAAATCTGCGCATTTACATTTTCACCTGTTTTACTTCACCACTTGGCACGACTTTCTTTTCGTTTCAAACATTCATCTTGCAATTCATTATTCAACGCTTTGCAACCGAATACACGAACGAATGGAGCAAATTAAACCTGTTCATACGCGCTGGCGAAAACTGCTGCGCTTCGTGCTTTATGCACTTGGCACTGTAGTGGTGCTGGTAGTGGGTGTAGCCTATGCCCTTACCTTGCCGCCCGTGCAACAACGCCTTACGCGCGAAGCACAAACATTTTTGCAGGGCAAACTGGGTACAAGGGTGGAAGTTGGGGCGGTTCGCCTGCGTTTCCCCTATAAAGTATCGCTGGAAAAATTTCTACTGGAAGATCAGCAGGGCGATACGCTGGCACGCGTGGGTAGTCTGGTCATTAGCATCGATATGTGGAAATTGCTGGACCAAACCATCGAATTACAGCAAATTACCCTGGAAGATGCCAGCGTTTACCTGAATCGCAAAGACAGTATTTATAATTTTGACTTCGTCACACGCGCCTTTGCCGGCGATACCACTTCCGTTGCACCCGCCGATACGACTGCGTCCCCCTGGAAAATACAACTCGATCTGGCAGTACTGCAACTCAAAAGTGTGGATTTTTTGCTACAAAATGGGGATTCTCAAAGTATAACCCAAGCACATATCGGGGTGGCTGAGACTACAATAGCCAAAGCCGATCTGCAAACGCTGCGTTTTGAACTCGATGGTTTCAGTCTGGCCGATTCGGAAATCAAACTGGTGCAGACCCAAAAATCACCGGACGACGGGGAGCCATCGCCCGCTTTCGGCTTGCTGTTAAAAAACGGCGATATCAGCCGTTCCCATATCGTCTTTTCCACGCCGGAACTGGCACTGGACGCCCGGCTGGAAAGAACGCAAATCAACAACCTGACCATTCATTCGGCCAACGACATCCTGGCCATTCAGGCAAGTGGTGTGGAAGTGCAAAACAGCGCCGTGGCATACCGCGATCCAGCGGTTGCATCCACGCCCGGTCACCTCAACGCGGCCGACCTGGAACTGACGCAATTGAATGCCGACATACCCGACTTTTCGTTTCAAAACGATACACTGTTGGTCAAGGCAAACGCCCTTTCCGGCAATGACAAAAGCGGTCTGGAACTCCACTCGCTGCGTGTGACTGCCCGCGTTACGCCCGGCAGTATCGAGATCAAAAATGCACTGGCCAGTTTGAATCGCACCAAACTCGACGGTGATGTGGTGCTATTTCAAAATGACAAAGCGGAATTCAACCGCATGCAGGTGCAATTGCGCGAGGTGCGCGGCCTGATCGGCGATCTGATCCTGCTGCTGCCACCGCAGGACAACCCGGCGCTGGCAAAATTGAGCGATATGCCGTATGAAGTGTCCGGCAACCTGAACGGCTGGCTCGACAATCTGCAAACCAACAACATCCGGTTTAAAGCCGGCAGCGCCACCGTGGCCAATTTTACCGGTTCGGTACAACAACTGACCGAGCCGACCAAACTGGGGATGAACCTGACCATCAGTCGTTTGGAAACCAATCGCGCCGATCTGGTGCGCTGGATGTCGGTCGGCGATACACCCAAAGACAGCATACTGGCGCAGCCCTTGCCGGCTTATCTGAGTGCTGCGGGCACGGTAGCCGGTAGCCTGGCTAATCTGCAATTAAATGTACAGGGTACGGTGGGTGATCTACAGACCGGCCCCACCTTTCCGCCGGCAGGACCCACACCTTTACAATTTGACCTGGCCGGTACCCTCACCAATGCCAGTGATCCCGATCGCCTGGGCATGGATCTGCAAATCCGCCGGCTGGATGCGCCGCAAAATTTCTTCGCCGCCTTTGCGTCCGCCGATATGCAATTCCCCGATCTGGTGCAGGCCACTGGTACATTAAAAGGCACGCTCAAAGCGCTGCAAACCGATCTGCAATTAAACGCGCACCGCGGTGGAACGATCAGCCGAATAACGTTTAAAGGACTACTCAACAATATTCAAACGCCCGATCAACTCGGCTTCGATGTAAACTTCGACGGCACACTGGCGCGGCGTGAACTGTTGGGATATGTACCTGATTCGCTGATTACCAATGTGCTGCGGCTGCCCGATTTTATCACCATCAACGGCCAGGCCAAGGGATCCGTCAAAGACGCGGCCGCCAAAGCCAGTATCGCCCTGGGTGATCTGGGCAAGATAAATCTGAACGGGACCTTACGCGACAGTACCTATCAAATGGAGCTGAAAGCAGTCAATATGCGCGTCGGCCAATTGTCGGCCGATACTTCCCTGCGCCCGCTAAAAACCTTGACTCTCACGGCCCGGGTATCGGGCGAAGGGTTTCAATTTGGTGAATCCGCCGGGGTACAACTGGCCGGAAAATTCGACTCCCTTACCTGGGACAACCTGATTTTACGCGACGTCACTTTTGACGGCGATGTGACCGGCAAAAAGTTCACCGGCGGATTTCAGTCGCCGGACGAGCGCGCCGCGGTACGCGTACGGGCCTCCGGCGATTTTGGCCTGGCCAAACCCTTGCTGCAAACCGATATTTCTTTGAACTGTGTCGACCTGCGTGAATTTGGCTGGGCCAGCCGCCCGACTACCATCTGCATGCGCATCATTTCGCGTTCTGAAGGTTTGTCGGTAGATTCACTGACGGCTCAGGTAAAGATTGAAATGATGGATTTACAATACGATACAGTGCACGTGCGTCCTGGCGACCTGACGCTGGATCTCAAACTGGATAACAAACACAACAGTATCAATATCGCGTCCGATTGGCTACAGGGAGAAATCAAAGGTTTCTTCGCCTTGTCGGAATTGTCGACGACCATCGCCAATATTGCCGATCAGTATTTCGTCGTGGATCGCACCAGCGCCATACCGCCGGTCAATAATGATTCGCTGTCGATACAGTTACGGCTGCTAAAATCGGATGCCCTGACGACCGGTCTGATCCCTGGTTTGACCGAACTGGGACCGGTAAACCTGGAAGGTTCGCTCATCGGGCAGCGCAATTATTTCAACCTGCTGATCCAGGCACCCCGCATTGTGTACAGCGCCTGGGATATTGATTCGCTCAACGTACGCGCTTATGCAGGAGATACGGCGGCCCTGTTTGTAGTTACGACCCCTTCCGTGCATCGGGGTGACGAGGATTTTATCGAAAATGCGGTGTTGAACGGGCAGTTTGTCGCAAATACTGGCAAGGTATCTTTCAAAGCCAGCGACGATGCGGGCAAGGAGCGTTTTTTATTCGCGTTGCAGGCGTTGTTGAACAACAAAACCAAAGAAACCATCGTCACGTTTTCGCCGCGCCAGTTGATCGACTTTAAAGAATGGACGGTGGCGGCCGATAATCAAATCCGCATACTGCCGGCTGGCGTGACGATTCAGAATTTTACCATGCTTGGAGACGGGCAGTCTATCAAAGTAGAAGGCGCTACGCGCAAAACCGGCAACAAGACCGGACTGGATTTTGCCGTGGATATCGACCGGCTGAATTATAACAATTTCGACATTTTCGTGGCCGGTATCCTGAACGAACTGGGGGGCTGGGCCGATGCACATATAAAGATCAAAGGCACGACCGATGCGCCGCAGGTGCGGGGCAATCTGCAATTTCACGAGACTTTTTTTACGCCTACACTCACCAATGTTCGCTATAAATTGAGTGAGACCCCGCTCGAATTTACCGATGCCGGTATCGTGCTCGATGGCCTGACTTTGACCGATCCATACAACAAGGCCCTGGAAATCGACGGTAAATTAGCCACCAAAGACTGGCAGGACATCCAGACCAACCTCACTTTACACGCCGATCGCTGGCAGGTACTGAACTCTACCAAACGCCAGAACCCCGTTTATTTCGGGGAATTATACGTCTCGCTCGACGGCCGGGTGCGCGGACCCATTACCCAGCCGGATATCCGGGTGACGGTTAAAACCGCCAAAGAATCAACCTTTACCTACGTGTATGATGTGGCTACGCAGACACTGCAACACGAAGGAATCGTCTACTTTCTGCCGCCGCCGCGCCAGTATGTGCGCCCGCCGGTGTACGATGCGCCGGTCAATGCCCAGCCTTTCACCCTCAGTGCCAGTATTGAAATCGACTCGAACCTGACCATCAGCAGTGTCATCAATCCGGTAACCGGCGACGATTTTCTGGGCAAAGCGACCGGTAGGTTACAGATGGATATGTTATCCAATGGCAACATGACGCTGGCGGGCCGGGTCGAACTGGTGCGCGGAATCTATAACTACTCGTATCAGTCGGTCGTGAAACGCAGTTTTGAAGTAACCAGCGGCAGTACGATTACCTGGACCGGCGATATCCGTACGCCCGAACTGAACCTGAAAGCGCGTTACCAGTTCAAAGCATCGCCTTATCCATTAGTAGTCAACCAGTTGTCTACTGCTTCCGCTGAAGAAGCGGCGGCTTACCGCAAATCCCAGACCTTTTTATTACAAACCACGATCAGCGGTTCAGCCACCGAGCCGGACGTAGGTTTTCAATTTATTTATCCATCCACCCAAAAACAGGAAACGCTCGGCTCGGGTTTTGGCAGCCAGGAAGCCGGTCTGGTGGAAAGCGCTTTGTCCAATGTAAATCAGGATAAAAATCTGTTGTCGCGGCAGGTCTTCGGGGTATTATTACTGCGCAACTTTATCGGTGAAAACGGGGGCATTTCCACCCCTATCAGTGGAAGCAACCCACTGCAATCGGGTCTGACTAATTTCCTGACCAGCCAGGTCAATGCGCTGGCCGATCAATACCTTACCTGGATCGATATAGATTTCACCACGACGCAAGGTGCCAGCAATACCGGGTCCAGTCAGGCAGAGGGTACTACCAACTACCAGTTGCGTTTACAAAAATCATTTTTTGAAGACCGACTGACCTTCCGGATCTCGGGCGGCACGGCCGTTGGCGGTGCTAACGGCAATGATGTACACAGTGCCCTGGAAAATGCTTCGGTAGAATATGCGCTTACGCCCAATGGAGCATTGAAAGTGACGGTATTTTCCGAACGCGGTTTTGAATTGCTGAATGCGTCCACTTCCAACTTGCGCAATTCCGGGGCAGGTTTTATTTTAAGTAAAGAATTTGGTGGCCAATAATATACGAATCATGCAAACTCCAACTTCTATTCCATCGGTCTGTGCCGTCGAGCACAATAGCCGTACCAGAAAACTGCTTTATCTGTTTATAGTAGGTTTACTTGCGGTAGGCTGTACGGGTACGGGTCACCTCGAAGGCGGCGAACATTTATATGCCGGGGCCAAAGCGCGCATCAGCAAAACGGACAAAGCATGGTCGACCAAGATACTTAAGGCGGATTTCAAAAACGCCCTCATCTTGCCGCGACCCAATAAAAAAATCCTCTGGATGCGGCCCAAGTTATCTATCTACAACACGTTCAAAAACCGCCGCACCAAAAGTATCGGCAACTTTATCGCCAATCGCTTTGGCGAACCACCGGTATTGTACGAAGCCAAAACGGCCAACCGGCACCGGGAACTGCTGACGGAACGTGCCGCCAACGACGGTTTCTTCAAAACCAGCATCATTTCTACCGAAAAAACCAGCCGGCATACGGTGAAACTGGTGCACGAAGTCTCGATACGAAGTGCACGCGAAAACATCGACCACGTGGTATATCCGTCCGATTCCAGCAAAATAACCCGTACGCTGGCGGCCCTGCAGGATAAGTCGCTGGTAAAACCCGGCCAGCCTTATCACCTGGAAGAAATGATCGCCGAACGCCAGCGCCTGGCCGATACGCTGCGCAACCACGGCTGGTACTACTTTTCGCCGGACAATCTGTTGTTTGAAGCCGACACGCTGCACCCGCCGGGCGAAGTAAACCTGACGCTGCGCATCAAAAGCGAGGTGCCCGCCCGCGAACGCCAGCAGTACAGTATTGCCAGCATTACGGTGTATCCTGATTATGACCTGGCCAAACGTGTCCAGGAGGGACAGGCGCGGGCCCCCGCCGATACGTTGCGCTCCGATTGTGTAAATTTTGTGTACCGCAACCTCACGACAAAACCAGCTATCCTCAAACAGCAAATTTTTCTGCGTTGCGGCGCGTATTACTCCAATAATGATTACCAAACCACCATTTACCGGCTACTGAACCTGAATGTGTACAAGTTCATCAATATCCGTTTCGACGTATCGCCGTTGTCGGATACGCTGCTGGATGCGCGCGTTTTCCTGACGCCGTACCTGCCGGAACGGGTTGAAGCCACGCTCTCCGGGGTGTTTTCGCCGAGTTTTTACTATGGGTTACGGGCCGGTTCGGCTTATACGCACCGCAATATTTTCCGGGGAGCCGAAGCGCTGCGCGTTGCCCTGGACGGGGCTTATCTGCGTACGGATAAGAGTAATTTTGACTTCCAGGATTTTCTGGTCAGCGACGCGTCGGTCAAACTGACCTTGCCGCGATTTTTGTTGTCTCCGGCTCGCCAGAGTTTGGCCTTCAGCACTACGCAAATGAGCCTGCGCCACGAGAGCAACTGGTTTAAATACGACTTGCCGGTACTGGGGCAGTTTCGCCTGAGCTTTCAGCGGATTCAGGCGGAAGCCGGTTACATCTGGAAAAAAAATCGCCGCGGTTCGGTCGTGCAAGAGATGAATCCGCTGAATATCGGTCTGCAATATTCGACCATTAATAAAGCGGGCATTCGCAAACAACTGATCAATGAACTGCGCACCGATACGCTCAATACGGCGCTTTCGTTGCTTACATTTCTGGAATATAAACCCAATTATACGTTTACCCTCGACCAGCGACTGGAACCTGCCCGGCGGCATACGGTGTATTTCCGCCAGCGTTTTGCGGGACAAGTCAGCGCATATACGCGCAGTCGCTACATTTCGAGCGAAGACCAGCCTGCCAGTCCCCTCAATCTCTTCCTGGAATCCGATTACCGTCAGTACCAAAAGACGGGCGGGCGTAACGTACTGGCTTTCCGCATGGCGGTCGGTGCGGGTATCCCGCTACGGCCCAATGGCAATGTCGCGCTGCTGGATCGGTATGTCGTCGGTGGCGCTTCCAGTGTGCGTGCTTTTGCGCCGCGCACCGTCGGGCCGGGCGCGGTTCGCCGCGATACCAGCAATATCAATCTTGCCGTAGGTCGGTACACCGGTAATGTACTGATGGAGAGCAGTTTAGAATACCGGATGCCCATCGGCCGCTTTCCGGAACTGGCTTTTTTTGTGGATGCCGGCAATATCTGGCTCACTTCCGGTCCAGATGCAACGGAGGCGTCACAGTTCCGGCTGAATCGTTTTTATCGGGAAATAGCCGCCGGCACCGGTGTAGGCTTACGGGTTAATCTCGGCTTTTTTGTCTTGCGCCTCGATCTGGCGTTTCCATTGTCCAAACCGTACCTGCCGGCCGGCGAGCGCTGGGTGGCTGATGATTTGCGCTTCGGCAGTTACACCTGGCGACGCAACAACCTGAACTGGAATTTTTCGTTTGGGTACCCATTTTGAGCCTGATTATGGGAAGCATCCAAAGTAAAAATCCCCCGTCCACCATTGATTCATGGACAGGGGATTTTACCAAATATGCAGCATTCGCTTTCCAATCGCTTACTTCAAATACCACATTTTGGTATTCAAATCATCTGCACCCTGACGCGCCACAGCGGCATTGTAATTATCGGCATTCAACGCTTGTTCAATGATCGGATACCGGAATCGCACCGGAATTTTATCATTGTTCTGATTAGACGGACCGGCTTTCAAAGCAGGAATACCTGTCCGGCGCCAGTCAAACCAGGCTTCGAGACCTTGAAAATAGAGTGAAACCCATTTTTGAAAACCAATTTTAGCCAGTTTTTCAGGCGTAGTCCCGTCGTATTTTGTCTGCGCGCGGTTGAAATAATCTGCGGGAGTCGGGAGTGCATAAAAAGCAAATGCACCTGTTACGCCCTGCTCGTAATATGTTTTAGCGTCACCGGAGATCAAGCCTTTTTCCGTGGCTTCGGCCAGCAGGAACTGCAATTCGGCATAGGTCATTATTACCCCTTTCGCAATGCTCAAACCCTGGGAAGTAACAGCCTGCTCATAGAAAAGCGTACCGATGGTGGATTGAAATTGGGGCCCGCCATTGTATTGCAGTGCATCTACGTCGTTCAAGCCATTGGGAATACCTACATAAACCGGATTGGCCGAACCGATTGTGCTCGGCGTCGGACGGAAGAAGATCGGCAGACGCGTATCGTTGAGCGATTGCAGCGTATCGAGCAGGGTTTTGCTAGCGCGAAATTCATTGAAAGAACCAATGCGCGAAGTATGCAATGGAAATTGATCGGGCGACGTAGCGGCGTACACGTACACCGCATTATCGGCGACGCTTTCAAAAATAGGATTCGCGGTCGGATTATCCAGGATGGCCTTCAAATCGGCACCTACATTGCGTTTATTGCTGATGCGCAGAAGGTACCGAATGCGGAGCGAATTGGCCAGTTTTTTCCATTTCGCCAGATCGCCTTTGAAAATCACATCGCCGGCTACAACTTCACCGCTGCTGCCCAGCAGATCGTTTGCTGATTTCAGATCGGCCAGAATACCATTGTAAATTTGTTCCTGTGGGTCGTACACCGGGAAGTTCTGGCCTTCCTTGGCTTGAGTTGCCTGCGAATATGGAACATCGCCATACGCATCGGTAGCCAGCGAAAACATCCACGATTTCAATACCAGTGCAATACCTTTATAGTTATTCTCCCCGTTTGCTTCGCTCTGACTAATAATATTCTGTACATCACGCATATTGTCGTACACATTGTTCCAGATCGAATTCAATTCGCCCCACAAATAGCGGTCTTCATTTACGAACTGGTTTTTGGCAGTATGTTGTATTACAATATTGCCAATACCCCAGGTTTCATTGAGCACGGCATTCATCATGTCGCGCTCGATTTGTGGCAATAGCAGACCGGAATTAACGGCAGTTGGTGAATTAGGGTTGGTGTTGATATCGTCGAAATCTTTGGTACAACCCGCTGAAAGGGCGATACATCCAAAAACAACCAACGATTTAAGCAAAATATCTTTCATGTTGTGCATTGTTGAAAAATGGAAAAACGGTTGAAAGCGTTGTGCGGCATACATTTCCGCTTCCTTAAAAGCGGAAGTTCAGGTTCACGCCCCAGCTGCGGGTAGAAGGTAGTGCCACCGATTCCACGCCGGGAATAACGGTGCCACCAGAAGTAGAGGAGGTCTCGGGATCGATATGCGGCACATCTGCCCAGAGCGCGAGGTTGCGACCAACGAGACTCACTGTCAAATCGCGCAGGGATGATTTACCCCAAATCCGGTTGGGCAGGGTATATCCAAAACGCAGTTCGCGAAGCTTCACGAAAGAAGCATCATACACCACACCTTCCACCAGACGACGACCCAACGTGTAAGTAGTGTGCCATTCGCGGGCACTCAGTTTGGTCGTATTCGCACTGTAAGTGCCATCGGTATTTTTTACTACACCGTCGCCAATTACACCATTGCCTTCTTTGGTCAAATCGTACCCGTCCGCACGGCCTTCCAGCGTTTCTACCAATTGACCACCTTCGCGGCCCACCGTTTGCGTATGCGAATACACTTCGCCGCCGGAACGGATATCAAACAATACACCGAGCGATAAACCCTTGAAATTAAAGGTATTGTTAATACCGCCCAACCAGTCCGGGTTATAGTTCCCCAACTTGATGCGGCTGGCCGTTGCTTCCGGTTTGCCCGCAGCATTATAGACTACTTTGCCCACGTTTTGACCAGTTGGATCGTAATATTTGGCGTTCGGGTCGCTGCTCACGCGTTCAAAACCGATACCGTACATATCGCCCATTTGCTCGCCTACGCGCGCCTCCACGGTAATATAACGGGCAGCGATCACATAATTACTCACTGCCTGACCCGAGATCGGATCATTGAAGAGTTCCTTTACTTCGCTGCGGTTGCGGGAAAAATTAAAGGCCACATCCCAGGAAAAATTACGCGTTTTCACGGGTGAAGCATTCAACGTGATCTCGATACCTCGATTCTGGATCAGACCGGCGTTGATAATACGTGCCGAGTAACCGGACGTACCCGTAAGCGGAATTGGCAGAATTTGGTTTTTACTATTGGTCAGATAATAGGTAAAATCCAGGCCGAGGCGATTTTTGAAAAACCGTACATCAAAACCGGTCTCTACTGACGTACTGATTTCCGGTTTTAACCCCGCATTGATCAACGTGGAAGACTCACTATACGACGGGCTACCCAATACAGCTGTCTGCGCATTGTACACGGCTGCCAACTGGTACGGATCCGTATCGTTACCAACCTGCGCCACGCCAAAGCGAAGTTTGGCAAACGTCAATACATCGCTCTGAATTTTAAAGGCGTCAGACAACACCGCACTCAAGTTGGCGGCGTAGTAGAGGTAACTGCGCGAATCGCTCGGTAGTGTACTCGACCAGTCATTGCGGGCCGAGAGGTCGAGGTAGAGGTAATTATCGAAGCCCAACTGGCCTGTTGCATATAAAGAGTTGATCCGTTTTTCTGTGAAAGGTGTATTGCCTAGGTTTTGAACCGCTACCCGCGAGTTGCTCAAGGTAAAAATACCTGGTACAGCCAGTTCCGGCGCAATTACGTCTGAAAAACGGCCTACCTGGCGCATGGCATTACCGCCCAAACCGATATTGAGATTAAAACGATCATTCAGTGATTTTTTATAGCCCAGCAAAAAGTCTAGATTGGTTTCCGTAAAACTCACACGTTCTTCGCGGTAACTGCCGCGCTGGAAGCGCTGGGTGCTGTAAGCGCGTTTGCGGGCGCGGAATTCATTGCTGGCATCCGTACCGCCGCGCACCATCAAACTCAGATCTTTGGTAAAATCGTAGTTTACGGACAGGTTTCCGAATACCCGGTCGATGTCCTGACTATTGGTATTTTCATACAGACCGAAATATGGATTGTCGTGGTAATTGTAGTTGAAATTAAACTGATTCAGGTCCTCGCGGCCGGCCATCCAGTAATCGCGCATGGCGCCTACGTTAGCCCCGCGGCCCAACCAGCAATTGAAGAGATACATAATATTCTCGGTGCCGTAACTCAGGTTTGGGCGATTGTCACTGGTATTTTTCAGGTAGTTAATCGCTGTCCGCACTTTCAATTTTGGGCTGAGATTGTAACCGCCCGCAAAAGCGATTGTATTGCGCTTGAGGTCCGTATTAGGTACGGTTCCAGTTTGGTCAAGCCAGGTGTAGGAAAGGCGGAAATCACTTTTTTCATTGCTTCCAGCCAGGGCGATATTGTGCGTTTGGGTGACCCCAGTTTCAAAGAAATCCCGTACGTTATCGGGTCTGGCGCTCCAGGGAGTTGCCTGAATTTCACCACGTGTCGCCAGTTGCTGGCTCAGATTGACTGGCCCTATACTGGTAAAGAGATTGCCTATATCGCCCCCGCGAAAACCATTGCTGGTAGGCGAGTCGAACTGATCGAGCAGCTGACCTTCCAATTTAGGGCCCCAGTTTTCATCCACGCCATCGGCTGCACCACCGCCGTTACCATCCAGAAATTCAAATACGCCACCCAGACCCTGGCCGTATACATTCTGATATTCCGGCAAGCGCAGGACATTTTCAAAAGTCACGGTAGAATTGATCGTTACACCAATCCCTTTGGTGTTTTTCCCAGACTTAGTCGTAATGAGGATAACTCCATTGTTGGCGCGCGAACCGTAAAGTGCTGCGGCACTCGCACCTTTCAATACTGTAATAGACGCTACATCGTCTGGATTGACAAAGCCTGCGCCGTTGCCATAGTCGACATCCTGGTAACTATTACCGGAAGAACCGCGCTGATCGTTGCTGATCGGCACGCCATCTACTACGAATAATGGTTGGTTGCGGTTGATATTTAGCGAACGTTCACCCCGAATCGTAATCCGCGAGGAAGAACCGATGCCCGACGGATTACCCACAATAGTCACGCCAGCCACTTTACCAGCCAGTGCGTTGACAATGTTGGTCTCCCGCGCTTTGTCTAGATCTTCGCCTTTTACTTCCTGTACGGAGTAACCCAGCGATTTTTTCTCCCGGCTGATACCCAAAGCCGTCACCGTTACTTCGTTCAACACATTGCCGGTACGCAACTCAATGTTAAGCGATGTTTCAGTACCCACCACGACCGACAACGGCGTATAACCGACATACGACACTTCCAATGTCTCGCCAGCGCGGGCTTCAATGGTGAATCTACCCGTTCCATCGGTAGCAGTACCACGGGCAGTGCCTTTTACAGCAACAGTGGCACCCGGTAAGGTTTCTTTGGTTTCTGTGTCTGTCACCTGACCTGATACGCGCTGTGCGTGCAGTTGAAGTACAGACAAAAGTAGGACTACAAGGACGCAGACCGCGCCCTTGAAGGGGTGTAACAAGACTTTCATACGTTGGAAAAAAGTTTAGTTTAAATGCGAATTGGTGGATTAAATCAAATGGACACAACTTCCATAAATACACGGTGCCATGGCGCAAATGTAGCCGCAGGCGCAGCAGACCAATCGTTTAAAGCACTTTAACTTTCTGTTAAGTTATTGATAATGAATTGTTTATATTAATTTTACGTTTTTTTATTGTTAAATAATTGTTTCGATTCACATGCCAGCGGTTACAGCCGCCACCGGACTTTGCAGCTGTAAAACCTGGAAAGTCCGGTGACCGGAAAATCGCCGGCTGTCTGCGCTTTAATTACGCCGCTCCCGCAATAAATCTTCCACATCATCCAGTTTCGGCGATTCAAACAGCGATTTCCAGTCGAATTTGGCATCCATCGGGGTAAGTAGTTTTTGTGGGTCAAGTATCCGTATATCGGCCGGCAGGGCCTGATAAGGGGTGAAATCAGGTTGGCTGGTAAAAAAATCGCTCAGGTCGGTGGCGCCTGCATCGTATTGATTTAGGTATGGCACGCCGAATACATTCCAGCACGTCTTGAAAATGCTGCCGAAACTATAGTGTACGTGGCTCACGTAATTGCGTTTGGCGTATGGCGAGTACACCTGCAACACACTGCGGTGCGCATCCACGTGGTCGTTGCCATCCTGCGCATCGTCTTCGGTGACGATAATAGCCATTTCTTTCCAGTATGGGGTGTGCGACAAAAACTCCACTACACGGCCCAAAGCCAGGTCGTTGTCAGCCATATAACTCTCTTTGAAAGGATAACCCGCCGCCGGACGTTCGCCGGCACCGTGATCCTGCGGCAGCATTAGGGTCAGCATGTGCGGCATTTTACTTTTTCCCGGACCCCATTTTTCGGTAAATTCCTCCATAAAAACGGCGGCGCGAAACTGATCCGGGATTGCCATATTAAAGGTGGCGTATTTTTCCGAAGAACGCCCGTACAGCGGACCGGGAATCGGGAAATTGACCAGTACTTTCTGACCGTAATATTTCATCGTCGAATCGGTAAAATTGCTGCCCATTTCGGTACCGAAACCAAAATTGTAAAAGGAAATATTGTTGCGTTCGAGGTGATCCCATAACGAGCCCGCTTCGTTGTAATCTTCCGGAAAAATAGCCCCTGCCCCACCCGTCCACGCGTAGTGCCCCTTGGCTTTACTACCGGCTTTCCCGTCGCGGTGACCGCCGTACTCAGCCGCCACATTGGTCTCCATCCACTCGTTCGGATAAGTGTTGGCTAGCCACCGGTGACCGTCGGCGGAATGGTCGCTGTCGACATAAAAGTTGTCGGCAGTGCCAAAGCGCTGGGCCATGGCCAGGTGGTTCGGCATAACCGTAGCCCCGGTGACGGTGACGGTTTTGGCGCGATTGGAAAAGGTGCGATTGTAACCATACCGCGCAATGTCCGGGTCGCCTTTGCCATTTTTTAACTGCCCAAATACCTCATCATACGTGCGGTTTTCCTTGGAAATGAACACAATATATTTGATCGGGCTCTTTCTAGCACCCGGAAACAGCGGTACCGGATTGTCCGCCCGAGCGACCAGGGAAACATCCGCTGCAGACAGGACCGAAAAATTATTATTCAATACCTGCTGGGTGTACTTCGCTACATCCGCATCGGCCGGAATATCGAGCATCGTCACCGAGCCGTGCATCAGGTTGCCCACATAGTCGCCTTCTGGACCTTCCTTAAACGTATAACCGCCGTTCGGGCCGCTGCCGTAACCCTTGGCATTGGCGACAATCAAGTGTTTGTTATCCGGGGAAACCGCCAGTTTCGACGGGAACCAGCCCACGGGCAAATGCCCGATCACCGTAAGTGTAGGCACGTCGATGATCGCCACCGCATTGATCCCTGATTCGGCTACATACAGGCGTTTTTTATCGGGAGATAGTGCGAGGCCAAACGGGATAACCCCCCGGAAGCGGCTCAATTGCGGGAGCGGTTGGAGCAGTATGTTTTTTACTACCTTTGCTTGTAGCGGATCGATCACCGAAATGCAGTCATTGTTGCCATTACTCACAAAAACATACTGCTCCGTAGCCACCAGCGAGTTGGGACTCGCACCGCCCACCGCCGGAATGCCTTCGATTTTTTCACCGACTAAGAAACCGGTTTTGATCCGTTGCTTCACCGCAGGCACTGTGCCCGAGACATCCACCGACCAGACTGAAAAAGACTCCGGGACATTCGGGTCGCCCAGGGCCGGAACATCCAGTTTGTCATTTTTATACCCCTCGCGCATT
>JBBRDQ010000024.1:0-37162 GCA_038203695.1 Chitinophagales bacterium
CGGGCTTTTACGCATATTGATATGGTTCTTTGTCAATTGTGATTTGTCTAACATTTTCCAATGCTTGTTTCATATATTTTCTCCAAAATGTCTTTGTGAAAATCCAATTTATAGGATATAGCAAAACATTATTAGAATATAGTGTGTAGGTATATTCAACTAAAATTTTATCTTTTTCAATTTCGGTCGTCTGCCACTCGCCAACAAATTTGTAAAAACTTAACATCCATGCCTGAAATTGGTTAATTTCTATTTTCCAATACTTGTCGTCAATGCGTTCTACCACATTGTCAACCGAACCGAAACCTCCTTTGTGTGTTAATGATTTTTCAACAAATACTTTTTTACTTGAACCTATTTTCCCCCAATTCACGTCATCTGTGCAATGGGTTACTCTTGGCATCATTCCATATCCTGTGTGAACTTTCGTTACGTCACAGAGCATTGGTGATTTGAATGCTCTTTCCAATGAGCAATTAAAGGTTGTCGTTATTTTTACTTTCGTCTCCATTATTTCTGTTTTATGGCTGTGTCATTTATTCTGACTAATTTCGGTTTTTTAGCCTGACCGCTAACGAACAGGGCTTTGTGCAGGTGAGGAAATAGAATTCCTTCTGCCCGGAACCGCTGCCGATTGAAAAACAAAAGTACAAGATAACAACCAAAAGCCCACCGATGTTTGTCTTGCCCGAACAACTGCTGCCATATTGCTAATGATGAAGATAACAACGTCAAGCCCCAATATTGCAAAACCCCTTGTTAGCGGTTCGTTGTTTTTTACTGTTATAATTTTCCACTAATTGGTCGTAAGTCAATGGCTTTAAAATAAGTCGTCTTGTTTCTATGATTTTTACTTGTTAGTTTTTTTATGTGGTTGGCAGAAGTTTTTCTACTTTAAATTCATATTCCTCGTGGACGTAAAAGTTATTTGATTTTTTTTAGCCCAAATAAGAACTGCGTTATTTTAAACACCTTAATTAAATAATATGATAGTGCCGAACCAATAATAGTAGTTATTAGAATCAAAATAAATTCTATAATACCGTTATCAACAAACTTAATTATATAAAAACCAGCCACCACTATAATACTTTGGTGAACAATATAAACTGGTAATATACTTCTATTTATTTCGGGCAATGCTGAATTGTTAAAATTAAACTTTCGTGAAAAAAGTGATACAAAATAAAAAGTCCAACTGAAAGCAGACAAGCCAATAGGAACAGAAACGATGAGATGATTTAGGCTATATTTAGGGTTAAAGGCTGCTTGTCGTAGAGGTTCAACTAAAAGAAAGCCAATCAGTAATAATGAACTCAATATCCCTAAAATCAGCATTATATTCTTATTATCATTTATAATAGGCAAGAGATGTTCGTGTTCTTTGATAAAAACAAATCCATATATAAAAAAACAGGCGAAGACCAAAAAGTCTGTAACACTTGTATAATCTGGGAAAATTGGTTTGAGTATAATTAGTATAAAGATGATAGGTAAGGAAAATAATAAAACTATTTTGGGACTTGCAGTGAGTTTTTGCATTAATGAATCAGATAGTCCCAATTGTTTTATGCGGCTTAGTAAAGGGAAAGTTACAAAAGTTACTATAAATAAACTAGGTAGATACCAAAGATGAATACCAATTTCAATAAACCATAAAAAGGGGTCGAACGATAAATTCTTAGCAGCGATAAACTTTGGATAGTTAATCATGAAATCAACAAATGTGGCATTCGAGCCTGCTTGAAGGCTTTGATAGTAGTATTGACAGGGTACAATCACAACAACTGCAAATACAAAAGGAATGATTAGTCTTAGGAATCGGTCATAAAAAAACTGCTTACCATTTGACTTTAATGCAAGATAAGTTCCAACTCCTGATACAAAAAAAACCAAGTACAATCGCCAAGTATGAAAAAAAACAGTAAATATGTCTGCTACTATTGTCTTGTTAGGACTTGATAAAAGCCAACGAAAATTAGTGAAAGGTTGCCATGAATGGAAAAGTATCAGAATACCAAAGGCAAAGGCACGTAGCCAATCTAAATAATAAATGCGTTCTTTTTGCTTCATTTTTTTTGGTTTTATTGTCTGGAATTGTCGCTTTACAATGACCGCTAACGTGATAATATGCGAACCTCGCACATCCAACGTGTCCTACTCCCCGTTTATCGGTACCACGCTACAGTAGAGATCGTGCTGTAGGTTTTCAAATGGGCCTGCATCTTTTTTAGGATGTCCATTGCCTCGCTCATTGCTTCGTGTTTACGTTGCAATTCAGCGTACATCTGCTTGAGCCGAAGATTCTCCGTTTCCAGTTCCTTCAACCGACGCCTGCCAGCATGCTTTTCCGTCTCCACCTCGTTTTTCCATTTGTAAAACGTCGCAGGGCTAATCTGGTGCGCTTCGCACAATTGATCTACGGTCTTCTGTCCCTTCAGGGGGCTGTCTAATATCACTTGGCGCTGACTTTCATGGAATCTGCTTTTTCGGATGGTACTTGTTTGTAAGTGTGAAAGTTACGGAGTTGTACTTTCTTTACTTATTTTAGTGCCAAGTATTGAGGGGTAGGACAGATGAAAGTGTTGATTTTCAAACTTTTATTTTTATCAAATCCAGGTAAACACCTTCCAAATGATCAAAATCCGCATCCGATGTGAGAAGCTTTGCGCCAAGTATATGAGCAACTGCAGCAATCCAAAGATCGTTTTTGCCCATGTTTCGCGAAGTCATGCGGAGCGGCTTGCCGGGTAGTTTGTTTTGACTAAAAGCATCAATTTCCGCATAGCAATCTATGGTTTCTTCAGAAAAAATGTCGGCAGGGTAAAAATCTCTCATTAGTTCTTCGAGACGGTGCCTACGGGTCTTGCCCCATTGGTTTTGAATAGCTATTGAACGTAATTCGCCTTTAGAAACCACACATAGCCACGATTCATTGCCTACGCCGAAAGGGTCGAAATTTTGCTCAATATTCCTCACCAAATCGGACTGGCGGACGTAATGTAAAACAATATTGGAGTCGAAAAGGTAAATCATTTCGTCAGTTGAGCCAAAAGTTGTTCGATGGGCTCCTGTACGTCCATTTCCCGGATAAGGCGCATGATTTTGGCCTTGTCATGTCCCACACGACCCCGGCGTTGACGAATAGCATTTGCATCGAATTTCTGACGAATGGGATTCGCCGACTTACTGGGGACTTTTGTTTCTCCAGTAATTTTCCGGTAGGCTTCTATCACTGCCGCCAACGTTTTTGCGTCCTCGATGCCGGAAATTTCCCGGATGAACTCCATTTTTTTTTCTGCCAATGCGGTCATAATTTGATGTATTTTTGACAAAAGTTAGGTATTTGGGGTGATCGCAAGCAATAACTCGGTACTGCTGATGCAAAAATAATCCTTTGTCAGGACAATCCCAAATACCGAATCGTCCTATTGTCCTACTCCCCGTTTATCGGTACCACGCTACAGTAGAGATCGTGCTGTAGGTTTTCAAATGGACCTGCATCTTTTTTAGCATGTCCACCGCCCCGCTCATTACTTCTTGTTTAAGTTGCAATTCAGCGTACATCTGCTTGATCTGAAGATTTTCCGTTTCCAGTTCTTTCAACCGACGCCTGCCAGCATGCTTTTCCGTCTCCACCGCGTTTTCCATTTGTAAAACGTCGCAGGACTGATTTGGTGCGCTTCGCACAATTGATCCACGGTCTTTTGTCCTTTCAGGTGGCTGTCTAATATCACCTGGCGCTGGCTTTCATTGAATCTACTTTTTCGGATGGTACTTGTTTGTAAGCGTGAAAGTTACGGAGTTGTACTTTCGCTACTTATTTTTGGTACCAATTATCGAGGGGTAGGACAATTCCCAACCTTTCGGTTGGTTTGATTCAAGTCACACACGTTTTGGGGCTTGGCGAAGGTGGCGATTTTCACCACAAATGTTGATGCGGAGAACTAATGTTTGATTAACCACAAATGTGTCTGCGGAGCACTGAACCGCCACTTTTGCCAAACCGCTGTTATGCCTTCGTTGTTTTTGTCTGCTCTGTTTATTTGTCCCTGTTGTCAATTGATTTTTGTCTGTAATACAAGTATAAAGGTAATGCAGAACTTAAACCAATAAATAAATTCAGTCCAATAAATATGATTAGACTTGGTATGTTCTTATCTTTCTTGTCGGTTGCCATAAACACCCAAATAATGAATGAACAAATTAAGAGGTCAGACGAAAATGTCGCTGATGCTTTGCTTTGAAACAATTCAGTCAAAAAAAGTGAAATGTTAAGCCCATTGATTTCAATAAAAAGATAGATGAAATAGCAAGGAATGATTGTTCCAATTATGAATGCAATTAGGTAAAATGCTACTTTGTTTATCATATTCGTAAATTTTTAATTATTTTTTGTTCAATTTATTTTGTGCCTTAATTTTTCTTGGATGTGGTTTGCCGTTTTCTGCATAATAGCCAAAATCCTCTACCGATTCTTGTGCAATTTTGTTGAGTTTCATTTTCATTAGAGGTTGCATTACAAAGCCCATAATTCCTCGAAAATTTAATTTAATTTTTATTTTCAATTTCGTTTTTTCAGCACTTGTTTTTATAAGTTGCCAGTCGTTTGTAGCTGTTATTACAAAACTTGGCATTCCTTCTGTTACAATGTAAGCCAAATGAAAATCATCGTCAGAGTATTCAGTGAGTTTTTCTCTGATGTTTCCCATTACTGTTTGGCAGGCTCTTTCATCGCATTGTGTTGTTGCCAATTGTTTGCCGTGTCCTTCGGAATGGTTTACGCTTGATGCCCATTTATAAGGGTGTGCAAAGTCGTGACCCAATACTTTCCAAACATTTTCAACTGAATTGTTGATTTCAATTTCCTTTTCGATTACCATATTTGTTTGATTTTATTAGTTTTAGAATATGGTGCAAAGGTCAAATTATTTTAAAGGTTACTATTCTCTTATCGGCTCAAATGTTTGTCTTTTTGGCTCAAACGATATTCAGAAGGCGATTTGCCAAATTGTTTTTTAAATGCTTTGTCAAAATTTGAAACAGTTTCAAAACCACTTTCATAAGCGATTTCAGATATGGATTTTGATTTTATTTGAGTTAATGTTTCGGCTTGCTCTAATTTTTTAAGAAGAAAATATTTTGCAGGACTTTGATTGTAGTTTTCGGTAAATTTTCGTTTAAAAGTTGCCAAACTCAAACCACACAAATAAGCAATTTCTGGCAAAGCAAGATTGGTGTAAAGGTTTTGTTGAATTATTTCTTTGAAATGGTATTCGTGTGGCACAAAAAGCGAATGAACAAATTCATTTATAGATTTTGCTTTTTCGCTTTTGCTTAATAAAATTAATAGTTCTTTGAGTTTGTTTACAATTAAGTTGTCGTCCGCCAAAGTAGGATTGTCGAGCATAAAATTTAAGCTGTCCACAAATGATTTCATTAATGGTTCAATATTGATTTTTGAAGCATCATTTTGTAGCTGAAAACCTTTTAAAGAAAGGTCGGTCTGAAAAAAGTCTTTTACGATAGCTGGATAGAAGAATGCTCCGACAACAGAAATCACTTCATTGTCTGTCTTTTCATTTATGGTAATGCTTTCGATAAAATAGTTGCCACACTTTGCAAGCATTGCATCGCCTTCTGTAAATGTTAAAAAATTTGTTGGTGTCCGCAAATGAAAAGCACCTTTTGTCAAAAACAAAAAACAGGCTTCGTCTTCCGAAAACACTTTGGGAACTCTCTTGAATTTTGCCGACATAACAAGTCGTTCAAAAACTACTTTTCCTTTATATTTTATTTCTTTCTGCTCTAAAATCATTTGTCAGTTTGTAGAATTGTCTGGTGTTATCCTACAATGAGGCATAACGGTTTGCCGCTTGGCAAAGGTGGCGATTTTCACCATCCCGATAACTATCGGGATTGATGCGGAGAAACAAACTTTGATTAACCACAAATGTGTCTGCGGAGCACTGATCCGCCACTTTTGCCAAACGCCTGTTAGCGGTTCGGGTTTTCTTTTAATGTGTCGTTTAATAATTTGAAGTTTTAATTTCGTCTTTGTTGTCTGTATTTTTTGCGGAGAGATATATAATTTCCTTTATTTCATTTCAATATCCATTCTTCTTAACAAGTCGTCTTCTAAGGTGTAAATATGTTTTACTTTCCCATCAAAGATTAGATTTCCTTGCAAGTCCTTTACAATTTGGTGAACGATTACTTCAAATGTCCTGTTTGATCTTTCGCTGAAACTGATAGGCTCAACAGTTGGATTTATTTCCGACCACTGCCTTGTCCAATACGTTCTTATTTCATCGTGTCCAGTTACATAACCACCTTCAAATGCTTTTGGCCATTGAACTTCTGAATGAAATGTCGAGAGTGCTGTGTCTATGTCTCTTGTATTAAATGCTGGATACGCCTTTCTAATTAAATTTTCAAAATGTACTATCATAAATATTAGTTCAAAATTGTTAGTTTAAAATTGATTTGTCGATTTTCTTTCTTGTCTGCGGTGTCGTTTTAACCTGACTGCTAACGAACAGGGCTTTGCGATGTTGGGGGATTTGAAAATCGTCAAGCCCGTAACCGCTGCTGATTGAAATACAAATGTACAAAAAAAGAACTGGCAGATATAAGTTTCAAATGCAACAGTATTTTTAATTTTTTTATAGGCCCTTGATCCGTTTAATCCGTTCTACAATCCTGCCGTAACGGGAAAATTCGCCTCAACCTTATCGCTATTTAAGTTTCAGCAAGTCTTCCTCCCATTTTTTCTCCAACCCCAACCCCAAGCCCAACGCCGCAGCAGTGTCTGCGACCTGCTGCCAAGATACCCACAATGAACAGACGCTGCTACATTCCATTTATTGCTTGCCACTAACCCTGGGTGAAGGTGCAATATAAACCGTCTGCTCTATTTTGATGGATCATCGTGCTGTACGTGGGCAGCAGGTCAAAGACACTGCTGGGGCACTGGCTTGGGCTTGTGAGGATATGCCGAGGAAAACCTGCTAGGGCTAAAATATCTGCTGCTGCAGAATCTAAAATTTGCCAAATCCCCCTACCCCCCATAATACCGCTCCCAAATAGCAAGACACATCACCAAATTGCTCATTATCACCACCATAACCCCCACCCGCCAAATCCATTGCTCCCAGCGCAACAGCAAACCATTGCCCAACGCCATACCCAGTACGGGCAGCACGGGCACAAAATAACGGCCCTGCCAGTTGGTGATTTCGGTCGCGCCGACGGGGCACCACAAGCAATACATCGTCCCGGCAAACGCACCGATATACAGTGCGCCGATAACGCAGAGTAACCCGCGCTGTCGCCGGGAAAAAGGATTTTTTTCCAGACAAACGGCAGCGGCCAGAGTTAGCCAGAGCAGGGCCAGCCAGGTACCCGGCAGGTAATTTTTTTCCCAGCCGAATTTCCCAACTATATGCGCAGCAGTAGAAGGCAGGGCATGCAAGCCAGAAGACAGCATGGTTTTCATAAAAAAAAGCGGATGCTGCAGGATATACCGCAATTGTACGGACGGATCCACGCCTGCATTGAGCGTCTGGGTATCGCGCCAGTCTGGATGGTATAAATCGTATGGAATAAATTGCTGTTGCGCGAATAGTCCCCAACCTGCAACCGCCAGCAAACCGGCTGCAAAGAGGAGCGCGGTGCGGAAAACCGGGCGCGTTGCGGGCACCGGACTAGCATCTGCGGCGGAACATAGCGCATGGAGCAACACCAGCGGCAAGGCGATCAGTTTATTGGCGCACACGATGAGTACGGCGACTATTTTTGGCCAAATAGGTCCTGTTTTAGCCATAAATACGGCAATCAACCAAAAACACAGCCCATTGGTCAGTACATCCGCATTGGCAGAAGCGGCGATCACCAGACCGGCCGGCAATAATAGGAGTGCGATAAATAGCTTGCGAAAAGCCGGGATCAAACGCACGGCGGCGGCCACTAACAGCCACCAGATCAATAAATTGGCGAGCCGCGCCGCATAGAGCATCGCCAGCGGGCCGGCACCTGTCCAGCGCATAATTGCGATGGCCGCAGCCTGCGGAAGGTAGCCGGTCGGCGCATATACGGCGGTATTGGCAAAATCAAGAAAGGCGCGCTGTTCAGTTTGCAGCGGCACCGCAGCCACTCGGCGGATTTGGACAAAATCGGTGCGGGCAGCCGGATTGTTTTTCAAAAAAGCGAACGAATCGCAAACGCCTTGCAGGCTCACGGGCAGGATACCGCCCAGCCGCTGATCGGCCGTCCGCGTGGCCCAAAAATGCCCTTCGCTCACCTGGTAGGCCCGCAAAAAATGATTCGGCTCGTCGGGCGACTGAAACGGCGGCACCAGCAACGCAAACACGCAGCCAAACAATAAGACCAAGCGAAAAACGCTGGGGAAAGTCATAGTCTGCAACAGGTCGGATGCGTTTTTACTCGGTGGAAGGTGGTGCCGGTTCCGAAATTTCTACCGGCCGGTCATGGTACACCAGCGATCCGATCATCATAATCAGGCTGGTACTTAAAATAACGAAAAACAAAACACCTTCGTGAAAGGCTTCGATGCGCTGCCACGTCGGGATTTTATAGAACAGCAATACGGTGATCAACCCGCGCGGTATATAAAACAAGGCTGGAATCAGGTTGTACCGGTTCAAGACGCGCAGGTAAACAAAGCGCAATGTAAACAAAATCAGCACGATACTGCCACCGATCAGCACCACTTCGCGGTCGCCCAGAAAATTCAGTTGAATATTGTAGCCGAAAATAACAAAGAAGATCGTACGAATCAGGAACGCCGATTCACTGGTAATCGATTTTAAAAAACCGGCAATGTGATTGACGCTTGCATCAGAAAAATATTTTTTAACCGGCGGCCAGCGCACCAGTTCCCAGTTGTGAATGACCATGCCGAACATCAGAATGGTCAGCAATGACGGCAAATGCAGCATTTTACCACCGATATAAATAATGATCAATACGGCGAAAACCAGGAAGAATTTGACATTGATGCGGTTTTTGACCAGCAGCAACATCAGCCCGAAACACACCAGGACCGATACGATCAGCGCCACGACAATACTGCTGCCAAACCAGATTACCTCATGCCACCCGACGGTCTCTCCGGCGGTAAAAAAGTTGAACACCATAATACCAATAACGTCCGAAACGGCTACTTCATAAATTAAAAACTCGCGTTTTTGGTGGCTTAGATGCTGAATGCTCGGCATCACGATCGCACTGCTCACGATACTCAACGGAATGGCATAAACGATGCAACTGATAAACGGCGCTGCCGGTATCCACCATTGCAAGACACCCGCCACGGCCAAGGTGGAAAGCAAAAAAACCACGGTACCCGAAAACAACGCGCTGCGGATCAACGGCCATCGATCGCGCGACACGGTAAGATCCAAACCAGCCTCCAGCACAATCATTATCAAACCGATCGTGCCGAGAATTTCAATGGCGGACGTGGGTACATACGATGCAAATCCCAGCACATCCATGGTCGAACGCAACCCGATCCCCGTGGCCAGCAAGAGTAAAACGGACGGGATACGGGTCGCCCGGCTGACCACAGAAAAAAGATACGACAAAACGATGAGCCCGCAAAGGGTGAGCAGCACCGTGTAAGCATTCAGGTTTTCCATAACGCGACGAAGGTAAACCGGTGCCTCCATTTTTTGCTAAAAAATGCACCGCCAAACCAAAGAACGTTTCTAACTTTGTTGCGACCGAAAAACTGCGCTAAAAAACGTTTCTTGCCGCAACATTAACCAGACAATCAACACCCGCACATCTTCCAACTTATGACCACCATCAAAGGTCCCGCCATTTTTCTGGCCCAGTTTATGGGCGACACCGCCCCATTCAACGCCCTCGAAAGTATCTGTACCTGGGCCGCTTCGCTCGGTTACCTCGGCGTCCAGATCCCTACCTGGGACAGCCGCCTGATCGATCTCGAAAAAGCCGCCGAAAGTAAAACCTACTGCGACGACCTGCGCGGACGGGTGGAAGCCTGCGGGGTGCAAATCACCGAACTCAGCACGCACCTGCAAGGCCAATTGGTTGCGGTCAATCCCGCCTACGATATTATGTTCGACGGTTTTGCGCCCGAGCACCTGCGCGGCAATCCCGCTGCGCGGCAGGAATGGGCGGTCAAAACCCTTAAACAAGCCGCTAAAGCCAGTCGCAATTTGGGTCTGGATGTACATGCTACTTTTTCCGGTGCCCTCATCTGGCACACCTTATATCCGTGGCCGCAGCGGCCGCAGGGACTGGTCGAGGCCGGATTTAAGGAACTGGCCAAGCGCTGGCTGCCGATCCTCGACGCATTCGACGAAGTGGGGGTAGACGTATGTTACGAAATTCACCCGGGCGAAGACCTGCACGACGGCGTTACGTTCGAGCGTTTTCTGGCGGCTACGGGCAACCACAAACGCTGCAATATCCTGTACGATCCGTCGCACTTTGTATTGCAACAACTTGATTATCTGCAATATATCGATTTTTACCACGACTATATCAAAATGTTCCACGTCAAGGATGCCGAATTTAATCCAACGGGTAAAAGCGGCGTTTACGGCGGTTTCCAGGATTGGGCCGACCGGCCGGGGCGGTTCCGTTCGCTCGGCGACGGGCAGGTCGATTTCAAGTCGATTTTCTCCAAACTCACCCAATACGACTTTAAAGGCTGGGCCGTGCTGGAATGGGAATGCTGTATCAAGGATTCCGAACAGGGTGCCCGCGAAGGCGCTCCGTTCATTCAAAACCACATCATTACCGTTGCCGGCCGCGCCTTCGATGATTTTGCGGGATCGGACCTGGATGAAGGTTTGTTGAAGCGGATCATTGGCGGATAACACGCCTGCATGTAAGAACAATTGGACGGGCAGGCGCAAGCCTGCCCTAAAAAATCCGTTTTCTAACTGCATGATCCGGAGTACTATTCTCCTGTAACGGGGATTTTTACCACGCTCTTTAATTTTTATCGTACCTGGAAGAGCGGATAGGTAGGGCGCGCTTCGCCGTCCTGGTGTTTGGCATTAAGCCAAGTCAAACAAGGCATGGTCGCTTTTTTAAAAACAATATTCTTTCTATACGAAATGGACAAATTTATACTTTGAATTAAGTGCTATGTGCAAACTTATATGCCTTATCTAAACCATAACATTAATTTATTATTGACCGGGTAAGAAAACCTGTATTTTTGTGGCTGCATTTTAAAACTATTATTCACGACCCTCATTCTGGAAAGGTTGAAACATCATTCAATTTCGACATCGCACCTACTGCTTCACCCGCTGACCACCGCATCTGGCTTCTTGTCCACCATGCCTGTTGATCGCCCGTGCTGTCGATCTTTCCGACGATTTTAATACCGTGAATCAATAAGCAGTCATCGGGCTGTTTATCTGCGACCAGCCGCCACTGTTCCTTTACTGGCAAGGTTACTTACCTGAAAACAGCGCGGTCGCAACGCCATTTAATTTCATTTCACTCCTTTAATTGTTCCGACATTGGAAACGTACGACCAAATCGTTGTACGCGTTGCTGTCGCTATTGATGCACAGTACGCTGAATTGATTACCGAAGAAATGGCGAATTCTGCCAAAGCGCGCGGTACGGGCATCGCCCGCCGTTCGCCTGAATATATCGCTGCAAAAATAGAGGAAGGCAAGGCCGTGATCGCATTGACTACTTCCGGGCGCTGGGTCGGATTCTGTTATATCGAAACCTGGGGCCACGGTGAATTCGTCGCCAACTCCGGCCTGATCGTGCATCCCGATTTTCGGGGTTCCGGCGTGGCCACCGCCATTAAAACCCGCATCTTTCAGTTATCGCGCAAAAAGTACCCGGAAGCCAAAATATTTGGTTTGACTACGGGGCTGGCGGTGATGAAAATAAATTCCGAACTGGGGTACGAACCGGTGACGTATTCCGAACTGACTACCGACGAAGCCTTCTGGCAGGGGTGCCGCAGTTGCGTCAATTTTGATATTCTGACCAGCAAAAACCGGAAAAACTGCCTTTGTACCGCCATGCTGTTCGATCCGATGGCACTACAGGAAACTACAGAAACGCCCTCTTTGCACATTCAAATGATCGAATCATGAAAAAAGTCGTGTTAGGATTCAGCGGCGGATTGGACACAACGTATTGCGCCATTTATCTGTCCGGCGACCGGGGTTTTGAAGTCACCGCAGTCACCGTCAATACCGGTGGTTTCTCGCCGGAAGAACTGGTGCAAATCGCCGAACATGCCCGCAAACTGGGTGTACACAAACACATTGTCGTAGACGCGGTCCGCCCGTACTACGACCGCATTCTGCGCTACCTTATTTATGGTAATGTATTGAAAAACAACACCTATCCACTGTCGGTCAGCGCCGAACGCCTCAGTCAGGCGCTGGCCATCGCCGAGGTGGCCAAGGAACTGGGGGCCGATGCGGTAGCGCATGGCAGCACCGGTGCGGGGAATGATCAGGTGCGTTTCGACCTTATTTTTCAAAGCGAATTGCCGGGGGTGGAAATAATCACCCCGATTCGCGATATGCGGTTGAGCCGGGCCGATGAAATCGCGTATTTGCAGGAAAAAGGGGTGGAAATGAACTTCGAAAAAGCCGCTTATTCCATCAATAAAGGGTTGTGGGGCACATCGGTCGGCGGCCGGGAAACCCTCCGTTCACACGGTATGTTGCCCGAATCAGCCTGGCCGACCCCGGTTACCAAACACGAACCGTCGGAACCGAAACTGACCTTCAAACATGGCGAACCGGTCGCCTTGAATGACCAATCGTTTGACCACCCAAGCGAAGTGATCCAGGCCCTCCAGGCTCTGGCCGGACCGTATGGTATCGGGCGCGATATTCACGTCGGCGATACGATTATCGGCATCAAAGGCCGGGTCGGATTTGAAGCCGCAGCGCCGTTGATTATCCTGAAAGCGCACCACGCACTGGAGAAACACGTACTGACCAAGTGGCAACTGCAATGGAAAGACACGCTGGCACAATTTTATGGCAACTGGCTGCATGAAGGACAAATTCTCGATCCGGTCATGCGGGATATCGAGGCGTATTTTACCAACAGCCAGCAGTACGTCAATGGCGATGTATTTATTGAACTGCACCCGTACCATTTCCGCATCGCGGGTGTCGATACGCCACACGATCTGATGTCGGCCCAGTTTGGCGCGTACGGTGAAATGAACCAGGGCTGGACGGGTGAAGATGTACAGGGTTTTACGCGCATCTTCGGTCAGCAAACCCGCATCTGGCAAGCCGTTAATCAGCAGCCATGATCCGGGCAGGCATTATTGGCGGAGCAGGGTATACCGGGGGCGAATTGCTCCGGTTGTTGTTGCGGCATCCAGTGGCCACGGTCGCTTTTGTGCAAAGTCGGAGCCAGGCCGGCCAGCCGGTTACGGCAGTGCACAGTGATTTATTGGGGGAAACCGAGCTGGTTTTTTCGGCCGGGATTACTTCCCATGTCGATGTGTTATTGCTTTGTCTGGGACACGGAGAATCGGCTCAATGGCTTGCTAATCAAACGATTGCCCCTGCGGTAAAGATCATTGACCTGAGCCAGGACTTCCGTTTGAACGGCCGTTTGGGCGAACGGGAATTTGTCTACGGCTTACCGGAATTACAGCGCGAGCGCATCCGCACAGCCACCTCGGTTGCCAATCCCGGCTGTTTTGCGACCGGCTTGCAATTGGCTTTATTGCCGCTGGCGGCGGCGGGATTGCTGGATACCGCATTTGTCACTGGCATTACCGGCGCTACGGGCGCGGGACAAAGTCTGTCGGCTACTGCGCATTTCCCCTGGCGCCACGCCAACATCTCGGCCTACAAGACCCTGCAACACCAGCATTACCACGAAGTAATGGCCAGTTTACGGAGTTTTGGCGGACAGCCGGAAATGTATTTCACGCCGTGGCGCGGCGATTTCCCCCGGGGCATTTATTTATCGGCCACAGTGGCCTGCACCCGCGACCTGGCTGAAATACAGGCTTTGTACACCAAATATTACGCTACCCATCCCTTCACGATCCTCAGTCCCGGCATGATCGACCTGAAAATGGCGGTCAATACCAATAAATGCCTGCTGCACCTGGAGCAGGTCGGCAGCCAACTGGTTATCCATGCGGCTTTGGACAATCTGCTGAAAGGCGCTTCGGGCCAGGCCGTGCAAAATATGAATTTGCTGTTCGATCTGGACGAAACCACCGGTTTGCACCTGAAAGCCAGCGCATTTTAACCCATCGACTTATGACGCTTTTTGACGTATATCCACTCCAACCCCTGCATATTGAACGCGGCGAAGGTGCCTGGGTCTGGGACCAAACCGGCCGGCGTTATCTCGATATGTACGGCGGACACGCGGTTATTTCAATCGGGCATTCCCATCCGCATTGGGTGGCGCGCATTGAAAATCAGTTGCACAAACTGGCTTTTTACTCCAATTCGGTGCATTTACCGCTACAAAACGAACTGGCTGAAAAACTGGGCCAACTGAGCGGCAAACCCGATTATCATCTTTTTCTCTGCAATTCTGGCGCGGAAGCCAACGAAAACGCCCTTAAACTGGCTTCTTTCCACAACGGCAAAAGAAAAGTGCTGGCTTTCACAGGCGCGTTTCACGGGCGCACTTCGCTGGCGGTTGCGGTCACCGACAACCCGGCGATCATCGCTCCGGTCAACCAGACCGACCAGGTGATCTTTACGCCGTTCAACGATACCTCCGCCCTGGAATCGGCTTTTACGCAGCATGAAATTTCTTCCGTTATCGTGGAAGGCATTCAGGGCGTGGGTGGTATCCGGGTGGCTGACACTGCGTTTTTACAAAAAATCCGGGCTTTATGCGATGCGTATGACGCTGTTTATATCGCTGATAGCGTACAGTGCGGGTATGGGCGCAGCGGACAATTCTTCTCCCACGACTATGCGGGTGTAACCGCCGATTTGTACACCACTGCCAAAGGGATGGGCAATGGATTTCCGGTGGCCGGACTGTTGATCCATCCAAAATTTGCCGCAAAACACGGCCTGCTGGGCACTACGTTCGGTGGTAATCCGCTCGCTTGTGCGGCCGCGTTGGCCGTTTTAGAAGTAATGGAGCAGGAAAATCTAGTGGAAAATGCCGCGGCTATCGGTGCGTATCTGCAAGCCGAACTGGCTAAATTACCGGTCATCCAAAATATTCGCGGTAAGGGACTGATGATCGGTTTCGATGTGCCTGCGTCGCACACCGCCCTGCGCAAGAACCTGCTGCATACCTATCATACGTTTACGGGCGAAGCCAAGGGTGGCGTGATTCGGCTGCTGCCTTCGCTGGCCCTTACCCGCTCCGAGGCTGATTTATTTCTAGAAAATATCGATCAAGCCATCCGATCTTATTCGTAAAAACGATAGCATTCCATCTTCACTTTTCATTCTTTACTTGCGTTCGCATTGCTACACTTCCGCTCCGTCCACGACGTCCCCGACCTGCCTGCCTTACTTGAGCGGGCCATGACTTATAAAATGCAGCCGCGTCACCATGAAAATATCGGCTATGGTAAAACGCTGGGCCTCATTTTCTTAAATCCCAGCACCCGCACCCGTATCAGCACGCAAATCGCAGCGCGCAACCTAGGCATGGAAGCCATTGTGTTCAATGCCGGAACCGAAGGTTGGACGCTTGAATTTGGTGAGAACGTGGTCATGAACGGCACGACCGTAGAACATATCCGCGAAGCCGCGCCGGTGCTGGGTTGTTACTTTGACGTACTGGCGGTGCGCACTTTCCCGGCACTGCAAAGTCATGCGGAAGATTACGGCGAACATATTTTACGGCAATTTGTGGAATTATCCGGCGTACCGGTCATCAGTCTGGAAAGCGCCACCTTGCATCCGCTGCAAAGCCTGGCCGATCTGCTGACGATGCGGGAATTGTTTACGAAAAACCGTCGCCCGAAGGTCGTTTTGACCTGGGCACCGCATATAAAACCGCTTCCGCACTGTGTCGCCAATTCCTTTGCACAATGGGTAAATGCCTGGGGCGCGGCCGATTTTGTCGTGACGCACCCGGAAGGCTATGCGCTCGATTCGGAGTTTACAACCGGCGCAACGCTTGTGTCCAACCAGGATGAAGCCTTGCAAGATGCTGATTTTGTGTACGTTAAAAACTGGAGCAGCACTGTACCTTACGGCCAAATGCCGGTTAGCGACCCGTCCTGGATGCTGACACTGGAAAAGTTACAAGTTACCAACCAGGCCAAAGTACTGCACTGTCTGCCGGTGCGCCGCGACCTCGAACTCAGCGCTGCCGTATTGGACGGTCCGCACAGTGCGGTGGTGCGCCAGGCTGGCAACCGGGTGTGGGCAGCGCAGGCGGTTCTGGCTGAAATACTGCAACAAATCTAGGGTATGGAAAGCGTACATATTATCAAAGTTGGCGGCAATGTGATCGAAGATAAGGCTGCACTGGCAAGTTTTGTGCGCGACTTCGCGGCCTTGCCCGGACATAAAATACTCGTGCACGGCGGCGGCCAGATCGCTACCAAACTAGGCAAACGCCTTGGATTGACCCCACAATACGTAGCCGGAAGGCGTATCACCGATCAACTTACCCTCGAATTGGTAACAATGGTGTACGGTGGACTGGTAAATCGAAGGCTGGTAGCACAATTACAGGCGGCTGGTTGCAATGCAATGGGGCTTACCGGTGCAGATGCCAATCTTTTACTGGCAACCAAACGACCCGTCACCACGGTAGATTACGGATGGGTGGGCAATGTTAAACCCGATCAGGTGGACACTACCATGTTGCGCAATTTTTGGAACCTGGGCATCACCCCCGTCTTTGCGCCACTGACCCACGATGGCCAGGGTCATTTATTGAATACCAATGCGGATACGATTGCCACCGTAATTGCCCGGGCGCTGGCTCCCTTTTTTCACGTCAATCTACTATTTTGCTTTGAAAAACCGGGCATTTTGCGCGATCCGAGCGACGATGCCTCTGTTTTGCCTTGCCTAAACCGAGCGGCTTACCGCCAATTGCAGGAGCAAGCGGCCGTTTCTGGCGGCATCCTCCCTAAATTAGACAACGCCTTTGCAGCGGTAGAAAATGGCGTAGCCCGGGTAATCATTGGCAGTGCCGGCGATTTACTGCAAAACACCACGGCGACAACGCCGGCAGGCACCCACATTCTGCCATGAGTCGAACCTACCCCCTACCACCCACTGCCGAACAGTCCGAGCAACTGTTTGCAGCTGCCTTGCAGCTGTTGCAACAATTGATCGCAACGCCTTCTTTCAGCTGTGAAGAAGCCGGCACTGCTCACGTTCTTGAACATTTTTTTCAGCAGAAAAATATCGTTACCCAACGCACCGGCCATAATATCTGGAGCCAAAATCGCGATTTTGACCCTTCAAAACCGACCTATTTGCTGTGTTCACACCATGATACCGTGCGGCCGAGTCCCGATTATACCCGCGATCCATTTACGCCATCCATTGAAACCGAACGACTCTACGGCCTGGGCAGCAATGATGCGGGTGGTTGCCTGGTGAGTCTGGCGGCTACGTTTGTTTGGTACTACGAACAAGAAAATTTACCCTTTAACCTGGTTTTTGCCGCTGTTGCCGAAGAAGAGATCAGCGGCAAAAACGGCGTGGAAAGTTTGCTGCACGATCTGCCTGAGCTGTCCGGGGCAATCGTCGGAGAACCAACCCAACTGCAACTGGCCGTGGCTGAAAAAGGATTGATGGTACTGGATGGTACGGCCTACGGCCAGGCGGGTCACGCGGCGCGTCAGGAAGGCGTAAATGCACTATACGTCGCGCTGGACGATATCAACTGGCTGCGCACGCAGCAATTTGCCCGGCAATCAGCGTGGCTGGGTCCCGTTAAAATGACGGTGACGGTAATTCAGACGGACAATAAAGCCCACAATGTCGTACCGGCGGAATGCCGTTTTGTGGTAGATGTGCGACTGACGGAGGTATACACGCCGGCGGAAATACTGGCGGAGATTCGAGCGAATGTACAGAGTACGATCACTCCGCGTTCAATGCGCTTACGGGCGACAGCGATCGCGCTGGAACATCCGTTGGTACAGGCCGGCATTGGATTGGGCAAAACGCCTTTCGGCTCGCCCACGCTCAGCGACAAAGCCTTGTTGCCAGTTCCTGCCCTGAAGGTGGGCCCGGGCGACAGCGCGCGCAGCCATACCGCCGACGAATTTATTTTTGTAACTGAAATCCGGGATGGCATAGCGTTTTACATTGGTTTATTACAACACATAATTGTTGGTAAATAATTGATTGTCAATTTTATAAGTGCGTGATATCCTAACGCACTCAAAATTTAGCACTATGAAACTCTGGCAAAAAGAAAGTACGACCGCCCACGCAGTAGAACGATTTACCACTGGCAAGGATCGCGAAATGGACCTCCAACTGGCGCGTTACGATGTGCTGGGCTCGCTGGCGCATCTGGAAATGCTGGGCCAGGTGGGGCTGCTGGAAGCGGCGGAAGTGACGATGCTGCGCCAGCAGTTACAGCACATTTTCAGGGCGATTAAAAACGGCGATTTTGTGCTGGAAGATGGCGTGGAAGACGTGCATTCACAGGTGGAATTGTTGCTCACGCGCGCCTGCGGCGATGCGGGCAAACGCATCCATACCGGCCGCAGTCGCAACGATCAGGTGCTTACCGACCTGAAATTATTCTTCCGGGCGGAAATTCAGGCACTCACCAAGGCGGTTCACACTTTTTTCGATCTGCTGCTGCGCCAAAGTGAAGCAAATCGGGACGTTGCATTGCCGGGTTATACCCATTTTCAGATCGCGATGCCTTCGTCAGTGGGCTTATGGCTGGCTGCGTACGCGGAAAGCCTGCTGGACGATGTGTTGGCACTGCACGGTACTTGGCAGGTGGTCAATAAAAATCCGCTGGGATCGGCAGCGGGCTACGGCTCCTCTTTCCCGCTGGACCGCGATTTGACCACCCAATTGCTGGGCTTCGACGCGCCGCATATCAACGCCATCGCCGCGCAAATGAGCCGCGGCAAAACGGAGCGGCTCGTGGCCCAAAGTCTCGCCAATGTCGCCGCTACGCTGGGCAAACTGGCCTGCGATGGCTGTCTGTTTATGTCGCAAAACTTTGGCTTTATTTCGTTTCCCGACCAACTCACCACCGGCAGCAGCATTATGCCGCACAAAAAAAATCCGGATGTATTCGAACTGGTCCGCGCACATTGCAATTCGCTCCAGGCACTGCCCAACGAAATCGCGCTGATGACCAGTAATTTGCCCTCAGGTTACCACCGCGATTTTCAGTTATTGAAAGAAAAACTGTTTCCAGCCTTTCAAATCCTGCGCGATTGCCTGGATATGCTGGGTCTGATGGTGGACAACATGCAAGTCAACCTGCATATTCTGGATGATGACCGCTATCGCTTTCTATTTACCGTAGAAGAAGTAAATCGGCTGGTAATGAACGGATTACCCTTTCGGGAAGCCTATCAGGAAGTGGGCCTTGCGGTGGAAAACGGAACTTTCAAGCCGGGTGAGCGATTGCCGCATACGCACTTGGGCAGCATCGGCAACCTGGGGAATGACCGTATCCGAGCTGCAATGGAAACGGCACTGGCAACCTTTGATTTTAAAAAAATTGCCGCAGCGGAACAAGGTTTGTTGCAAGAGGTTGTATAAAAATCCGCCTTTTATAAATATACGATACGGATATGCACGAAGAAGGTGTGGAGGAGGTGCCGGAATATTTGAAGCGCTACCCGCATTCGGATAGCGCTTCGTGATTATTTTATTCTTTGACGATTTTTCCGGTCAGCCATCCATTGCCGGAGCGAACCTGCCAGAAATAAACCCCGGCCGCCTGATTTTTGAGTGAAACGGGCACCAATTCCCGCGTCGGCGCATTCCAGGTTTTCTGAAAAACAACCTGCCCCTGGACGGAAATAATTTTCAGCGTGGTGTTGCCGGAGAGATTTTGCAGGTCAAAAACCGTTTCCGCCGGTACCGGATTGGGAAACACTTGGGCGGCAAGCGGCTGATCGACCGGCGCGCCGGTCGTCACCACGGGCAATGCCAGCGCTGCATTTACTGCCGCCAGCGCATCGACGGTGCCCCAGCCAAAAATATTATTGGGGCGAAGGTCGCCCGGATTGGTACAGCCAAATGTATCGGCATACGGAATCGCGGTTTGCTCGATCAGGGTTTCAATCAATTCAACCTGCCCCGCCAGATCCGGCCGCGCCGACAGTACCAAAGCCACCAGACCAACCACGTGCGGTCCGGCCATACTTGTACCGCTGTAATTGGCGTAGCCATTATTGGGCACACTCGAACGGATATCTTGTCCGGGCGCTGCCACATTGGGTTTGATGCGATTGCTGCCGTCGACAGATACCGGTCCCCGGCTGCTGAACAGGGCAATCCCATCGTTGCTACGCGTCGCACCTACACTGAAACTCTCTTCGAAATAAGCCGGCGCACCGGTCGTAGAAGCGCAGCCTGCGCCGCCGGAATTACCATTACTGACCACCACCACGACACCGGAATTGCGCAGATTGATCAGTGCCTGGTGTATTAATTCATTGACAGACAGATCCGTACAGCCTTCTTCGGGCGAACAATACCAGGAATTATTAATTACATCCGGCGCAGCCTCCGGGTCGGCGTTCTGGCCATTTATATCGGTTGGCGCCAGGAACCACTGGAAGCATTCGATGTAACTGGATGGTTTGCCATTGCCGCGCTCCATGTTGCGGCAGGCAATCCACTTAGCGCCCGGTGCTACGCCGATCTGGTTGCCCATCCCGTCATCGCCGGTCATCGTGCCCATGGTGTGGGTGCCGTGGCTGTTGTCGTCGCAGGGCACCGGGGAGTTCAGGCCACAGGGATTGTTCCAGGGATTATTGGTCGTGTCGCCACTAAGCATGCTCAGTTCGTGGATAGCGTCGTGCCAGTTATAATTATGATCAGCGCTGCCATTGGCTGCATTCCAGCCCCGATAGTGGGGCTGAAGTGCCGGGTGCACCCAGTCATAACCCGTGTCGGCACCGCCGACGGTGATGCCTTGTCCGGTGAAACCCAGTGCCCAAACTGTGGAGGCATGGATTTTTTCGATCCCCCATTCCGTAACATCCCGGGCACCAACCTCCGTTGAAGTCGTTGTTTCAGGGCTGGTAAAATGCACTTCCGGATCGGCGGTGATGGCTTTCACTTCTTCCAGACCGGCTAATTTTTGGATCGTTGCTGCATCGGCGCGGGTGACCGCTATGGCATTTACGAGGTAAAAACTATTGATAAACGCTTGTTTTTCGCGCAGTAAACGCAGCGCACTGGCTTGGGAACGATCGGCCGTAGCGATCAGACGATTATACACAAAATGGGCTTTTTCCGATTTTGTGTGCAGCGATTTTGCACCCGACAAATCGGCCTGATCGCGGAATACTACGAGTATATCTGTGGTCTGCCCGTTACCGAGCGCCGCTAGTATTTCCGGCGCTATTTTGGTACGCCAGGCTGTTGCAGATTGGCCAAATGCGGTCAGGGTAAAACCGCCCAACAGCAGTAAAACAAAAGATACTTTTTTCATCTTATTGAAAACCAATGGTTAGAATTAATCGTCAAAATTACATCCATGTAGCAAACTGCACCTGCTAAAATCAGCAAACGCCTATCTTTGCGCTAAAATACCGCATCATTCATCGTTTTACGCTTTGCACTTATGAAAATTGCTATCGGTTGCGACCACGCCGGGTTCCCTTACAAAGACAGCATCGTTGCCATGCTGCATACACAAGGCCACATGGTGCTTGATTTTGGCACCAATACGCTCGATTCGGTCGATTATCCCGATTTTGCGCACGCCGTATCCGACGCGGTGGAGCGCGGGCAAGCCGACAAGGGCGTATTGCTGTGTGGAAGTGGCAACGGCGTGGCGATTAGTGCCAATAAACACCAGCATATTCGCTGTGCGCTGTGCTGGACGGAGGAAATCGCTGCACTGTCGCGCCAGCATAACGACGCGAATGTGATTGCTTTACCCGCCCGTTTTGTGCCTGAAATCCTGGCCCAGGCGATGGTGCGCGTATTCCTCAACACGTCGTTTGAAGGTGGCAGACATGGCAGAAGAGTAGACAAAATCCCTTGTATGTAAGTACGGCCACCGGTTAAGTATCATTATTTGCTGCTTAACGTTTCAAAAACAATTCAAAAGCGATCATAAACAACCAACGGCAGGATATTTGCACTTTTATTTGATGGCTGTCGATTACAAAATCCCAGTTATCAGGCGGGCAAGTGTCCTTGGCTCGTTGTTCCACTTTTCTAAATTTTCGTATGAAACTGCGTTTGTTATTTATTTTGCTGTTGCCTGCCGCAATTGCCTGTGCACAACAAGCACCGCCAGCCACCGATAAGCCACCCAAAAGAATTAAAAATTATAAAGTGCCGGATGGCAAGGAATGGGCCGCCACGATCAAACCGGAAGACCTGAAAATACTGGTAGAAAAACTGGCTTCCGATACGTTTGCCGGTCGGGAGACCGGACAGGAAGGCCAGCGCATGGCCGCCGATTATATTGCGACGCAATTCAAAGCATTGGATCTGCCTAAGGTGGGCGAGCGCAATTCTTACTTTCAGCCCTATGAAATGCAGCGCGAGGTATGGACTGCGCTCAACTTGAAAATAGGCGATCAGGTTTTCAAAAAACAGGATGACTTTTTTGCCTTTCCAGCCTACAACAGTGACAATCCGTTACAGAATTTCAAGGACGTGACCTTTGTCGGGTATGGCATCGAAGACGAAAAATACAGCGATTATACCAAAGCCGATGTGGAAGGGAAAGCAGTGGTTTTTTATGATGGCGAACCGGTTAAAGAGGATATTTCGGTGATTACCGGCGTCAACCGGCGTTCAAACTGGTCGCTGGACTGGAAAAAGAAAGTACAATTGGCCAAGCAAAAAGGCGCGAAGATGGCCTTTATCATCGTCCCTAATTTTCAGGATTCTCAGAAGAGATTCAGAAAACTGATCGCTTCCGAATGGACGGCTTACACACCGGCTGCCGAAAAACAAGCGGCTGATTTTATCAATTGCATTTTTATTTCGCCGGAAGTTGCCAATGCCATGTGGGGTAGCAAAGCCGATAAAGTGAAAGAAGCGCAGGCAAGCGCCTTGCTGGGTGAAAAATTGAAAGCGATCAAATTTAAAGCGCCTGTTGAAGTAAAAATGGACAAAGACTTCAAACGCGTAGCCGGCTCTAATGTGCTCGGCTTCATCGAAGGCTCGGACCCGCTTTTAAAGAAAGAGTACGTTTTTATTACTGCGCATTATGATCACTTGGGCATTGTAGAAGGCAAGATGTATCCTGGCGCTGACGACAATGGTTCCGGTTCGGCGGCCGTTATCGAAATTGCACGCGCTTTTGCCGAAGCCAAACAAAAAGGCATGGGGCCTAAACGCAGCGTCGTATGTATGCTGGTCAGTGGGGAAGAAAAAGGGCTGCTGGGATCGAGTTTCTATACGGAATACCCGATTTTTCCGCTCAATAAAACCAGTGCCGATATCAATATCGACATGATCGGGCGGACCGACGACGCGCATAAAGATTCGAGTAACTACATTTATGTCATCGGTGCAGATCGCCTGAGCCAGGAGTTGCACGATATCAATAGCGAAAACAATGCGGCTTACACCAAACTGAAACTGGATTATAAATTCAATGATCCGACCGACAAGAACAAGTACTATGAGCGCAGCGACCATTACAATTTCGCCCTACACAATATACCGGTCGTGTTCTTTTTTAGCGGCGTACATGCGGATTATCACAAGCCAACCGACACAGCCGATAAACTGGACTATAACCTGATCGCCAAGCGCGCGCAACTCGCCTTTTATACCGCTTGGGAGGTGGCCAACTATCCGACGCTGCTGCCATTGAATGAGGCAGTGTTCCGGAAGTAGTGATTTATCCTCCTAAACAGTAAGCCCTTCGCGCAATGTTATGCCAAGGGCTTACTGTTTAGGAGGATTATTCTTTTGCAAGTTTCAAAGCCGTTTCCATCCAATTCCCATAAAATAGAAAATAATCTGCCCATTCCCCATTATACATCTACCTTACGAGCCTGGTGGTTTTATGCCATTCCAGCCCTCAATTCTGCTTAGTGCAAACTACCTTCGATTGCCTTATCGACAGTTTCATTGAAAATAAAGTAGGTCTGGCGGAAGATTTTTTAAGTGTTTCGCTGGCCGCTCACCTGAAAGAAAATTTAATTGCGCTCTACGCACACCAGCAATTTCGTGCTGCCGGGATTGGCAACGCTGCCTTACAAGAACACGACAAATTGCTGCGCAGCGATAAGATCTACTGGCTTGACCGCGCACACGACAACATACACGAAGCCGGTTTTTTCGAACTGATGGACCGCTTCGTGGCCTATTTGAACAGCACCTGTTATACCGGTATCACCGGCTACGAATTTCACTATACCTTGTATGAAACAGGTAGTTTTTACAAAAGACACCTCGATCAATTCCGCAACAACAAAAGCCGGGCGTACTCGATGATCATGTACCTGAACACCGACTGGCAGGAAAAAGATGGTGGTGAATTGCTGGTGTATCACAGCGATCATATACAGACCATTGCACCCAGCAACGGCAAATGCGTGTTTTTTAAAAGTAGCGAACTGGAACACGAGGTACTGCTGACCAACCAGCCACGGCTGAGCATTACGGGGTGGTTGAAATCGGATTGAACCGGGGCATTTCAAAAAACACCCGTCCCGTAATCATTACCGATACTTTCAATAGGCAAAGATCTGCAATAGATCGTTGTTGTTGGCTACCACCACGGCTTTTTTGCCATTGGCCAATGGAACTACCTGCATTTTGCGAACATCCTTGCTGGCCCAAAAACCCGATTGTATCCCTGGCACCGGCGTGAAATTCCCTTTTCCGTCACCCGATAACAACAATCCGTTGCCGGCATCGTACCGCGCCGTTTCTACCTCAATGCCGTAGTCATTGCCTGCCAACAGGATATCCTTCGTGCCGTTTTTATCAAAATCGTCGATCAAAATCGCCTGCGTGGGCGAAAACTGCGCCCGGATCGGTAATTCATGCATTATAAATACCCCGTTCTGATTCTCAAAATAACAGGTTTGTAGTTCATTGGCCGTGAATAACTGCGCGGCTTGCAAGTCCGATGCCGGGAAAAAATCTTCGATGGTCGCTACGGAATAAGCCGTGTACCGCACAAATTTCTTTTTCAAAACCGGCAATTGTTTAATCATTACATCGCGGGTCGTCACCGGGTAATATTTCCCTTTTTCGGCATACACCATGATCGGATCCATGCTGCCGTTGTTGTCAAAATCTTTGGCGTATAGTTTCATGGGTGCCGCCGCCGTGGCCCGGTAACGGGTGTTCAACCCGGTATTGCCCGCCACTAGGTCAATGTCGCCATCGCCATCCATATCGGCCGCCACCAGGCAATTCCACCAGCCGGTGCTGTTCGAAAGTCCCATATTGGCCGTATTTTTCGTAAATTTCCCCTGGTTATTTTTGAAAATTTCGATCGGCATCCATTCGCCCGTGACGATCATTTCATCCCAGCCGTCTTTGTCCAGGTCGATAAAAAGCAGGTCGGATACCAGGCCGATTTTGGTAAATGCTGGTGCTACCTGGTCGGTCACTAGTTTAAATTTACCCTGTGTATTGTTCAAAATAAAACTCTGGGCAATTTTTGGATACATGCCAGGAATGCCGGCGTTGCCAACGATCAGGTCCAGGTCGCCATCGTGATCGTAATCGCTGGCGGCCACCGCACCGGCACTTTCAGTTTCCGCTGGTAAGGCACCGATAGCCAGCGTCATGTTGCCTTTGCCGTCATTCAGATACAAACGATCCTGGTACCCGGGCGAGCCCAGCGGCAGTTCGTTGCCCCCGCTGCCGATGTACAAATCCAGGTCTTTATCGCCGTCGGCATCGAATAATAAAGCGGCGGTGTCTTCGTAACTCGTATCGCGGATAAATGGCGCGGTAACGGTTTTAAAATGCCCGCTTTTATCCTGGATTAGCAGTGCGCCGGCCGAAGAAAGGGCGGCGCCGACATAGAAATCTTCCAACCCGTCGCCGTTCACATCGCCTTTGGTCAGGCCGGGGCCGTTGTCGGACATTTTGTGCGGCAGCAATCGTTCGTGGTCAAAATCGAAGTATTTATTCTCTTTGTGGCGATAGGTTGTACCGTAACTGTTGGAATAATCACTGAAAATCGCCGCCGTTTTGGCGGTCTGGGTGATGGGCGGCCCGGTGCGAGCGTCGGCATATTTGAGGGTAATACGTTGATTGGCAGGTACTTGCTGGAGGGCTTGCACTTTGCCATCGGGCCACTGAATTTGCAGTTTATCGACCGTAGTGGCTTTGCCCAGCCCGAAATGCAGATCAGATTCGGAGGTGGATAAAAAACCGCGGATAGGGTTGGCATTGGTCATTTGCTGCTGGCCATTGGCAGTAAGCATGACCAGCGAACCGATGCCGTTTCTGTTTTGCGCGCTGCCTTCGAGATTGATTTGCAGGTAGTTGCCTTCGCCGGATTTGCGCGATTTGTTTTTGTAGACAAACGAGGGTTTGGTGGCGTTATTTACCACAATGTCTAAATCGCCGTCGTTGTCCAAATCGACGTACACGGCAGCATTGGACAGTGACTTTTCGGCAAATCCCCAGGTGTTAGAGACATCTTCAAAAGTCAGATCACCGCGATTGCGGTACATGTAATTATGGATTTCCGTGGTGGGGATTTTATTCAAATACTCCATGGCGTTACCAATGCCTTTGCCCGCTTTCAACACCGAATCCATCGTAAAATTGGCAAAATCCAGGTTGGTTTCTTCGCGGCGGTGACCGTTGGAAATGTACAAATCGCGAAACCCGTCATTGTCAAAATCGACGGCCAGTGGCGACCAACTCCAGTCGGTATTTTGAATGCCCGCCAAACAGGCGATCTCACTAAAAGTATGGTTGCCGTTGTTGAGTTGCAGCACATTGCGCATAAACTGATCGCCGTAGCCATAATCAGTCAGCATTTTATAGCGATCGCTAACCATCACGGTGGCCAGCAATTTCTGCCGCGCATTGCCTTCCGGACTCATGTCCAGCACCATAATGTCTTCCAGCCCGTCATTATTCATGTCGGCGACATCCGCGCCCATAGAAAAGTGACAGGTGTGGCGCATATATTCATTGATCCGGTCGGTAAAAGTGCCGTTGTGGTTATTGATAAACAGGTTATCCGGTTCCACGTAGTCATTGCCGACATACATATCGGGCCAGCCGTCCTGATTGATATCGACGATCGTTATGCTCAAGCCATAGGCCTGTTTTTGAATGCCCGTTTCCTTGCTGACATTGGTAAAAGTACCGTTGCCATTGTTGCGATACATCCGATCGGACACGTATTCATTATCCACTTTCGGATCATGCCGGAATCCACTGCCGGCTTGTTCGAGGCGAAGTTTGGTGGCGCCTTTGAAATCATCCGGGTGATTCAGCAGGTACATATCCAAGTCGCCATCGCGATCGTAGTCGAAAAAATTGGCGTGGTTGGAAGCGCAATTGGTATTCAGGCCATACGCCGCTGCGCTCTCCGAAAAGGTCATGTCTTTGTTATTGATAAACAGCAGATTGCCGCGATCTCTGGCTGATTTTCCGGTACGGCATTGGTAAATATCCGGCCAGCCATCCTGGTTGATATCGACAATACACACGCCCGTTTTGATACCTTCGCCGGCCGTGGCGCCCGACATAGCCGATACATCTTCGAATTTGAAATTGCCTTTATTGAGGTACAATTTATTCTCACCCTGTGTAGCGACAAAGTACAGGTCCTGCAAACCATCGCGGTTAAAATCACCTACACCGACCGCACCGCCAATATATAAGTAGTTAAAATCCAGGTAGTTGAACGATTCGTCTTCCTTCAATTGGTTGGAAAAAGTAATGCCCGAAACCGCAGGGTCTATTTTTTCAAACTTGGTCGGGCCGGTGTATGCAACTGCTTCTTCCGCGCTGTCTCCGCTCGAATTTTTACAGTTGGCAACGGCGAGCACCAAGGCCAAGAACAGGAGCAAGCGAAGGTATGAGTGCGTAGCGGGCATAAAAGCAGGATGTAGGTGTAAAGCGGGTGTTTATGCTGGATTTCACAAAGAAACGGCAAAATGTACAGAAATTGAGCATGCCTTAATTTTTACCGCCATAACCGTATCATGCTTTGCCGGATGCACACATGTTGGTACAAACGGCAGGCTAAAACAAAAAGAGCGGCAACCGATCGTCCGGTTGCCGCTCTTGAGAAGCAGTATCAAAATAGTACGTTATTTACCTTTTTCACCCTTGCGCAAGGCCAGCAGCGCGTCGTCCGCATCCAGCATATCCAGGTAGAATTTCTTGAACGCTTCAAAGTCGGCAGAAGGCACAAATCGCATTTTAAAAATCAGGTTGCGTTGAATGCGTACCGCGCCGGGGATAGTCTCAAACGTAAGGGTGTACTCCCCAAAGCGCGTATCGAGGTGTTTGTTCTGCGGTTTTTCCGCGAGTTCGTAGCCGACTGGCAGATTGAGGTTGACCGTTTCGAGCACCGGGGCCAGTTCAAACAGCGCATCCAGATCGAGATCATTGGCGCGTTTGCCGGCAAACAAGGCTTTCTGCGTCGGTGTGCTCAACGGTAAAGGTAGCGGCATAATATACAAATCCGACACTTTATCCAACTGGTTGTAAGCCGTCAGCGAAAAATCGGTGCGCAACGGTTGGTTGATGCTATCCAGGTTGGCAAATTCGATTTTATCGAGATTGAGATGATTCAGCACGCCCCCGCCGAAGTATTCAGACAATCTTTTGCGCTGATCTTCCGCCGTAGCGCGCAGCATGCTTTCGCGCCAGTTGCCGGCCGCTACGCCATGGCGCATGCTAATCACATCCATATTCAGATTGCCGGCCGCGTCCATACTAGCTTTGGCCGCTATTTCAACCCGGGTGACCTCCACGTTCTGGGCATCGTTGGGCAAATGGCGCAGGGTGTTTTCTCCGTCGCGAATGACCAGCCCCCACGCATCGGAGTCGCCTTCGGGCAATACGCCCGTGGGGAAATAATCGGTTGTCAAATCCGCAAAGCGCAAAACGCCGTCTTTGAGTTGGTAGGCGACGATTGCGTGGTTGAAAATATACAAGGTCGGACGCGGCTCGCGGGTGCTGAACGAATGCGTACTCACGAGGGTGTACCAAGCCGGAATGCCCTGCTCGCGCAGCAGCGTGATCATCAGCGTGGCCACGTCTTTGCAATCGCCCACTTTACCGGAAAGCGTAGCCCCCGGTTTTTTCGGTACATAATTGGTATTCAGAAAGGGCACAAACGAATAGTTGATATCCTTGGTAATGAAGGTGTGCAGCGTTTCTACGATCTGCTCCTGGGTCATGCCCGGGCGAATCAACTGACGCGCGGTGGCCAGCACTTCGTAGTTGGGTTCGGTGCGGCAGTAGGTTTTACGACCGTACCATTTGCGGACGTTGCTCCAGTCGGCAGCACTGCTTGACATCATCCAGGCGTAACTGTCGTAATTTTCCGGCGTCGCTTCCTCATTTTCAATTTTAGCAATGTTGCGCCAATCCCAGCGCAGCATTTTCAGATCGCCGGTGTCGCGGGTCGTGTGGTTACAGTCTACGCGGTTGCAGTTGAAATATAATTCCTGGTCTTTCGGAATGAGCAATTCAAGGGTGGCGCGGGCGATCGGCGACTGCCATGAAACGACGTTCATGTCGATAAACTCGCCGGGAATTTCATCGGGCAACGATTGTTCGCTGCTGCCTTCGAGCAGAATAACGTCGCCGGCTTGCAGATTTTTGAACACAGCCACGCCGTAACCCAGATCGGGTGAAGTGATCGTGCCGTCTTTTTTCAACACTTTAGCACTGGTAATCTGGCCGATTTGCCGCAAATCGGCTTCGGTCCAGCGTTTTGCCCCGGCGTCGTTGCGAATATGAATCACGGCTTTATTGATCGCAGTGACTCTTTTTTCATCGCGCAAATAGGTGATCTGCTGACTGAACAGCGAAATTACCGCCTCTTCATCCGGGTATTTGCTCTCCCAACTGTGGTCTTTGGCGATCTCGCGCAGATTAACTACCGGAAAATAACCGCTGTATTTTTTCTTGTTGTCCAGTTTTTCAATTTTTTCACCCAGCGAACCGTATTCTTCCGGACCACCGTTCAGTCTTTCCGCCTGGCGATACCAGCGCAGCGCCTCGGTTTCGTTCTTTTTTTCAATATTGATATCGCCTAGCAGTTCGCATACATCGCTGTCGTACGGCTCCACCTCCAGCAATTGATTCAACAGCGTCGTCGCTTCGTCCAGGCGTTCCTTTTCAAACAAGTAACGCGCTTTAAGTTCCTGGACACCGGTAGCATAAGGCGCTATTTCCAGCATTGCATCGTACGTTTTCACGACATCCCCCACGCGTTCCCGTTGCTTGTAGTAATCTACCATACGACCGGAATCGTAAAAACTGAACGTTTTCTTTTGCTGTTTTTGCAGTTTCTTAAAATTCTTGTCCCGCTCTTTATCGCTGATAGGTTTGTAAGTTTCCGGTTTGTAACTTTCATCTTTGAGGTAATCTTCCAGGCGGGACTTCCACTCCGGCGTATTGTGTTGGGTCAGAAAGTTGCGGACATAGGTTTTGGTCTGATCTTTCCGGCCTTTTTCTTTCAAAAACTCCAGGTATTTATCCAGAATAGTCCAGTTGGTCGGCGATATCCGCAACATGTGTTCCATGGCATTCAGATAATCCGTTTCATCCTGTTCCTTGTTTATTTTCAAAAAACGACCGTAGTGTTCCGCCAGGGTCGGTGCATTGGTTGTATCCATTTCACTGAGCAAGGCTTCCGCGCGCTCGCTTTTGTTGTTGGCATCGTAAAATTTTGCCAGCAAAAATTGCCAGAAAGCCGATTGTGGTGCCTTGGCATGCGCGCCGGCCAGGTATTCCTCGCCGGCATCCAGCGCTTCATATTTCAGATAGGCTTTAGACAACAAATACTGTTTCCACAGGTCATTGGGTGCATCGGCAGCGCTTTTAGCAAAAAAATCAAGATACGGTTGCGCTGCCAGCGTCGTCTTCCAAGCATTCGCCGCTGATACGTACGTGCCTTCGTAATCCGTTTTTATATCCGTATACAGATGGCCGGTGGTCGGATCGGTCAGGCGCAATACGAAATTGGAGCCATTGGCGCGACCGCTCCAGCCGGTCCGGGATTGGCGACCATACGCATTGTCGGATGCTTCGTTGCCGTCGTTCCCATAGTCGTTAAAAGTCAGCCCGAGCCGCGATTCATTTTCATCTTCCGGGAATTCTGATAATTTAACCAGCAAACGGTGGGTGCCAGCCGGCAAATCGAAGGTAACCGTACTGCCGTCCCACTCATGGCTGGCGGTAAGGCGCGGCAATGCAGCGAGCAACTGATCATCCAGCCAGATTTTCATCGGCTCACCGCGCTTGATCCGCAGCGCTACCTGCCGGGCGGTCGGGACAGTGATAAAAGTATTGGCGTAATAGGTATTCAGCCCGCGGCCACGCGGCAAACTGCCGAACCCAACCGGCTCACCGGGCGCGCGCACGGTACGGCGCAGCCAGCCGAAATCCACATCATGCGCATTTGTAAAACGGGCGGCAAGGTTGAATTTGCTATCTTCCACGACCGTAGATTCTATATAACCGCTGCCGGCTACATTGTCGAAGGGCCCGGTCACCGACCAGTTCCAGTCAGGGACCAGGGTATGAAACAGATTGGCACTTTCGGCAAAATGACGGTACCGAAACAGCGTGTCGGCCTGTTGAAAAGCAAAAGGCAGCAGCACCGATTCGGGTAGTTTAGTTTGCCGCAGGGCCGTCTCCGGTGTGCCTTTATACATGGGACCAAAAAGCCAGACGTACGGAGTCGACCAGTCGTTGGTGAGCAACTGGTTGGTATATTGCTCGTAATGTTCGTAATCCTGCACCGTTTCTGCGAGGAAAATAAGGCCGGTTAAAGCGGATTCACTGTGCGGATTCTGGCGTAGTTCTGCTTCGAAAGCCGTATGAGCCTGGGTGAAATTATTGTCCCGCACCAGTGCCCAGCCAGTGGTTTGCGCACGCGCAGCCAATGAAAAAAGCAGGAATAGAAATATGGAGCAAACAGACAGGAATGTGCGCATAAATGGGTCGTGATTGTTTATTTGTCAAAAACGCAAATAAGGCTGCGGTGTTTTGAAAAGATGCAAATGTGTAAATAAAACCGGTATTTCGGCCGGATTTCTTAGGGTGCGGCACCCTACCAGGCGAACGATGGTATTGCTGTGATGTTTTACGTCTGTTGCTATTCTCCTTCGATTGACCGGGCATCTTGCGGCCTGACAAAAAAACCCAATTTGCGGCCTCATCGGTGGGTGAAGCACAAAACGGTTTGAGCCTAACCAGTCATTGGGGCCAATGATGCGACTGTATAAGTAAAGAATAAAAAATAGCAGATTTATACCATAATCAACGGCCTCTCCCTACATTCGCCAAATCAAATTTTACAAACTTCTTTTGCTTCATGAAAAAATCTATTTTGCTCGTCTGCTGCGGGCTGCTGCTCGCCGTCAACAGTTGTCGTAAACAGTCTTTGACCGACCTGACTATGCCGGTCGCTACCGATCCCACGCAACTGGATGAATTTATCCGCAACCAACTGCTCACCAAAGGCGAATTCCTGTGGGCCTGGGCCACCGAAGAGATGGTCTGGACGGCACTCTCCAATTCGGATTTCGTGCTTTCGGTCGGTTATCAACCCACCGGCGCGCAAAACGTGGCCGATCGCCTGCACTTGATCGACATCCATACGGCCGAATGGCAACAGGCCAGGCATGCGGTATTACAAACTATCCTGGATAGCGAACGCGCACTGGATGCTGCGCTGACGGAAGAAAAACTCCTCGCTTTTACCGAAGACGGCGTACTGCCGGTGTTTGACGTGCGGGTCAAAAACCCGGCGACCATCGCCCTGCTGCGTGGCCTCAACCTGGTTCGTTATGCCGAACCGATTGGTTATGAACCCTATATGACGCACGCGGCGGATCGTTCCGATTCCGGTTGCGGGTCCAACACGGCGCAGGTCGGTTTGGTGGCCGGGGTCGATTACCTGAATATTACACCCGGCTGCAAACAGTCGTGGAACCATTCCTACCACAGCCTGACGCAAGCCTGGACGAAAAGTACGGGAGCGGGCGTGACGGTTACGGTCATTGACTCCGGTTGTAGTTTCGGCCAGAATAATCTGGATGGGGAATTCAATCAGGGTCAGTCCAGCGGACGCAGCATTACGCGACTGGTGACTTTACCGCAGGAGACTAACTTCTGGGGCCAACCCACCGGCTCACCCGAAACGCCCGACGACGGCTGCGGACACGGCACTTCGATGCTCGGCGCCTGCGGTGGTCCGCGGGGCGTAGATGGCGCATCGACCGGAACGGCGTACAACTGCAATCTGATTTCCATTCGTGCTGCCACGGATGTGTATCTGGACGAAAGCCGCGAAACGGTCGGAGTTTCCAATGCGTTTGTGCTGGCGGCCAACAACGGCAATGTGCGCATCATCAGCATGAGCATGGGCCGCCTTACTTCGGCTTCCCAGATCTCCGACGCCATCAAACTGGCTTACAACAATGGTAAACTGATCTTTTGCGCCGCCGGTACTTCATTCTGGTGGACAGCCTGGTTCGCCGGAGTTATTTTCCCGGCCACGATGACCGAAGCGGTAGCCGTGACGGGCATGCAGGACAACCTGAACACGCGTTGCAGTTCCTGCCATTCCGGGAGCAAGGTCGATTTTGTACTGGTCATGGAAAAAGCCAGTAATGAGCAACATCCGCTTTCGCTGGCGATGGATGGCGACATTCCTTCCACCGTAGGCGGTTCGTCCGTCGCTACCGCCAGCACGGCTGGTATAGCCGCGTTGGTCTGGGCGAAATATCCTTCCTGGACGCGCACGCAGGTAATGACGCGTTTAAAAACCAGTGCGAATTACTACCCAAGCCGCAACAGTAATTTTGGCTGGGGGCGTATCAATGCGAATACGGCGACGAATTGATGCTGTATTACGAATGCTGAATTATGAATAAGTACTTGACAGTCAAATATTTATTCATAATTCAGCATTCATAATTCAGCATTAATTATTACCTCCCGTATCCGATCCCGCGTCGCACAAACAAATTCAGTTTGTTTTTCTCAAACGTAAACGTGGCGACATCGTCGAGCGTAATCGTCTGCCGAATTTCATCGTCGTCCGGGCGTGCGGCAGCAATGCGCAGGTTCTGATTTTTAATGGCTTCCATGACGATCTGCCGCACGGTACGGGCATTGCCGAAGTATTTGTCGCGGAACTGGTGCAGGAATGCCATGTAATTGCCCAGGTGTTCGCGGGCATCTTCGGCTACGCGGTAATTTTCCTGCTGGCACATAAAGAGCGTTATTTCCAGTAATTCCTCCGGACTGTAATCTTCAAAACGCAATACCTTGTCGAAGCGACTGGCCAGACCGGGATTGGTTTTCAGGAAGTTATCCATATTTTCCGGGTAACCGGCCACAAAGACGAAAAACTCGCCCCGACGGTCTTCCATGCGTTTGAGCAACGTCTGAATGGCTTCGTCGCCGAAGTCGCCCTGGCTGCCGCGGCCGGTCGTGGTAAGCGCGTAGGCTTCGTCGATAAACAACACGCCGCCGATGGATTCTTCCACGCGTTCGGCCGTTTTAATGGCCGTTTGCCCGACAAAACCGGCCACCAGTCCCTGGCGATCCGTTTCGACCATGTGGCCGCGTTCGAGTACGCCCAGGGCCTTGTATACTTTCGTCAAAATACGGGCAACGGTGGTTTTACCGGTACCGGGATTGCCCACAAAGACCGTGTGCAGAAAGAATTTGCGCAGGACATCGCGGCCGGAATCGCGGTAATAACTCGTCAGGTTGATGAGTTCGCGGATTTCCTTTTTGATATTCTGCATACCGATCAGGCTGTCGAGTTCGTGCAGCGCGTCGGCCAGCAGTTTTTCGTCTACCGGAATATGCGGCAATGGCCGTTTGGTTGATTTCCGTACTTTTTCCAGGTCTTCGCGCAAGACTACTTTGAGTGCTTCCGGGGCCAGTTCGCGGATGCCGGCATTGGCCATCAGCCGCAGGCCCAACTGGATTTTGGCTTTTTCGATCAGATCATGCACGTAACGCGCATTGCCAAAAGAGCGGTCGCGCTGGCGGAATGCCTCCGTAATCATTTCATTGACCAGTGCCTGTGCTTCCAGGGCCAGGAGGACTTCTTTCTCGCGGCAGGCGTATTCGGCGATCAAACTGAGTTCCTGCGGCAAGTAATCTGCAAAATCAAAGCTCATTTTGAAGCGGCTGCGCAAACCCGGATTGGAATCCAGAAAGGTCTTCATTTCCTTGGGATAACCAGCCACAATAACCGCCAGGTCGCCGGGGCCATTGGACAATTCCTTGACCAAAATCTCGATAACTTCTCGGCCGAAGTCCTTGGTGTCTTCCGCTGAACGCGCCAGTGCGTAGGCTTCATCGATGAACAACACCCCACCACGCGCCATTTCGATCGCATCTTTCACTTTTGGCGCCGTTTGGCCAATGTATTCGCCGACCAGATCGGTCCGGTCGACTTCGTGGACGTGGCCTTTGGTAAGCAGACCCATTTTTTTATAGAGCCGGCCCATCATTTTGGCTACCGTCGTTTTGCCGGTACCAGGATTGCCGGTGAAAATCGCATGGACATTGATGCCCTCTTTTTCGGTGAAGCCTTTTTCCTTGCGGATTTGCAGAAATTGGATGTACTGGGCGTGTTCACGGACCTTTTGCTTGATTTCGCTCAGGCCGATCAGCATGTCCAGTTTAACCAGCACTTCTTCGAAAGATTCGTGGTCTTCCGCTTCCGGTTGCAAGAAAATTGGCTGGCCCTTATCCGGCAGAAACACGCCGTTAACGCCTTCTTCCCAGTCCGCGCCGACCTCGAAAGGCATGACGGCCAGCAGTTGATCCATGAAAATAATTTCGGCAGTATAGCGGTCGTTGCGCCAGGAGCCTTTCACATTACTGCCCCAGCCGGCGGTTATTTTTACGCCGTCGTCGCCTTTTTCCACCTTGTGCAGGCGCACCACCTGGCCCTTCAGTTCGCGGGCGTCATTGTAGAATTTGATAAATAATTCACACTGCCACTGTTTGCTGAGCAGCATATTTTTGAGAATAATTTCCGCATACACATACCGGGTTTCTTCCCCGTGGAAGCGGCGCATGTACACGCGTTCGAATTCCGGCGTATCATCATAGGGCCCTTCATACGTTCGCAGCGACGTGATCTGGCAGTATGGATTATCACTTTTGGTAAACGGCCGGGTGGCGTCTTCGACGTAAAAATGCTTAGTAGCCACTTTTTCGCCTTCGATCCAGGCCTCCCAGTAGTAAGCGCCTTTTTTCCAGAATACACCTTCCTGTTTATTGCCCCAACCTTCGCGCACATACCCGACCGCATCGTATTTGCTCACTTTACGGCGAAAGGGCAGGACGCAGACTTCTTTCTTTTGCTTTTTAACCGCATAACAACGCAGTTCCACATTTACTTCCCAATCCTCGATGTCGAAGTATTTATTGTGAAATGACAATTCCGCATAGATATAGGTGGTCTCCAGGCGATCGAAGACTTGGCGGTATTTCTTCTTATTGTCGGCTAACCATTCTGTCGAGGCGTATATTTTGACCTCCTTGAATTTCCACCGCCGGAATTCCGGTGATTCATGTGGGGTCTGGGATTGGTGGGTTCCGTATTCCATAGTTCGGATGTGCGCCGTTGCGCCGTCTAACTTTTTTGTGCTAATTGACCTGCAAAATAGGTCGTTTTTTTTGAATTAAGCAAGTTTTAGACGGAGTAAATACTAACATCTGTCGCGGGATTACTGTTGCTGCATGCCTTCTTCGACGACAATCCGCTGCACTTGCACCGGTTCCCTGGTCATTTGTACCAGGTTGTTATCCTCGAACGTACTGCCATCTTCATAACTGACGCCCAC